>JAZQIH010000154.1:0-13612 GCA_045541015.1 Anaerovoracaceae bacterium | reverse complement strand
CCGCAGATACACTCGAAGCAGCCGCAGCTTGTCATAGGATCCTGGAACAGGGAGTAAAGTGTTACCTTCTCCAGAGCGCCGTGGGAGTACTCATTTACAGCACGGTCTACATCCGGCCATACGCCTATGGTCTCGTCTATGCAGCCTTCCTTGGAAACGATCTGGCACGGTCCGTTGGGGTTCAGCTGGTTGGTAGCCTTAGCATCCAGCCAGGAAACTGCGCCGCAAAGACCAAGTCTTTCCGGAGTAACTATGCAGACATGGCTCGGAGAGAAGCTCTGGCACAGTGTGCAGGTGTAGAACTCTTCTACGGACTCGTCTGTGAGCTTGGAAAGTCTGTCGTCCCTCTTGTTATAGATTGGAACTGCCATTTCCTTGCGCAGCCTGGTGCACTCGGACGGGTCTGTGATAACAGTGATCTGGACCTTGTCTACTACTGTATCGTATTCGCTCTTGAGCTTAGCGTAGAGGACTTCGCCTATATGCCTTGCCCTGAAGCCCTGATCGAAAGCGGACTTGGAAACGCGGATACGGATCTGGTCTCTCTGGCCTGTGTGCATAACGCCTTCGAGGCAGTTGAGCCAGGAGTGGAACTTTCTTTCGAATACGGATTCGAAGTCGGACTGCATGTTCTTGCCGCCGACCTCAGCAATGTAAGCAAGCTGGATGCTTGCGCCGCGCTCGTAGATAGGCTCGGAGCCAAGCTCTGTAAGAACGTCGTAGAGGTGGTCGAAGTCCGGTCCGATAACGGTTATCTTGTGATCTTCTATCTCTCTGGGGTCCTTGCTTACTACAAGCTCGAAGCAGTCTGTACGGCTGCCGTAAGCTTCGAACTGCATGTCTCCGCGGCGGATGATCTCGCCTTCGAACGCGGTGTTGAAAGCGATTGGAATATCCATTGCAGTAACCTTGAGCTTGATATCCCTAGCTTCCAGGGAGGTCTCGATCCAGTCCTTGGTGTTGGGCTGGAGGATGAGGCTCTTAGGTACCTTCCACAGAGTCTCGTCCTCGTTGGTGATCACCGGGAAGCCGAGAGCGATGGCGCCAGCGCCGCATGCTACTGTAAGATCGTCTACTGCGGAGTAAGCGTTTACGAAGGCCATGATCCTTTCCAGTGTGTAGGTGTTCATGCCCCAGTAATCTCCGGGCTGGATGTTGCCGAAGATCATAGCTGCGCGCATTACCAGGTCTACTACGTGGGATACTGCCCAGATGTCCGGGCCGACTTCCACGATACGGACCTTGAAGCCCATGGATATGCCCATGCGCTTAGCCTGCTCTATTATTCCTCCGATAAGGAATACGAATATGCCCCTTGCCTGGTAGCCCTTGATGATGTCCCTTGCCTCTTCAGCGGAAGGAGCAGGTCCGATAAGGACTACGAAGCCCGGGATGTCCTTGGTAACGAGCGGCAGACCCAGCTCTCTTACCTCGGCGTCTGTCATGTGGCCGTGATACTCGCCCTTGTAAGGCTGGGTATCTTCCACATACTTAACAGCTTCTATGACCTGAGCTGCCATTGCGGTAGCAAGGCCGGACTTGAAGATGTCTCCTGTTCTTTCTTTTTTGGTCATCCATTCTTTGATGGTGCCGTCCATGGCAGCCTTGAGGTCTGCCAGGGTCTTTACCTGGATGTTGCAGTACTCAAGTATGATAGCGCAGTTGAATGCGGTATCCGGGAGCATAACGGAATGCTCCGGGCCGTACTTTGCTATCGCTGCGTCAAGGTCTGCAGCGGCCTTGGCGTACATTTGATCGCTGCCGTTAAATACACAATCGAATAAGCGTTTCACGCTGGTTTCCTCCTGTTTGGATCAGATGGCCTGTGCGTCCATCTTGTTCTTGATAGCTCTTATCTCTTCTACAGCCGCAGGTGCAATATCGTAGGGCGATGCGCAGCGCCTGTCTGCGTCTGATACATCGTTGCTGTAATGTATCATTCCCAGAAGATCCTCTGCGGGGACAGAATTCCTTATGAACTCTTCGTCTTCCGGTCCGCGGACCTTGTTGGCTACTACGCTTACCTTGTTTACTCCAAGGTCCTTAGCCAGCCTTTGTACACTGTGGTATGTCTGTATGCTGCGGGCGCCCGGCTCCACCACTACGATGAACTGGTCCACCATGTCCGTGGTGCCTCTGGAGAGGTGCTCCAGGCCTGCCTCCATGTCCATTATGACTACTTCGTCCCTCTGGATTATCATGTGAGAGAGCAGCCTTTTGAGCATTACATGCTCCGGGCAGACACAGCCCTGGCCGCCGACCTTTACTGTACCCATGAGCAGCAGCTTTACGCCGTTGATCTCGTGGGCAAGCTTGTCCGGAAGATCGTCTACCTTGGGGTTGATCTTGAAGAACCTTTCGAATTCGTCCGCGTGGGTGCGCTGCTTGATCATGTCCTTCATTTCCGTGATAGGCGTGATCTTTGAAAGGTCTTCCTCCGAAAAGCCCAGGGCCAGGCCCAAATTTGCATCCGGGTCTACATCCGCGCAGAGCACCTTGCGGCCTTCGTCCGCGTAGAGCCTTGCCAGACATGCGGCGAAGGTGGTCTTGCCTACTCCGCCCTTTCCTGTTACGGCTATTTTCATGTTATATACCCAGCGCTTTGCGCTTTTCTTCTATACCGTCTATGATGCTCTGGACAAGAGCTTCGGGATCGGTGTTGATAACGTAGCCTGCACCTACCATCTTCTTGGTGCCCTTGGTGATGAGCTCCATCATAGCCGGGGATCCGCCTACGAGAGGATCTATTCCAAGGTAGGTATCGATACCGGTAGCAACTACGTAGTTAGCAATGGATACTGCCTTTTCGCTCATCCATTCCGGTGCGCAGCCTACTACAGGGATCTGAGTGGTGTCTACGCCCCAGTCCTTTGCGATGCCTGTTACCAGGAGCATCATGCGGCTGATATCTACGCAGGAACCCATGTGCAGTACCGGCGGGATGTCCGCAAGTGTGCAGACACGGCGGAGGCCTTCACCGCAGTATACCTTGGCGCGCTTGTCCAGAAGACCGGCCTTGGATGCTGCCTGAGCTGCGCAGCCTGTAGCTACGATAACGATATCGTTCTCCAGGAGCTTCTTCATGATCTCTATGTGGGAGTAGTCCGGACGAACCTTGGGGTTGTTGCAGCCTACCATAGCTACAGCACCGCGGATAACACCGGACTTGATGCACTCGATGAGAGGCTTGTAGGTATCTACTACATCCAGGTGGCTGTTGGTAACAGTGTCCAGACGGCTCTTGATACCTTCGCAGGAGTAACCTACGCTTGCAATGTGCTTGTGCTCCGGGATGAAGATCTTTCCGGGATCTCTGTTGGGGAAGTTGTCTATAGCTTCCTTAACGATCTTTTCTGCAACCTTGCCGGCGTTCTCGCTGGTGATGGGCAGGTACTCTGAAAGAGGAATCCTTGCGATCGGGGAAGTTGTATAGAACTTAGTGTGGAAGCACTCGGAAACAGGTCCGATGTTGGGGAAGATGCACTGTACATCTACCACGATAGCATCGCAGACACCTGTGAGTATAACTGCTTCCTGCTGCAGGAAGTTTCCTGCCATCTTTATCTTGTGGCGCATCATCATTTCGTTGCCGGTGCAGCAAAGACCTACAACGTTGATGCCCTTGGCGCCAACGCTTCTTGCGCGCTTGAGCATTTCGGGATCTTCAGCGTAGCGGATGATCATTTCCGATACGGCAGGATCGTGGCCGTGGCAAACGATGTTTACCTGATCCAGTTCCATAACGCCCAGGTTGCCTTCTGTTTCGTGAGGCATTGGTGTTCCGTACATGATATCGGACATTTCTGTACCAGTCATGGAACCGCCCCAGCCGTCTGCCATTCCGCAGCGCAGGGACTGGCGTACGAGTGCCTCGGGATCTGCGGTGTTGCCCATGTGGGTCATGTGCATAGCGGTAACGACTTCTCTGTCTACGGCTCTTGGGAGTATGTCTTCCCTTGCCCAGACATCCTGGCGTTCCTTGGTAGCTCTGTCTACCCAGCGCTGGTATCCTGTCGGCTTGCCGTACTCGTTGATGCTGATGTTAGCGACATCGTGAGCGATATCGTAGATATCTCTGCCCTTGGTCTCTACTCCCCACTCTTTAGCGAGCTTAAGGAGCTTGGTGGAGTCAGTTACATGGTAGTAACCGTCTTCGCTTGCGTCGTGGAGCTTCCATGCGCACTCGC
The DNA here is from genome assembly GCA_045541015.1 of Anaerovoracaceae bacterium. Classification (GTDB taxonomy): domain Bacteria; phylum Bacillota; class Clostridia; order Peptostreptococcales; family Anaerovoracaceae; genus RUG13409. The sequence goes on along the minus strand of JAZQIH010000154.1, from coordinate 9,425 downwards.
GGCCGTGGTCAGAGTGAGTTGCAGCACCGCCTGCAGCCATACGCAGGTAGTTGCGGCCCGCTATAGCGTCTGCGGTAGCACCGCAAATGCCCTTGGGAGCCTTGGGTGTGATACGGCACGGACCCATGGCGCAGATACGGCAGCATATGCCCTTTTCACCAAATCCGCAGTGCGGCATCTGGTTCTTGACACGATCCTGCCAGGTGTCAACTCCGACCTGCTGAGCTGTCTGATGGAGCCTTTCCTGGTCCGCTTCCATCTGCTCTACGCTGGTAAGTTTGAATTCCTGATCCATAAATACAATCTTTCCTTTTCAATACTTATAGTTGCAACAGGCATGCAAATGCCTGTCATTGTCTGACTTATGTATAATAATATAAATACCTTCAAGTTAAAAGCGAAAAAAACTTTCCGCAGTGCAACTTTTGGTTGCATCAAGCCCGTAAAATGTTATAATTTTATCAAGAAAAACACATCCCCCCTGGATGGATAGGACTTATTTATGGATATAAAACAATTAAGAGCATTTTTAGCTGTTGCAAATACACAAAGCTTTCTTGCTGCAGCAGACACACTTTTTATTTCGCGGCAGGCTGTGAGCAAAACAATTACAAAGCTTGAGGAAGAATTAGGTACAAGGCTTTTCGTCCGCAGCCAGAACGGTGTTTCATTAACGCCGGCAGGCACCTTTTTCTACCACAGGAGCCGCATTCTTCTGGCGGATTTCGACAGGCTTGAAAAAGAAATGAAAGCCCTGGACAACGAGCTGAGGCCGTCTCTTAGGCTATGCGTTGCAACCGGAGCGGACACGATGCTCAAAAACAGCCTGGAAAATATATCAAGCAACAACGAATACGAGCTGCAGGTGATCAAGTGCCCGGATTCGGACTGCGATTTCGTTCTGACCAACCTCAGGACGGACGCCGTGATCTCCTTTACCCCTCCCGGGAGGCGCTCAACTATCTCCACCATGATAATCGAATCTCCAATCGTCTTCCTTGTTAATAAGGAGAATCCCCTGTCCAAGGAGCCGGTGCTGGAGCTTTCATGGAGGCACAGGGTTTCCAACTTCATACTCTACACCGGAGGAAGGGACCACTGCCTGTGGTGGCCAGGCATCCCAAGGCCAGGCGATGCCTGCAGCAGCGATATCAACTACCTTTTTGAGATGCTGCGCCAGAACCGCGGCATAATGCCCCTGCCCCTTGCAATGGTGCCGGAAGGCCTGGACTACGCGGTAGTGCTGAACGGAGAACCTGAAGTGGAAAGCTGCAGACTTTACTACAGCACTCTTATAGCTAAATACTACGATCCGGGGACCTTTTCCCTGCTAAGCTCGCTAGGAGAAAAGCTCAAAGCCCCTTCAGTTTCGGAAAACACAGCTTCGGAGGTGTAAAATGAGATCATCTAAGAAAGTACTCTGCCTTATCCTTGCGCTGCTGATGGTAGTAAGCATGGCAGCCTGCGGAAAGAAAGAGCCGGAAGCAAAGTACCCGGAAAGAGATGTGGATCTTCCTACAACTATTCCGGCAGCTACGGAGGACACCATTCAGATCCACTACCAGAGGGAGGACAACAAGTACTCCGGCTGGGCCCTGTGGCTCTGGGATCCGGCAGGCCAGGACGACAGCAAGGAGGACGACTGGAACTACCAGGACGACTACGGAGTAATAGCCTGCTATCCCCTCTCCAAATTCGGCGATCTGAGCTCCGGAAAGCTTGGTATAATCGTAAAGACCAAGGGCTCCTGGACCAAGGACGGCACGGACGCGGACCGCTTTATAGTATTCAGCGATCTTGTTAAGGACGGCAACACCTACCATATCTACCTTGCAGGCGGCGACGAGAACATGTACAAAACAGCAGAAAAAATAATCACGGATTCCATAGATCTGGCGGAGTTTGCGGACGGAACTTCCCTGATGCTGCGCTGCAGCAACGCCACGGAGCACTACACGGTCTACGAGGACGGAGCGGTAATAGCTGACGGCAGCGGCGCAGGCAGGTACACCTACAGCATACCCCTGTCCAAAGAAGCGGATTTCTCAAAGAAGTACGCTGTTGAGGTGACCTTCAGAGGCACAGGAGCCAAGCTAAAGGCGGACGTTTCCACAAGGGGCCTTTACAACACCGCAAGCTTCAACGAAAAGTACTATTACGACGGAGAGCTGGGCGCTATCTTCAGCAAGGAAGGCACTACATTCAGAGTGTGGTCCCCTGTTTCCTCCAAGATAGTCCTTAAGCTCTACCAGGATCCGAAAACTAGCCAGGCTGCCGAATACACCATGAAAAAAAAGGACAAGGGCGTGTTCGAATACAGGCTGGAAGGCGATCTCGGCTGCATGTACTACACCTATAAAGTCTACAACTCCGCCTACCCCGACGGAGCGGAGATAGTCGATCCTTACGCAAGGAGCGCGGCTGCGGACGGTACCCGCGGCATGGTGGTAGACCCCGCTCAGGCCTCCCCCGAAGGCTGGGCAGATGTAAAGGTGCCCGCAACAGACCGCAAAGCCCTTACAGTCTGGGAGATGCACGTTGCGGACATAACATCCTCCGACACCTGGCAAGGAACTGAAGCAAACCGCAGAAAATATCTCGGAGTCATAGAGCCGGGCACCACCTACACAAAGGACGGCAAGACCGTAAAGACAGGCTTCGACCACATAGTAGAGCTTGGAGTAAACGCAGTGCAGCTGCAGCCCGTATTCGACCACAACAACAACGAGCACAGTTACAGCTTCAACTGGGGCTACGATCCGCTGAACTACAACGTACCCGAAGGCCTCTTCTCTTCCGACCCGGACAACGGCTACGTAAGAATAAGAGAGCTGAAACAGCTTATTGCGGCCTTTAATAATAAGGGCATCAGTGTTATAATGGATGTGGTATACAACCACGTGAGCAGTGCACAAGGCTCCAACTTCGATGTCCTGATGCCCGGATACTACTTCAGGTACAAGACAGACGGCACCCTTTCCAACGGCTCCGGCTGCGGCAACGAGACCGCCAGCGAGATGCCCATGATGCGCAAGTTCATAATAGACAGCGTATGCTACTGGGCTAAGGAATACAAGCTGCGCGGCTTCAGGTTCGACCTTATGGGCCTGCACGATATCGAGACCATGAACATGGTTGTGGATGCCCTTAAGAAGATCGACCCGGACATAGTAGTCTACGGAGAGCCATGGACCGGCGGAGCAACTCCCCTTGCCGCGGACAGTCAGGCAGTGCAGGCTAACGGCAACAAGTTCGTCGGCTACGGACAGTTCAACGACCAAATGAGAGACGCTCTTATAAAGGGCGGCCTTAACGCAGCGGATGCTCTTGGCTGGATAACAGGAACTGCAGCAACTAAAGCGGAGCTGGATGCCATAGCAGCCGGCATCAACGGCATAACAGCGAGCACAGCCGTAAAGATAGAAGACGCGGACAAGACCGTAAACTACGTTACCTGCCACGACAACTACACCCTTTACGACAGGATCAAAGCGGCAGGCATTACAGACGAAGACACCGTCAGGAAGATGTGCGTGCAGGCAAACTCCGTGGTCTTCACCTCCAAGGGCACCAGCTTCATGCTTGCGGGCGAAGAGATGCTGCGCACCAAGGGCGGAGACAGCAACTCATATAAGTCTCCGGACAGCGTCAACGCAATAGACTACTCGCTGCTCATCAAAAATGCGGATATATATGAGGCATACAAGGCGCTGATAGCGTTCAAGCAGAGCACTGCAGCTCTTGCGGAAAACGCAGGCGGCATAGATGTGAGCTGGGACAGCTCCGGCACGATAACATCCAGGTTCAGCTCCGGCGGAAAAGACTACATGATAATCTACTCCAACGGCGGCGCTGCAGGCGATCTCGACACCACGGGCTACAGCGTAGTGCTGGATACCGCAGGAAAGCTCTCCGGCAGTATAGACAAGGTACCTGTAGAAAAGTACCGCACCATTATTTTAGTTAAATAGGGCGCTCCCTATTTATATCATCCAGACAGCAATTGCACAAAAGGCAGGAGACCGGCAGCTCGCCTGCCTTTTGTGTTTTTTGCAGAGCTCTGATATAATCGAATCATGTTCAACGGACTTCACTACAATTCCATATCGACTTATCTTAAGGAGCGTTTCGGCTGCAAGGTGGTAAAGCTGTCCATAGACGCCGGTCTCACCTGCCCCAACAGGGACGGAAGCAAAGGCTTTGGCGGCTGCACTTTTTGTTCCGGCGACGGTTCCGGGACTTTTGCGTCCGATATAAAAAGCCAGATCGAAAAGCTTCCGAAAAAGTGGGCATCCGGCAAGGACCAGAACGTAAAGTACATAGCTTATTTCCAGAGCCACACCAACACTTACGCCCCGGCGGAAAAGCTGCGGACTATGTGGGAGGATGCTTTGGCGCAGGAAAACGTTGTAGGCCTGGCCGTTGCTACAAGGCCGGACTGCCTGGGCCCGGAGATCCTGGACCTTCTATCCGAGTTCAACGAAAAGACCTTCCTTTGGGTGGAGCTTGGGCTTCAGACTTCGGACGAGAAGACCGCGGCAGATTTCAACAGATGCTGGAAAAACGCCGATTTTGAAGAAGCGATGTATAATCTATCGGCGTGCGGAATAAAATGCGTCATACACCTTATTTTGGGCCTTCCTGGCGAAGATAAAGGTACTATGATATCCTCGGCAAAATACGCTGCAGGCTTTGCTCCTTTCGGGATCAAGATACACATGCTGCACCTTATGAAAGGCACGGCCATGGGAAAAGCCTACCTTAAGGCGCCATTCCCTGTTCTTACCCGGGAAGAGTACATTAAGCTGGTCTGCGATATCCTTGAGATAATGCCTCAGTCTGTTACTGTGCACAGGCTCACCGGAGACGCGCCGCAGGATAGCCTAATAGCGCCGGACTGGACCCGCAACAAGCACGCGGTGCTCAACGGCATACAGCAGGAGTTTGCAGCAAGGGGCAGCTTCCAGGGCAGCGCGCTTTAAGAGCCGCGGATATTGTAATAAAAGGCCTGTTCTGATATAATCCGATAAAACACTTTAGAAAAGGAGCGAAACAATGGCAAACACCAAGATAGAAATAATCGTCAAGGGCTTTGGCACCATGACAGCTGAGCTGTACCCGGATATGGCACCTGCTACAGTTGCTAACTTCGTAAAGCTTGCTGAAGACGGATTCTTCAACGGACTCATCTTCCACAGAGTCATAAAGGGCTTTATGATCCAGGGCGGCGGCTACACCGCAGATTTCTCCCACAAGGATGCTGAAGCTATCAATGGAGAATTCAGAGGAAACGGTTTCCCGCAAAACACTCTTAAGCACACCAGAGGAGTGCTCTCCATGGCAAGGACCAACGATCCAAACTCCGCATCTTCCCAGTTCTTCGTAATGCACCAGGATGCACCGCATCTGGACGGACAGTACGCCGCATTCGGAAAGCTTACGGACGGCTTTGATGTTCTGGACAAGATAGCAACGGTAAAGACCGGCAGCCTGGGCTTCTACATGCAGGACGTGCCAAAGGATACTGTAGAGATAGAAACAATTAAAGTTATCAGGGAATAAAAAAAGCGGCGCTTCAAAAGCGCCGTTTTCCGCTATTAGGTTACAACTTAACTAATCTTTTCTGTACTCGACGATATCTTCTATGCCACAGTCGAGTATGTCGCATAGAGCTGTGATAGTGAGGATGTTGACGTTTTCGTTCCTGCGGAGCCTGTCCAGCTGGCCGCTGCTGAATTTGTACGTCTTAATCAGTTTGTACTGGCTAACTCCCTTAGCCTTCATGGTTTCCCATAGTCTGTTGTAAGATATCATAACGCCCCCTAAATGATAAATTATTTGCTCCTATTGTCAATTTAATTATACACTATGTGCTGTCATTTTGTAATTGTGAAATTTATGACATTTTCATTACGGGAAATTATGTAACCACAGTGAAATATTAAGGTAAAATAAGCTCTGATAACGGGCTATAAAAGTGCCCTGAAACGGGCATTCCGGCGCGTTTTATCAGTGATATTTTTTATACTCTTAATACGGGCTTTATCTCCGCAAAACAGCGTGTATAAAATTTCAATATAAAGCAAAAGACCTGGCTAAGCCAGCTCTTTTGTGGTGCCCAGTCTCGGAATTGAACCAAGGACACGCAAATTTTCAGTCTGCTGCTCTACCGACTGAGCTAACTGGGCGTATGTGGTGGGCCCTCAGGGACTTGAACCCGGGACCTGCCGGTTATGAGCCGGACGCTCTGACCAACTGAGCTAAGGGCCCACATACACTATTCTGATGGTCGGGGTGACACGATTCGAACGTGCGGCCCTCTGCTCCCAAAGCAGATGCGCTACCAAGCTGCGCTACACCCCGGCACACTTGTTTAATGGAGCTGATTTCCGCATCCGTTAACCAACAGAACGTTCTAGATTTTACTCTAATAATCCGTGTTTGTCAACACCATTTTTAATCTTTTTTAAAGCCAAACAGTTGGTCCATGGCTTTATACAGTTCCAGGTACGGAGCTGCCTGCATTCCGGTACTTACGCCAAACTCCATTAACCTGTCCGGATCGCCGGAGGTCCATGCAGGAAGCCCTGCCCCGTTGGGGTCTCCGGTCTTCATGTAGTTCACAACGTACTTTACGATCTGGGCGGAAAGCTCCCTGTCGCGGGCGTCGAAAAGCTTTGATCCTTCGGGAATGTTGCCGTAGAAATAGACTTCCTCTCCGCTGTGCCAGGTGCCAAGGTACCCGTTATCCTTAGTGAAATGGTAAGTGTACGAAGGTATGCTGTTTGCCGCAGCCTGCCTTGCAAGGCAGTAGTGGCCGTAGGTAAAGAGTATAGCGCTGTCCAGGTCTGCCCAGTTGCGCCTTGCCTCTGCGTCCGTAGCGGACGGATAGAGCTTAAGGACAGCGTCAGCCTGCTCCCTGAAGTAAGCCCTTACCCTGCTCTCGTAGTTTTTCATTGAGCCCTGGGAGAACATTATGAAGGGGGCTGCTTCCTCGCGGTTGAAGCCGTGCATATGCGCCTCTTCGTTGTGTATGCCCTTGGCGTAGGATTCGTAAGGAGTTTCAGTAAGTACGTAGCCGTCCACGGTAATGTGGTGGTGAGTGCTGAGCTCCCCTACTATCTTTTCCGCAGGAACTGCCCTGAGCTCCGCTATGTTTGATGCGCCGAACTTTTCTTTTGTGACCTTTGCTGCCCTGTATGCGGCGTCAAGAAGCCTGAAGGAATGTGCCGGAACAGGAGCGCTTACCGTGGAGCTTTCCATGAGCACGCGCCTGAAGAGCCCCTTGGCCAAAGGCGAAGTGCAAAGTGCCGAAACGCAGGCGGAACCGGCGGATTCTCCGGAGACCGTAACATTAGCAGGATCTCCGCCGAAAGCCGCTATATTGCTCTGCACCCATTTGAGCGCCATTATCTGATCCAGCAGCCCATAGTTACCCGTTGTGTGGTTGGGAGATTCAGCCGCAAGCTCTTCGTCAGCAAAGAAGCCAAAAACGCCCAGTCTGTAGTGCATGTTAACAACTATGACGCCTTCCCTTGCAAGGCCGTCTCCGCTGTAATCTGCGTACCAAGGCTGGCCGGTCTGAAGAGAGCCGCCGTGGATGTAGACCATTACCGGAAGCTTATCCCCTGCGGATGCTCCGGCCGGACGCCAGATGTTAAGGTAGAGGGAATCCTCGCTTGCGGGCTCCCTGTAGTTGTCGGTAAAATCAAAGAATTTGTAATCGTGGAAACCTATTATCCTTGCCAGAGAGCTGTAGATGGGAAGTTCCCTGGTCTGCATGGACATAGGAGCAAAGGTATCTGCCTTAAGGACTCCGTCCCACTTATCCGCAGGCACAGGCTCCTTCCAGCGGAGCTCTCCAACCGGCGGCTTTGCGTAAGGTATGCCGGCAAAGACTTCTACCTTGCTGTCCTTGGTCTTAACGCCCTGCAGCCGGCCCTGCTCTACTGTAACGATCTGGGTAAGCTCCGGATTTTTATGAGATACCGCAGGAACTCTTTTTTCCGGCGGCCAGGACACGAATACCACAGCCGCAAACAGCGCAAAAAGCGCCACCCAGCAGAGGAAGAACTTGACCTTTCTGCCTTTTTGCAGCCTGGACAGCTTAGTTGCAGCAAATGCGAAAGCCGCTATGAGCACTGCTGTAAGCACCCAGCCGAGCAAGGTGTGCTTGCCAAGCTCCATAACAGCAAAGAATATCAGTCCGAATATAGCCAGGAACACCTTCCAGAGTATGCCCTTGCTTGTTTTCTGTGTTTTCATGTTAAAATTTACCAAAAAGATGAATAAGAACCGTCCCTCGTTTCTAGCCGAGGCTGTCGCGCTTGAGGCGGAAGGCTACGGCGCGCTTGAGGTACTCCAGATATTCCATGTCCTGGCACATTGCCTTCTCCGGGTTATCCGAGAGCTTGGCAACGGGCCTTCCGTTTACGTACTGCAGCTTTATAACTATGTTCAGAGCTTCCTCGCATGTATCGTTGCTGCAGAAAGTGCCTATGCCGAAAGATACCTTGGTCTTGTCCTTAAAGTAGTCGTGGAGCTTCTGGGCCCTGTCGAAATCAAGGCTGTCGGAGAAGAGCAGCAGCTTGGTCTTGGGGTCCACGCCGTAGCTCTTGTAATGGGCTATGATCTTTTCTCCCCATGCGTAAGGATCTCCGCTGTCGTGGCGCACGCCTGTGTAGTTGTTCACCATGGAACGGTCGAAATCCAGCAGGAACAGATCAGTAGTTACAGTATCGGAAAGAGCGGTTCCGTTATCGCCCTTGTATTCGTCGTACCAGTCCTGCATAGCGTAATGGTTGGTGAACGCCAGCGGAATGGACGGAATGCCCTGGTACATCTGAACGAACTCGTGTGCATAGGTGCCTATAGGAGTTACGTTGTGCTTCATTGCAAGGTAAACGTTGGATGTGCCAACGCAGTTCTTTGTCTCCTCGCAGAAGCGCTTAACAACAACATCTTCCCACTCCCTGGAAAGCCTTCTTCTGCAGCCAAACTCCGCAAACTGGAAAGTATATTTGCCGTCGTTCATGGCCTTGATCTTAGCATTCAGCCTCTCCTCGGCAGACTCAAGAAGCCTGTTGTAATCGTACTTAAAGCGGAAGTAGACCTCGTTTACTATCTCCAGCAGGTAGATCTCAAACTGCATGGCGGAAAACAGCGGCCCGTCCACTACTATGGAGAGCTCTCCGCTGTTAAGAAGCTTTACGCTTACATAATCCCTCATCGGGTGCCAGAGCCTTAAAAACTCCACGTAGTCGTCCTTTATGAACCTTATGGTGCGCATGTAGTCCAGTTCGTCCTGCTTAAAGCGCAGGCTGCAGAGGTGGTCTATCTGAGACCTTATCTCTTCTGCCATCTCCTGAGTGAATTTTACGCCCTCGTTGCGGCACTTGAAGTAGTACTGGCCCATAAGATTGGTG
>JAZQIH010000153.1:0-10134 GCA_045541015.1 Anaerovoracaceae bacterium | reverse complement strand
TATGAGAATATAGACCGCATAGCTGACAATATATTGATTGTACAGTCGCAGGACGATCCTACCATTCCCGCACTGAAAAAACAGCTTCAGGAATGCAAAAAAGGCATTGAAAACCTTGTAAATGCCGTCCAGGCAGGTATAGTTTCGCCATCTACAAAAGAACGCCTTGATATGCTCGAAGCCCAGCGTTCCCAAATTGAATCTTCTATCGAGTTGGCACTTATTGAACGGCCCGTATTTACAAAAGATCAGATAGTCGCATGGATAAGCAGCTTCAAATACGGAAACATAGAAGATAAGGAGTATCAAAAGAACGTCATCAACGCCTTTGTAAACTCAGTATATGTATTTGACGACAAGATAACTCTGAACTACAACTATGAGCACAGCGCAAGTACTGTCACTTTTACAGACATTAATAATGTCTCTTTTTCGGACATAATAAATTGTAGTGTACCAATTGAAAACAAAGACCCTCTTGGATCATCCAAGAGGGTCTATTTTAGTGCTTGATAGTTCAGTAAGGCTTGTTTGCAATCATGGTGTTCGCGAGGGTCATGGTGGTCATGAGCAGCGCGTTGAGTACAGCAGGCAGCCAGATGTTGCCGGTCTTCTTGAAGAGATTGCGCGAGATCACCGCAGCTATCGCAAGGGTCGGTACCATGGCGATGATCATGATCCCGGAAAGCGCGGAGCCGGGCTGCATTGCCACGCCGGAACCGAGCAGAGTGCCGTACTGCAGCACTGCCCAGATGAAGGCTCCGCCTGCGTTGAGCAGGATCGCAAGAATGTAGCCCCATGCACCCTTTGTGCCCTCTGTGTTGGTGTTGATGGTGATGGATATCGTGGACACTACATAGAAGAGCAGGAATGTCGGCAGATAGCGCAGGATAGCCGGGAAGACGTTCATGTCGAAGGTCTTGAACGCGAAGGTCCAGATCCTGAAGTCTGCCTTAAAGATTGCATCCACAAGGAACAGCAGAGCATAGGATATCACGTAAGTGGCTATTGCTGTGCAGATGGATGCTATGATAGTCACAGGCTTTACGCTGATGCCGTAAGTGGAAAGATCTGCGCCAGCCTTGGCCTTGATGCACACGAATACGGCGCTCATGATGACCATGGCGATCAGCGCGCAGTTCAATGTCCAGTAAGCTATGCTGTTGAGGCCTATTGCAGTAAATACAGCGTTGTCGTTGTAGACGCCGGTCCTGGAAACGAGTGCGAGCAGAGCTCCGCTCACAGCCAGTATGCAGCCGCCGGGGATGAGCTTCTTGTCAGCCTTCCTGGCAGCTGCTGCAATAACAGCAACGATGCCGCCTGCAGCTGCAACAAGGCCTGCGTAGAACAGTATCATGACTGTCGGGCTGCCTGCGCCGCCGTCCATAAGGGGCGTGAAGAATACCGCCGGAAGCAGTATCGCGATTATCGTGATTATTATTCCTGCGATCTTTGCGCCGCCTGCAGCCTTCTTCTGGAGCTCCAGTTCTCCGCTCTTGGAGAGCTTGAAGAACGGCACCTCTATAAGCAGGGATGCAACTCCGATGATGAAGATCACGAAGCCTACAAGTGCCACGCACTCAAAGAGCTCCTTATACAGCCAGATCTGGTTGGAAGCCGGGATATCCTTCAGGTAGGAGGAGTAATCCGCGAAGGCTGTGGTGTAGAAGTCGATCGCGTAGGATGTGGTGGTCTTGGAGAAATGGTTCCACGGGTGGGTCTCAGCCGGCTGATAGATGATACGCTTGCCGCCGTCAGCGGTCTTGTACCAGGTGTTGGCCTCAGGAGCGGTCTGCTCCAGCCAGGTCTTTCCTTCCGGTGTTCCTACGTAGTTCTTCTGTCTTACTGTGCCGCCAGTCTCGGCCGGGTCGTTGAAGAAGAATTCGTCGTACTGAGCTGCTACCTTGCCCATGGTCCTGCCGCCGCCGAGTGCATCGATGGTTGCAACATCAAAGCCTATGAGCGCGGTATAAGAGAAATCTGCGCCTTCGGTAAGGCCGGTGTAGATCTTGCGGATGCCGGTGGCTGCTGCCTGAGTCTCATCCATAGCTATAGCCACAGCAGTGGAGAAACCGCCCATTGAGTGGCCTGTTACACCAATTATACCGTTTCCGGCATTGTCCTTAAGAACGTAGGGCTGCTCGTACATGTACTGCACTGCGTCGTTCATGGAATTCATCCAGAACGGCAGCCAGTAGCCGAAGAAGCTGGCATCGGTGTAATTTGCCGGATCTATTGTAGAGTGGCCGTGATCATACTGGTCAAGAGCCAGCACCACGAAACCCCTGCGGGACAGTTCTATGGCATTTGCATCCTGCATCTCCGCGGAGTTTAAATATCCGTGGGTAACGATGACAGTCGGCTTAGGATTGCTGTCAGAAGCGTCCTTTGGCATGTACAAGAGTCCGCTCATCTTGCCATGCGCAGCGTCAAAGCGGATGCGCTTTACTGAAACGCCGCTCCCGCCATTGAATACACTTGCAAAGATGCTTCCGATCAGAACAATGATCAGACCAATGCAAAGCACTCTGAGAGCTTTTTTACTGGTTTTCAATTTGATACCTCCTGAAAACTCAAATGAAATGATAAGTACTATTGTTTCCACTGGAAACAATAGTATCATACTCTCCGCCAGAAGATAAATCAAGAGGCACAAGTGATTATAATCTTGTCCCGGTAATTATTATTTGCTACAATTGAAAAGACTTCAGGAAAAGGAGCAGATCCATGAAACTAGAATGGATGGGCGAATACCGCGATATCGTGGAAGCCCTTATACATTACTGCAACAGGTACTCTGCTGCATATAAAGTTGAGAATATGGAGCTTTACGGCACAAAGTTTTCCTTTGCACAGATACAGGTATTGGAATATCTCCTGGAAAACGAAGAGCTCTGCGAGAATATGTCCCGCATAGCCTCCAGGCTCGGCATTTCCAGAAGCAACTTCACCAAGATAGTAAGCAAACTGGAAGCTAAAGGCCTGGTGGACAAGATACCTGTAGGCCAGAGCAAAAAAGAGCTGCAGGTCTTTGTCAACGAGCGCGGCAGAAAGCTTTACAAGGAGTACGCCTCCCAGATACTTTCCAAGCACTTCAGCTTTATGTTCAACTCCCTTAAGGAGATCCCCCCTCAGTACAGAGCTGACATCACCGAGGCACTTCAGCGCCCGTTCTCCATAAGCCAGCCGGAGTCCGAAGATCTTTAGCCAAGGAAGGCAGATATGAAAAAGAAAGATAATATTATCCTTGCGATCGGTATAGCTGTATTTCCGCCGCTCTGGGCGGTGCTTGCGGGTCATATCGGTGTGACAGTAGGCTCTGTGGCCCTTATCTGCGCCAGCATATATGTAGCATCCAAAGGCACGCCCGAGATCGGGCTCAGGCAGTCCGCCAGCTATATCGTAAGCATAGGATGGACACTGCTTGCCATGAAGCTCCTTGAGGCGCTTCCCCTAGGCGAGGATCTTAAGCTCTACGTGGTCCTTTTTGTGATGGGCGGCGCGGCTGTCCTTATTGCGTGTTCTCTGCCCAAGGTGTTCGAACTTCAGGCATGGCTCGGCGGATGGGCTATAGGGCTTACTGTTATTGCTCCTAAAGGATTTTCAGGAATGGGCACGCTGCCTCTTCAGGTGCTTGCTGCCATGCTCGTTGGCGTATGGTATGTGGGGTACGGAGTATCGGTGTTCCAAAGGCTGTTTTCGGAAAAGAAATAAAGAATTACCCTTCCTTTACTGCTGTAAGGCAGCGCTTTGCCTCAGCCACCTGCTCTGCTGTTACTTCAGCAGGATCTCCGTAGCGGGCTGCTATGTAAAGATCACGCATAGTGCCGTTCTCGGCGGCCTGATTAAACTCACCTGAATACCTTAAAACGTCCTGCGAAGTATCCGAAGGCTCCAGCTTCATGTTCAGAGATCTGAAATGCTCCAGATAGGACCTGTAGACTTTGCGTATCTTTCCTGCGTTGGACGAGGCCGGCGGCTCCTCTGCCCTGCGGACAGGCTCGCTTTCCGGCGGTATCCGGTCTATGTCTTCCGACTTGAAAATGAATCTGCCGCCGACGTTTTTCCTGTTGGCAAGCAGCCTTACGGCAATTATCACCAGCACTACAGTTACAGCTGCAACAAAGAGCAGATAGTAGAAGCTGGGCGGGATATTGATCCTGATGTTCTTGCCGTCCATGGGCTCCACGCTGGGGTCTGCTTCCGGATCCACTCTGAGGTCCAGTATCTCCTGTTCAGCGTTATTGATATATTCTTCAACTATCTCCAGGAAATCCGGCTGAGGCTTGTCCGGGCGCAGAACGCTGAGCAGCCAGCGCACGAAATGCGCCAGGAGCTTTATGATATACGAGACCACAGGGACCATAAGGCGGAACAGCAGCACGCAGGCCGTGAGGATCACAGGCACGGCAATTACGTACGCTGTATCCAGGGCCCTCATCTTTTTAGGCGTTCCGTTTACAAGGCGCATGCCGCGCATAGAAACTACAGCCAGTACAAAGAACAGTACCCCGAACTCTTCCCCGCCGAACAGCTTGGTGGTGTAGACATCGTCGTTCGTAAAGTGGAAAACTATAAGAAAACCGCTGGCAAGAAGCGCAACTATAAGCATTACGCGCAGCCTTCGCCTGTACTTGTCCAGGTAAGTCTCGAAGCTTCCGGCGCTTATAAATACGATGAAGTACGCCCACGCGGCGGCCGGCACTATTAGCGAGAGCTCCGGCTTTACCCCTATAAAGCTGAGCCCCGGCAGCAGAGACATAGCAAAGCGCAGCGCAGCGTTTTCCGTGCGCACAGCAATAAACGCCACGGCAAAGCAGGCCAGAACGAATATCAGAAGCTGCGTTATCCACGGCGAAACAAAGTTTGAGATTATGCCGAAAACGCCTCTTTCTGTCCAGAAAGTAGAGGATATCCTGATGGAAAGCACGGATATCACGAACAGGTAGAAGCAAATATCCGCGCAGACGCGCAGCGGGGCGTATGCCCTTGATACACTTATGCTTTTCAAAGCGCAGACCCCCTTTCCACCGGAGTTATTACGAGCGGACGCATGTCCGTGTAATGGCCGAGATGCTCTATCTGGGCCTGCAGCTTGGCCTCCACCGAAGGCGTTATAACTATATGGCAGCAATTGCTGCGCCTTTTTCTTATGCAGTGCTCAACAAGGCTGTCAAAAGTGTTGAAGCCCATGAGCCTGGAAAGGCCTATCTTTTTAAGCACAGAGAACAGGTGCTCCCTTCCGGTGCCCTCCGGCACCGAAAGAAGGTCCCCGTTTGATATCAGCTCGTATGGCACCCTGGCATCCTCCAGCTGCTCGCAGACGGTGCGGACAAGCTTAAGGCACTCCTCCATCTGGGGGCGCAGAGAGCTGTACATGTTTACAAGCACCACGCAGCAGCGGTCCGTTGTGAAATCGTTCTGGCGCACCATAAGCCTTGCGGTCTTGGCAGTCTGGTTCCAGGAGATCTGCTTCATGGGCTCATTTCCGGTGTATTCGCGGTAGCCGAGCAGCATGGTGGGGTCGTCCATAATAAAGCGCCTTACGGAAATGTCCCCGAGGTCTCCTCCGTAGAATTCGGAGTCTATCTCCCGGCTCTTTTCGCTGGTGCAGATTATCCTCCTGCTTATGCGCTCTGATGCTATGATAGGCGAAAGACCGAAGAAATCCCCTGTTTCCACGAAATACTGGCCAAGTTCGTGCACGCCGCGCCCTTTGAGCGCTATCCTTACCTTGCCCTTAAAGCGCCCGTACGCAGGCAGGAAAAAGTGGTGGCCCACACTGATGCCTATGTCGGTCTTGCTTACGTGAGCATTACAAAATTCCTCGCCCTCCATAACGGTAACATCCGGGTCCAGGTACAGGGAAAAGCCCACGTAAAAGACCGGAAGGCGGCTGGGGTTGGAGACAGTGTAATAGAGCGTGGCGGTCTCCCCGGGCTCCACGAGCCTGGTATCCACGCTGAATTCCACCGGAAGGCTGCGGCTGCGGCCGCGCAGGCTGACGCCCTCCACTGCAATTATTATGATCACTAAAAGCAGCAGTATCAGTCCTATCATATTTTTTCCAGGGGCACTTCCACGTTTTCGATGATGCCGGAGATGACCCTGGCATTATCCGTATGTCTGCTGCTTACGAGTATTATGCGGTGCGGAAGCACGCAGAGCGCTTCTTTCTTGACATCTTCAGGGATAACGTAATCCCTGCCCTGCATTGCTGCGTAGATCTGGCTTGCGCGGTAGAGTGCAAGGGATCCTCTGGTGGAGACTCCGTTGGCAATGCTGTCATCGCGCCTGGTGCGGTCCACGATATCCATTATGTAGTTTGCAACATCGTCGCTTACGCGTACCTGCGCAAAACCCTTGCGGAGCTCTTCTATCTCCTGGCTGCTTACCACAGGGGCAACATCCTCCAGAAGCTCTTTGCTGTCCGGGCGGCGCAGCACGGAAAGCTCCTGGCTGCGGGTCATGTAGCCAAGCTTAAGGCGCATAAAGAACCTGTCCATCTGAGCTTCCGGAAGCGGGAAGGTTCCGTAAGATTCAATGGGGTTCTGGGTAGCCATTACCATGTAAGGCTCCTTCATCTTGTAGCTGGTGCCGTCTACGGAGATCTGCTTTTCTTCCATTACCTCCAGCAGCGCGGACTGACTGCGCGGGGTGGCGCGGTTGATCTCGTCCGCGAGTATTACCTGCGCAAACAGCGGGCCCTTGCGGAACTCAAATTCGCCGGTCTTCTGGCTGAAGAAATTGATGCCTGTAAGGTCCGAAGGCAGAAGGTCCGGGGTAAACTGTATGCGCCTGAACTCTCCGCCTATGCTCTGGGAAAAAGCGCGCAGCAGCATGGTCTTACCGGTGCCGGGAACGTCCTCCAAAAGCACGTGGCCGGAGGCTATGAGGCAGACCGCAAGCTGCTCTATGACATCGTCCTTGCCAACTATTATGCGGCTGCAGCTTTTTACTATATCATCTCTGAATTTTACGTATGCTTTGGTATCCATATTATGAAGCTCCTTTGCATGAGATTATACCATACACAGCGGCCTTATGCTGCTATTTATAAAAATCTTGTTATCGTTACAACTATGCGGTCCTTGCGGCTTTTTCCGCCCACCTGGCTGAGTATGGCCTTGCCTTTTCCTCTCATGGAGATGCGGTCCCCTTCGAAGACCTCCGCGTCCGCTTTTAGTATCTGCCTTCCGTTGACGCTTACAAGCCCCTGCTTTATGAATTCCTGAGCCTTACCCCTTGCCATGCGGAAAGCGCTGGCTGCAACGCTGTCCAGGCGCAGGGACGCCACGGTGTCTGTGTACTCTTCTGTTTTTTGCTCCCCGAAGTCCAAGGCATCCAGGCTGCAGACCTGGGCGCTCACCTCCGCGCGGCCCACCTGGATGAGGTTCTGCGCAAGGTATTCTGCCATTTCCTTAAGGACTATGATGTCCGCGCCGTTTTCGCGTACCAGTATGTCCCCTGCTACGCTGCGCTCCACGCCAAGGCCCAGCAAAGAGCCCAGGTAGTCCCTGTGGGTAAGAGGCCTGGAGCCCTTGGGAACGCTTAGCTTCAGCACGCAGAGGAACTCGTAGCCTGAAGGGTCCAGAACGCATATCCTGCGCTCCGCATCCTCGTAGCCTCCGGTCAGCAGAAAGCTCATCTTTTCCTTGATGCAAAAACTCTCCGCAAAGCTCACCTCCGCGGGTGTAAGAAAGCCCGTGTGTGCCGGGAAGCCCCTGCGCTCTGCCTGTTTGTATTTGTCCTGCAGCGTTGCTGCAAGCAGTTGTTCTTCTTTATCCATATATCCGTTTACGCGCTGTGTCTGCGGCGCCTTGCGCGCCTTCTTTTTGCTGCCTTAACCGACAGGACCACGATGCAAACTATCACCAGGACCACCGCCGCGGCCAGCAGTATTATCTGCGTCCTGTACTTTTCCGCAAATTTGCTGATGCTGAGCTTCAGCTCCGTATCCAGCCTGAACTCCTGGCGGTGCAGAAGCTCGTCCTTGTAGTAATACGTAGCGCTTCCGATAAACTCGCCGGGCTCATTTTTGTAGCTGAGCTCCTCCGGCCCCTCGTAGACTATCCTTACATCCGCCGGATCGTAGTCGCTGGGCAGGTACATGCTCAGTTGCTTATCCGTATAAAGGCTTACGCTTTCGGTCTCGCTGAGGTAGACCGGAAGCTCTTTTATAAGCATGCCGGGCTCCACAAGGATGCGCTCCGAATAGTTTGCCTTAACGAAATCTATGAGAGCCACGGAATCCACCACGTGGTAGAAGACATTGCCGCTCTTTTTTGCTCCAAGGGTTATGACCAGCATCTCGTGGCCGTTGACATCCACCAGGGATGCCAGGCAGTAACCAGCCTTGCCTGTGTAGCCGGTCTTGCTTCCGAGTATGGAGGAAATGTCCACGCCGGAAGTGTTGTAGTGCAGCAGCGTCGCGTCCACCGTAAGCCCCGTGGAAAGAGTGTAGGTCTTGGTGGTGAACACTTCCCTGAAAATGGGGTTCTGCAGGGCGTACTGCAGGAGCTTCCGGACCTCGTCCGCCGTTGAATGGTGGCCGTTTGCGTCCAGTCCTGTAACGTTCACAAAGTGGGTATTGGAAAGCCCAAGCCTTTGAGCCAGGGCGTTCATCTTCTCCACGTAGGCATCAATGCTGCCGCTGGATGCTATGGCTATAACATGCGTTGCATCGGCGCCGCTGGGGAGCATGGAAGCGTACAGAAGGTCCCTGTAGCTTACCTTGTTGCCTGCCCTGAGGCCTGCCTTCATAAGGTCCCAGCGCACTGTCCTGAGCATGGCCGAGGTAACGGTAACGGTCTGGTCCAGGTCCTCGATGGTCTCTATGGCCGTTATTGTAGTGGCTATCTTTGTAAGCGAGGCTATGGATACCACCTTTTCCGCCCCGACTTCGTATATTACCTTATCGTCTGTAAGGTCGTAGATCTCAACGTTTCTGGAATCTACGGCCGGGTATGCAAGAGGGCTTATGATCTGCGCTATAAGGCAGACCAAAGCAATAAACTTTTTCATAAATATTACATTTCAGGGGGCTCAGACCTGCCTTGCGGTGTTGCTGAAGCAGTCCGAAAGCCGCTGCTGATATATCCTTTCCTCTATTTCCTGCTGGGCAAGCTGCACCTCAGCCAGAAGCTCCGGGGCGCTCATCCTAAGAAGCCCAAGGCGCAGTGCAAACAGCTGCACCATGCCGTCCGAGCTTGCCACTCGCACGCTGTAGTTCTTGCCTATCTCCCTGGCCATGCGCTCTATGTAAGCGTCCGCGGTCTCGCCCTCCTTGGTGTAAGCCACCTTTATGGAGCCCTCGCTGGTGCCAAGGCCCGGGTTTTCCTTCACCTTGTAGCCGTCGAAGACCAGCATCACCTCCGTGCCCCTGAGGGACGCGTAGTCCGAAAGCAGGCTTATGAGCCTGTCCCTTGCTGCGGAGATGTCGTCCTTTGCGAGCTCCGCCAGCTCCTCCCAGGCAAAGATCATGTTGTAGCCGTCCACTATTATGTAGGTCTTTTTGGCTGCCGCCGAAGGCTTGGATGCCGCCCTGTTGTAGACGGGGCTGGTGTATTTTGGCCTTTTTATGGGGCCGAACTCCCTCTGCATTATGGCTTCCAGCTCTTTTTCGTCTATGTCCAGGCTGCCGGAACGGACCTTCGGTGCGCCAAGCGTTACCGCAGGCTCTTCCGAGTCCGGGCTTTCTGCTGCTATGCGCACGCCGCTGTCCACGTGCATGAACTCCCGCACGTGGTCCCACTTTACTATAACGCCGCTGCCGTGGCTGCAGAACACCGAATCCGCCGGGTTGTCCGTATCGCGGTCCGGATCGTAATCTGCCGCCTCTATAACGGCCTGCGTGTTGTGGCAGGGGTAGTAGCCGGAAAAGCGCAGCGAAAGCTGGCCCCTGCCCCTGGTGTAGGACATCAGCTCGGTCTGGTAATCCGCTATCTCCGAAGCCGGCGCCCTGCCGCTTATCTGCATGGTGCCGCCCAGATCTTCCGGAGATCCGAACACCGCCTGCATGGCTCTAAGATCGCTTATGGCGCGTCCTATGAGCTCCGTGGGCAATTCTATCCTGAAGGCGTAAAAAGGCTCTAAAAGGACGTTCTGTGCCCTCATAAGGCCATTGCGGACCGC
>JAZQIH010000152.1:0-34468 GCA_045541015.1 Anaerovoracaceae bacterium | reverse complement strand
ATAGCAAGCGCCATGGACGGGTCTATGATGCTCAGCCAGGGGAAGAGCTTTTCTATATTCGGCCTGATTATCGGGTAGTGAGTGCAGCCGAGCACCAGGGTGTCCACCTGGTTGTCCCTGATGAAATCGTCCAGGGTGTGCTTTATTGCTGCATCCATTGCCGGCGTGTTGAAGGCTCCGCTCTCTATAAGAGGCACAAAAGCCGAGCACCCTATGGAGTGCACGTTGAGCTCCTGGCTGAGCTTTCTGATCTCTTTTTCGTAGGCGCCGCTCTCCACTGTTACAGGGGTTGCTATTACGCCTATGGAATTCTCCGGTGTGCAGACCTCCGCTATCCTTGCCGCGCAGGGCTTTATAACTCCTACCACGGGGATGTCCGGATGGTCTTCTTTTATGGCGTCCAATGCTATGGACGAACTGGTGTTGCAGGCTGCTACAAGTATCTTGGCGCCCTGCTTTACCAGGAAATTTGCTATCTCGCGCGAAAAAGCGCGCACTGTTGCGGGGCTCTTGGTCCCGTACGGGGCCCTTGCCGTGTCCCCGAAATACACTATACTTTCATGCGGCAAAACTTCCGAAAAAGCGTTGATGCTGGTGAGCCCGCCAACGCCCGAATCGAATATGCCAATAGGTCTGTCATCCATTAAAGCCTATGCCTCCAATATAACAACATATTATACAATATAATCCCCTCAGTATCAAGCCGCAAGGCATCAGAATTACGCAGCCTGAGGATCTCCGCAGGAGCTGCCGATGTCCGGCAAAATTATACTGGTTTTGGGTAAAAACTGCCTCAGTGCAAGCATCAGAAAATATATAGACCGCGAACCTGAGAACCGTCCCCTATGCATTTTTCAGCATAGAGAACCGTCCCCTATGTTACTATGTTAGAACAATAAAAAAGCCCCCGAAGAAGATTGGGGGCTTAAGAGGTTGGCACCTTAGTGCTTTAGTGCTGGATGAAGTTCTTGGAGGATTCGTCTTCGCCGGTCTTGTAGTTGTGGTCCTGACGATATCCCTTGGTGTACTCTTCTCCCTTAGCAGCTGCCTGCTTAGCAGCGTCGGTGTACAGACCATATTCATACTGTTCGCAAAGCTCGGTGTAGCTCTTGTCTGTGTGCTCGTTTCTGGGAAGAGGAACGTCCTGCTCGCCGGCAAGAATGTCCTGGACCTTCTTGATGTTGACGTGGTGGATGTCGGTTCCTTCCATAACAGCAACAGCAGCAGCAACGCCTGCGCCCTGACCGGTACCTGTGCACTGCGGGATCAGGTTCAGCCAGTCGATAGCGATGTTATCAGTGGACAAGTGGCGTCCCGGAGCGAGGAGGTTCTCGCAGCCCTTTGCCATGATTGCGCCGAGAGGGATCTCTACCGGGCCGCAGTCGTTGATCTGGCAAATGGTGGAGTGCCATGCGATAACGTCGTCGTGCTTCTTTGCGAATGCGAAATCGTTGGTGGTCATGATGTACTCACCCTGCAGTCTTCTGGAGCAGCGAGTTCCGAGCTGCGGAGCGATGTCGTAGAGGAATGCGTTCTTGAATGCGAGCGGGCAGACTTCTCTCATGTACTCGATGACCTTTGCGATAGAAAGTCTGGTTACTACTTCTGTAGCGGTCTGGTCCTTGATGACTGTGCAGTCACGGTCGGAGTGCCAGTTGTTCATCCAGCAAACGGTAGGATCGTTGGTGGGCAGCGGAGCGATACGGAAGCCTGCTACCTTCTTGATGCCGTCTCTGAATGCCTGGTATGCTTCGGGGTGAGCCTGCTGCCACTCGTACCAGAGATTCCAGTCGATTCCGCCTACTCTGTATACCAGAGCTGTTGTGGAGGATCTGCAGACAGCGTCTGCCAGGGACTGGAATGCAGCGCCAGCCTGGGAGTAGATGTCGCCGTCGCCGGTAGCATCTATTACCTGCTTAGCAAGGATAGCCTTGCGGCCTTCCTTGGATTCGAAGATAACGCCCTTGATGGTCTTGTTCTCTACGATAGGAGTTACGCCCCAGGTGTGATACATAAGCTGGATGCGGTCTCTTTCTTCGTAGACCATTTCGTCCAGGATTATGCGCATGTACTGAGGATCGAAGTAAGGAGCTCTTACGAGCATGGACTCTTTGCATCCGCCGAATGTTCCGCGGGATACACAGTCGTGGATAGCTCTCCAGCGCTGCAGCTTTGCGGGGTCAGTTTCGCCTGCTTCCTCTACGGAAGGAGCCATTACAGAACCCGGGAACTGCTTCTGGGAACGGGTGAACCACTCTTCCTGGATGCCTCTTACGAAGCTCTTGTTTCTCCAGGTGAGGTCCGGAAGCATTACTACATAACCGCCTGTAGCATCGCCGCCCATGTAGCCGTAACGCTCCATGAGTATGATGTTCTTGGCGCCTGCTCTTGCTGCAGCAACTGCAGCGGCCTGACCTGCAGCACCTGCTCCGACTACGAGGATATCACATTCTGCGTATACGGGGATGTCGCGGGCGGCCTCATGAAATACTTTAGCCATATTGATCGTCCTTTCTAGATATTTACCTGCAATTATTTTTTACACCTATATTATATGACTTGAATAATACAAGTCCTATACATATAATTTTTACCTCGCCGTAGAAATAACTGACAGGGTTTGGACACAAAGGGCTCCTGCGAACAGGAGCCCCTTGAATATCTGTTTGATTTTGCTTAGCCGATGGTCACCGGGAAGATGAAGTTGAATACAAGACCGATGACATACTGCCAGATGATGTACAGGAACAGTACTGCAAGACCAGAGGTGAAGAGGAACTTGGAGTTGATCTCCTTTCTGGACAGGATGTAAGCAGCGTTTACAGATCCGGACGGGAACAGGTAAGCAACCTGTGCAGCTGCGGACAGTGTAGCAAGAACGATAGTCGGGTTACCAACTTCGCCTGCCTGGATGTGCTGGCATACGATAGGAGCAATGATCGGGGTGATACCAAGGGTAAGTACCTGACCATTAACAACCTGGGTAACAAGTGTAGCGAATACTGTTACGATGAGGAGAAGGAGAGGAATGCTCATGTTTCCGAAGATCGGTCCGAACAGGCTGCTGATAGCTCCGCGGATACCCATGTTCTCAGCGGTGTCTGTGCAGACGGTGCCGAGCAGTACCATGATACCTACGAGAGAGATCATCATCCACAGAGAAGACTCAGAGAGGAGCTTGTTGAGGTTGATGATGGGCTCTCCGTCGATGCGGACGATGCTCCAGAGTACAAGAGGAATTACCCAGATCATGGTTACTGTGAGGGAACCCCAGACAGCGAATCCCGGCCAGGTCTTCTTTGCGAACGCGGTAAGAATTGCGTAAGCGATGCAGACGATAACGGACCAGAACATGATGCTCATCTTCTTGTCGAAGTGATCAGGAACCTTAGCGAACTGCTCTACCTTGGTAACATCAACGTGAGCAAGCTTGGACATATCTACTCTGAAGATGAACTTGAGAGCGAGTACGAACAGAGCGTTGAACGGGATGAATGTGCAGATCTCGTACAGCATGTAGAGAGGTCCGTTGAAGGTGAGTCCGAACGGCTCGAGTGCCTTATCGAAGAAGGACACTGTAACAGCCATAGCGCCTCTGAAGTAGAACAGGAATCCGCCGTAAGCGCCTACATAAACGCCTAAGAGGGCGAACTTCTTGAATCTGCTTTCCTCGCCGTAGCCGGCAACTTCGCACATAGAATCGATCAGTCCGTAGAAGAGCAGGAAGAACGGAGCTCCGCCCATGCAGGTGGATACTACGTAACCGGTGGTCATGATTATGAACATCAGGACACCAGGTCTGCCTTTGGTGATCTTCATTCCGAGCATCTTCTTAGCAATAACGTTCATAGCTCCGGTCTGTCTGAGTCCGAGGAGCAGAGCGCCTGCGAAAACGAGCTGGAAGGTGGTTGTGGTACCTGTCCACTTGGTAAGCAGTGTGCTTACATCCATATAGCCGTGTACAGGGAATGCAAGCAGAGCGATAAGAGAGCTCTGGGTGATGGGGCAGCCTACGCATGTCATGAATATAACACCGATAACTACGCCCAGCATCTTCATACCCATGTCGCCTATGCCGCCGAACGGCGGAACGATGTAGCCGAACAGGTAAACGATAAGGGTACCGATTATAAGGTATATATCCTTACTGGTAAGGCCCTTTTTTTGTTCAATAGCTGGCATGATTAAATCTCCTTTCTTGAACAAATATAACTGATAAATGCATGGGAAATCTATTCCCATATCTATTATAAGACAAAAACGGACCCGTAAAAGGGTCCGTTTGGTTACGTCGATGTAAACGTTAGTTATCAATCCAGCGCCTGAGCGAGGTCTGCGATAAGGTCTTCTTTGTCCTCCAGGCCGCAGCTTATGCGGATGAGACCAGCCGGAACACCTGCCGCTGCAAGCTGCTCCTCGTTCATCTGTCTGTGGGTGGATGTAGCCGGGTTGAGGCAGCAGGTGCGCGCGTCCGCAACGTGGGTCTCTATGGCCGCAAGTCTGAGCTTTTTCATGAAACTTTCGGCTGCAGGCCTTCCGCCGACTATCTCAAAGGACACTACGCCGCAGCCGCCGTTTGGCATGTACTTCTGCGCTCTTTCGTAGTAAGGATCGCTCTTAAGGCCGGGGTAGTGCACTGCGCTTACTTTAGGATGCTTTTCCAGGAACTCCGCGACTGCAAGGCCGTTCTCTACGTGCTTTGGCATGCGCACGTGCAGGGATTCGAGCCCCAGGTTAAGGTAGAAAGCGTTCTGCGGGCTCTGTATGCAGCCAAGGTCCCTCATAAGCTGGCTTGTGGCCTTTGTTATGAAAGCGCCCTCTTTGCCGAACTTTTCCGCATAGACTATTCCGTGGTAGCTCTCGTCCGGAGTGGTGAGACCCGGGAACTTGTCCGCGTGAGCCATCCAGTCGAACCTGCCGGAATCCACTATAGCGCCGCCAACAGCAGTGCCGTGGCCGTCCATATACTTGGTAGTGGAATGGGTAACAATGTCTGCGCCCCACTCTATAGGCCTGCAGTTTACAGGGGTCGGGAAGGTGTTGTCCACGATAAGTGGCACGCCGTGAGCGTGGGCCGCCTTTGCAAACTTTTCTATATCCAGCACCGTAAGAGCCGGGTTAGCGATGCTCTCTCCGAACACCGCCCTGGTGTTGTCCTTAAACGCCGCGTTCAGCTCTTCCTCCGTGCAGTCCGGGGAAACGAAGGTGGCCTCTATACCCATCTTTGCCATGGTAACAGAAATAAGGTTGAAGGTTCCGCCGTAGATGGAGCTGCTGGAAACTATGTGGCTGCCTGCCTCGCAGATGTTGAACAGCGCAAAGAAGTTTGCAGCCTGGCCGGAAGATGTAAGCATTGCCGCCGTGCCGCCTTCCAGCGCTGCTATCTTAGCTGCAACGTGGTCGTTGGTGGGGTTCTGGAGCCTGGTGTAGAAATAGCCGCTGGCCTCCAGATCGAAGAGCTTGCCCATGTCCTCCGATGTATCGTATTTGAATGTTGTAGACTGTATGATAGGTACCTGGCGAGGCTCTCCGTTGCCCGGGGTGTAGCCTGCCTGAACGCATTTTGTTCCGATCTTCTGATCTTTCATCTTATGCCTCCTGAAAATGATCTTACCCGTTATTATACATAAAAAGACCGCTCCGGAAAAGCGGTCTTTTTCTTCAACTCACGATTAATAGTAAAATTCATTTCAACTCTTCGTAATTGCCGTCTAAATAATAGTATTCCGAAGGAAATGGCTTCGAATGAAAGCAAAAGGGATACTCTGTTACCTCAACGATCTGACTCTCGCCATTTGTATATTTCAGTTTTAAGAAGCAACACTGTTTATCGTTTATAATAAAGTGGTAAGAATCGTTCCAAATGAAGCAGGCAATATCAGTTGATTTTTGAATAGGCTTGTAGGCATGCACATACCTGTACAAATAACCGGTAATATGCTCAAACTCAACCGGAACATACGCAAATTGATGACCATCGTATTGTACTATGATCCAAAACAGACAAGATGAGTCATTATTTATCGAATCAGCTATCCAAATGCTTTCTATATTCGAATACCGTTATACTTTGCTGATAAGGCTCCAAATACTTTACCTGAATCTCAGAGTCCTTACTAAAGGGCTTCCCATCGACCTCTATTAACGCCAGCCAGCTGTCCAGAGCATCATCTGCAGCCGGATACAGGCACTTTATGACTACCATATCGGAATCACCACTTTGGACACTTACGACCTCATGGTGAAGCTGATGACCATAAGTGCTGTATTCAATTATAGGGACAGCCAGAAGCTGATGCGTATCGAACCAGCTGCTTTCATAGCCGGCAAACAGATCAGTGATATCTGTCTGCAGCCTGTCCTGAAGCGATCTGACATCCCCGGCCGAGTCCACAAGATATACATCCGGAAGGCCTGATGATCTCCAGCCGCTGTGATGCAGGTTCACATGCAGCACGTTTGCTTTAAATGGTACGTTTTGTGCAGCGCGCTGCGGATCAGCTGCCCATTTGTTTATAATATTTACTTCAAATACCGTATCTTTATCAAATACCCGTTCAGTTTCGATAAAAATATGCCAGCTGTCTTCTGAAAGTTCCGGAGTATCAAATCTGGTTATATCGATCTTACACTGATTGCCGTTAAAAAACAGTTTGTCATCATTAAGAAGTACCGAAGCAACACCCTCCGAACGATATACAGAAACAATTACGAGTTGATGTCCGGAAAACCACTCATCGGTATACTGCGCATGAAGGTCGTCTGGTTTTATACAATAATGATCGACTATATGGTATTTTTCAGGGTCAAAATCTGCCGAGCCAGAGACATCATATGCTTTTATCGTCTGATGGAAATACGCTTCATCAGCTCCGCTCCGATGCGCTGTGTTTCTATCTCCTTTAGCGCTTCCTTTAGCTGTTCATCTGTAAAATTTGCGGATCTCACCTGTCTGTGCCCTCCTGCAGCATTACCTTAAGCAAGGCTTTTGCCTTCTTTATCCGTTTCTGAACGCTGTCCTGCTTTATTCCGTACATCTGCGCTATCTCGGCAGTCGTATACCCTTCCGCTACGTGTTTTATAAGCGTATTCCGCAAATGTTCCGGCAGCTTTGCTATGGCTTCCGCCAGGGCGAGCAGATCCGTATGTTCCGAGATCTGATCTGAGCTGTTTTTACCAGCTTGCGGGTCCGGGCCTGCGGGCTTCCTGCTGTTTTTTCTGCATATATCGACTGCCCTTCTTCTGACTATCGTTACCAGCAGGGCATATGCGCCTTTATCGCTCTCCGGCCAGCGCCTGAGCCTGATAAAGCTTTCGAAAGCATCTCCTACAGCATCTTCCGCATCGTATTCGTTGTGAAGTATGCTGTTCGTAGCACAAAATAACTGCTGCCTGTACGTTCTGTAAAGCAGAGCCGCTCTATCTGCCGCTTCCGGCTCTTCTATTGTCAAAAGAAAGAGCGCTATCATTTGATTATCTTTAAGACTATAACGTTTTGCCCTGGCTCAATTATAGCCTTTATGATACGGTTTGTAAATAAAGCCTCCTTTTTGCGTTCCTACTATATATTCGTTTCAGGAGGACAAAAAAGGACAGGAACAGTGGTATTTTATCTATGCTTTTTTTGCTGCTGATGCCGAGTTTGGGCCCCTGCGCCGTCGAAAATTCCGGATAATTACCCCTGCGCGATCGAAAATCCCGGATCTCGACCCCTGTGTAATTAAAAAATTTGACTTTTTGAGGAAAAACACGCTCCAAAGACAACAGGCTTTTATCGGGCTATATTTTAGTTTACCTAATTATGGCATCAATGTTATATATTAGTCGAAAAATCAGCCCTGTTTGGGCAGATTTGAGGCCAAATAGCAGATAATCTGCACTTTGGAAGACCGCGATCTCCAAAATGGCAAATATTGCCATTCCTTATTCGTGCATTATTACCATTTTATAGCAAAAGTGTTGTCTCTGAACCTTTTTTTAGGTCAAAAAGTCCAACTTTTCGGTTACACAGTAGTGTTACATTTTTGTCATCATTCCACTAGAAGCTGGAAGCTTGCGTTCTGCAGCTTTTTACCCAAAAGATCTACGGTCACTTGTGTTTTTGGGCAGTATCCACTTAAATAGGACGGGACTAAACCGCCCCTCCCCTTTAACCTTTCCCTGCATCTTGATTAACATGCCCCAAAATGATATTATATTTTATTAGTGAAAACAGCCTCAGGCGCGGCCGAAGAGGCTTAAAATACAACAGAAAGCAGTAGATCGATGAATAATGATATCCAAACCCTGATCGCATCAATAAAACCGCTGGATGCAGCCGCTGTAAAGGCTGCAAAAGAGCGTCAGGCAAAGCTGGCAAAGCCCCCCGGTTCCTTAGGACTGCTGGAGGACATGAGCGTTCAGCTTGCGGGGATCACTGGCAATGTCAGAAACAGGATAGAACACTGCCGCGTAGTCGTGTGCGCGGCGGATAACGGCATAATAGAAGAAGGCGTTTCCAGCGCGCCCAGAAGCGTTACCATGGCGCAGGCCGTCAACATGACCAAGCGCCTTACAGGAATGTCCGCGCTGGCAAAGTACTTCGGGGACGATGTTGTGGTGGCGGACCTTGGAATAGCGGATCCCTACGACTGCCCGCAGATACTGCAGTACAAGCTGATGCCGGGCACCCGCAACTTCCTTAAGGAAGACGCCATGGACCGCGAGACCGCGGAAAAGGCCATACTCATAGGCGCCGAGCTTGCAAAGGCTGCCAAGGCAGATGGCTGCGATGTTATAGGCCTTGGAGAGATGGGTATAGGCAACACCTCGTCCAGCTCCGCAGTGCTTTCCGTTCTGACAGGCCTTAGCATAGAGGCTGTAACAGGGCGCGGCGGCGGCCTTACGGATGCGTCATTCGCCCACAAGAAAGAGGTCCTGGAGCAGGCCATTGCCTCCAGAAAGCCGGACAAGGACGATGTCATAGACGTTATCGCAAAGGTCGGAGGCCTTGATATTGCTGCTATGTGCGGCGCTTACCTTGGCGCTGCTGCATGCAGGCTGCCTGTGGTCATAGACGGGTTCATCTCCGTGGTGGCTGCTCTGTGCGCAGCAAGGCTCTGCCCTGCCGCATCGGAATACATGTTCCCGTCGCACCAGAGCTTTGAGCCCGGTTACCTTAGGGCCATAGAAGAGCTTGGCCTTAAACCCTACCTGATGCTTGGCATGAGGCTCGGCGAGGGTTCCGGCTGCCCGCTGGCTTTCCAGATCCTTAAGGCGTCCTGCGCGGTAATGAACGGCATGGCGCTGTTTGGGGAGGAGTCCGTTATAGACGACGGCTACTTAGACGAGATACGCAAAGGCGACAGCTTCAGCGTTTAGGCGGACTGGCGCAGTTTAAAGGCAAAAGCAATGACGATATTTATTTCCGGCGGCTGCAAGAACGGCAAATCCTCCATAGCGGAAGACTGCTGCGAGGCTCTTGCCAAAGGCGGGCCAAAATACTATATAGCAACGATGATAGCCTACGACGACGAGGACCGCGAGCGCATAAAGCGCCACGTGGCATCGCGCGCGGGGAAGGATTTCATCACCCTGGAGCAGCCGAAGGACCTGCTGGCTTGCCTTGAAAACAGCGATCCTTCCGAAGGTACCTACCTTCTGGACAGCGTCACGGCGCTGCTTATAAACGAGATGTATTCCCCGGACTGCCCGGAGGCAGACCACAAGGCCGGAGAGCGCACTGCAAAGGCCCTGGCGGAGTTTGCAGGGCGCGTAAAAAACGCTGTTTTCGTTAGCGATTACATCTATTCGGAAGGCGCCGAATACTCGGAATACACAGAAGAATACATGAGGGCTCTTGCCCTCTGCGACCATGCCCTGGCCCGGGCCTGCGACTGCGTTGCGGAGATAAGCGGAGCGCTTCCTACCGTATACAAAGGAGAACTGCCCTTATGACACCGTTTTTTATGGCATGGTCCATGTTCTGCAGCATACCCTGCCCGGTAAAAAAGTGGGATCAGACCAGGACCCGCCAGATGCTTATGTGCCTGCCTTTTGTGGGCGCTCTGATAGGCGCTGTGTGGTTCGGGCTGTACAAGGCCTGCGGTGCTTTAAAGCTCGGCTGGGTAGGCCTGGCCTTTACCGCTGTGCTGCCCTGGATACTCACAGGTTTTATGCACCTGGACGGCTTCCTGGACTGCTCGGACGCGGTGCTGTCCTTCAGGGACCAGGACAGGCGCCTGGAGATACTCAAAGACTCCCACGTGGGTTCCTTTGCCGTTATTTGCATGGCTATACTCAGCATCTTTACTCTTACAGCGTGGCTGCAGGCAGGCTACGGAGTTGGCCCTGTGATGATCCTGATACCGCTGGTATCCAGAACTGTTGTTGCGGCCTGCGTTATAGATTTTGCGCCGCTTAAGACCAGCTCCTACTCTAAGAATATGGACCGCGAAAAGCATCCGGGAAGCGTGGCCTTTTGCGTGGGGCTTTGCTTTATTGCCTGCGCGGTGTCTGTTGCCGTATGGAAGCTGCAGGGCATCGCGGTGTGCGTGAGCGCCCTTTGCACCCTTCTTACCGTGCTTAAGGTAAGGCACAATCTCGGCGGCATGTCCGGGGATATTTCCGGCTGCGCCGTAAGCATAGGCGAGTGCTGCGCTGCTGTGGCGCTGGCGATCATCTGCGGACTTGAGGCTTAAAAGCGGTCCGCATTCAGTTAATATTATAAGGAGCGATCGATGGATCTGATAATCGGAGGAGCGTTTCAGGGCAAACTTGAATACGCAAGAAGGCATTTCGGGATAACTGCGGCCGACGTCTGCGAGTGCTGGCCGGAGAAAGAGCCGGACTTTTCCAAGCGCTGCCTTTACGGCTACGAGCGCTACGTTCTGTGGTGCATGCGCAACGGCAAGGAGCCCCAGACCAGCTTTGACGCGGACAAGATAATAATCATGAACGATATCTTCTGCGGCGTTGTTCCTATAGAGCCGGAAGCCCGCGCCTGGAGGGAAAAAGCAGGCCGCGTAATGTCTGCAATAGCTGCTAACGCGGACAGTGTTACCCGCATGTTCTGCGGCATACCCAAGAGGCTCAAGTAATGAAGGTCTACATGCTGCGCCACGGCCAGACCCTGGCAAACATCACGTATACCTACTGCGGCGTTACGGACATGCCCCTTACGGAGGAAGGCATAGAGCAGCTCAAAAGCCTTAAGGCCGCCGGCGGCTACCCTTCCGCGGAAGGCCTGGAGGTCTACACAACGGGGCTTACCCGCACGGAGCAGACCCTGCAGGTGCTCTACGGGGATATCCCGCACAGCGTGGAGCCCGCGTTCATGGAGATGAACTTCGGGGCCTTTGAGGGCTTCAGCTACGACCAGCTGAAGGACCGCGATGATTACCAGGCCTGGATCGGCGGAAACCACATGGCCAACCGCTGCCCCGGCGGCGAGAGCGGAAACGATATGAAGGCCCGCGTGCTTGCAGGCCTCGGAAGGCTGCTGGAGCGCGGCAAAGACTGCCTTGTAGTCTGCCACGGCGGCACCATAGCAAACATTTTCAACGAGTATTTCCCGGACAGCGGCCTCAACTGGTACGAGATCCAGCCGTCCAACGGCACCGGATACTGCTTCACATTCGACGGCAGCAAAGCCCTGAACTGGGAACGCATACCGCATGCGATGTAAGATCTCGGGAATGAGCTCATTTTGAAATTAAAAGCCCCGGCCATTTCTGGCAGGGGCTTTCTTCATCCTAAAGCGCGCCGGTAATCGCGCAGACAGCCAAAACTATTTTTCTGCAGTCTGCTCAATAATACCATTCTTCTTTTCAAAATCCTCAACAGCATCCCTTATCATAATGTTAAGTTGCTGGTTCAGTGTGCGTCCGTTATAAGATGCAACATATTTGAATTTTGACCAGATCTTTGGCTCTGTCCTGAGCGTGAAATTGTTTCTGAAATTATCGATCTTCATCGGTATCCTCCAACAGAATCTGCTGGTTCTATTGTATCTCAGAAACACATTCACAAACAGGAATGAGCTCACCGTGCAATCATATTATTTTCCGAACTGAACACTTCCTAGCGATCCGTTCCACTTCTGATCCTTGTCCGAAAGATTGAGCGGCGTGCCGTCTTCCAGGGTGTATCCTTCGGCGCTTGCAGTGCCGTTATAGGCACCCTTTACACCTGGCCAGACAACGCCGATCTCCGGGTCGTTCCAGGCGAGTCCGCCCTCGTCGTTGGGGTGGTAGAGATCGTCGCACTTGTAGCAGAACTCCGCCGTATCGGATAGCACCAGGAAGCCGTGCGCAAAGCCGCGCGGGATAAGGAACTGCTTCTTGTTCTCCTCTGTGAGCAGCTCTCCGTGCCACTTGCCGAACGTTG
This sequence comes from Anaerovoracaceae bacterium, assembly GCA_045541015.1. Classification (GTDB taxonomy): domain Bacteria; phylum Bacillota; class Clostridia; order Peptostreptococcales; family Anaerovoracaceae; genus RUG13409. Next base: position 22,102 of record JAZQIH010000152.1, on the reverse strand, counting down.
CGGAGCCCTTACGAAGGTCCACCGCTACATCGAACACGCAGCCCTTTATTACCCTTACCAGCTTTGTCTGCGGGTAATTCTTCTGGAAATGCAGGCCCCGCAGCACGCCCTTTACGGACATGGACTGGTTGTCCTGCACAAAGACGGTGTCTATGCCGTTCTCTGCCATATCGCTTATGTTGTAGGTCTCCATAAAGTAGCCGCGGCTGTCTCCGTGGACTGCCGGCGTTATTACGCAAAGACCTTCTATTCCATCTACATTTTTTTCTACTGTGATCTGACCCATTACGGCCTCCGTTTATCTGAGCTTTGCCTCGGTAAGATACCTGCTTACCGCGTCATTCCAGGACGGAAGAGGCTCAAAGCCCATCTCTTTTAGTTTAGTTTTGTCCAGCCTTGAATTTGCCGGCCTTGCGGCTTTTGAAAGCCCATATTCCGCTGTGCTTACAGGGATGACCTTGGTATCCAGCCCGCACTGCCTGTATGCCTCGCAGCAAAGATCGTACCAGGAGATGTAGCCCCCGGGGACCTCCTCCGAGTTCGTGGCGTGGTAGTAGCCGTACTTTTCGGTCAGTATCATGTCCACGAGCAGCCTTGCAAGGTCCAGGGTGTAGGTTGGCGTGCCTATCTGATCGTTGACTACCCTTACGGTATCGTGGGTCTTAGCCACGTTCACCATGGTCTTTATGAAGTTCTTGCCGTTAAGGCCGAACACCCAGGCTATCCTTACGATAAAGAATTTGTCCAGTATGCTGCTTACAGCAAGTTCTCCGTCCAGTTTGCTCTGCCCGTAGACGCTTATAGGCGCGTAGTTCTTGTCGTCCGGCTGCCAGGGGCGCTCGCCTTTGCCGTCGAACACGTAGTCCGTGGAGAGGTAGAGCAGCTTGGCGCCTGCGTTCTTTGCGGCAAGAGCCATGTTCCTTGTGCCCTCAACGTTTATGGCCTGCACCTTGGCGGCGTTCTCCGGCTCTTCTGCGGCGTCTACCGCGGTCCATGCTGCGCAGTGCACTATGGCATCCGGAGCGGCGTCTGCCACTACCTTAGCCACAGCATCAGCATCCGTTATATCCAGTTTTACATAGGGCATGCTGCAGACGGCTGAACCATCTGCAATGCCGCTGTAGGTATCGCTTATATCGGAGCCCAGGCCGCTTATCCCGCGGCTTGCAAGCTCGTTCATAACATCGTGCCCAAGCTGCCCGCAGACTCCTGTTACGAGTACTTTCATCTAAAGGGTCTCCCTGCTGCCGTACATCTTATCGTAGTAGTTCTGATACTCTCCGCTGAGTATCTCTTCCCACCAGTCGCGGTTGTCCAGGTACCACTTGATGGTCTTCTTTATGCCGTCGGCAAACTTTGTTTCCGGCAGCCAGCCAAGCTCGTTGTGGATCTTGGTGGGATCGATAGCGTAGCGCATGTCGTGGCCCTTGCGGTCCGTAACATGGGTTATGAGGCTCTCCGGCTTGCCCAGCGCCTGGCATATGAGCTTTACTATGTCTATGTTGCGCATCTCGTTGTGGCCGCCTACGTTGTAGACTTCGCCTACCCTGCCGTTGTGGATTATGAGGTCTATTGCTCTGCAGTGGTCCTCCACGTAGAGCCAGTCGCGCACGTTAAGGCCTTCTCCGTAGACCGGGAGCGGCTTGTCGTTGAGGCAGTTTGCGATCATCAGCGGGATGAGCTTTTCCGGGAAGTGGTAAGGTCCGTAGTTGTTGCTGCAGCGGCTGATGGTAACAGGCAGTCCGAAGGTCCTGTTGTAGGCCATTACCAGAAGGTCTGCGCCGGCCTTGGAGGAGCTGTAGGGGCTGCTGGTGTGGATAGGAGTCTCCTCGGTAAAGAAGAGGTCCGGCCTGTCCAAAGGCAGATCTCCGTAGACCTCGTCCGTGGAGACCTGATGGTAGCGCTTGATGCCGTACTTGCGGCAGGCGTCCATCAGCACGGAGGTGCCTATGATATTGGTCTGAAGGAAGATGCTGGGATCTTCTATGCTGCGGTCCACGTGGCTCTCTGCGGCAAAGTTTACGATGATGTCCGGAAGCTCTTCCTCAAAGAGCTTGTAGACGCCTTCGCGGTCGCAGATGTCCAGCTTTACGAAGCGGAACCTGGATGCCCATTCCTTGTTGTACTTGGGGGAAGTCTCGTCCAGCACGCACGCGAGCGTGGAGAGGTTTCCTGCGTAGGTGAGCTTGTCCAGGCAGACTATGCGGTAGTCCGGGTGGCTGCCCAGCATGTGGAATATGAAATTGCTTCCTATGAATCCGGCTCCGCCGGTAACGATTATAGTCATTTCTGTACCCTTCCTAGTATCTTACTTTGCCTTCTGCAACAGCCTTAAGGTGAGCGCCGTAGGGGCTCTTTCCGTAGCGTGCCGCGGACTCCAGCAGCTTTTCCTTATCTATCCATTCGTTTATGAAGGCTATCTCTTCCGGGGCGGAGATGGTTATGCCCTGGCGCTTTTCGACCATGCGCACGAAGTCCGCCGCGTCCACAAGGCTCTCCATTGTGCCTGTATCCAGCCACGCAAAGCCTCTGCCAAGGAGCTGAACGTCCAGGAGATCGTCCTTCAGGTACATCTCGTTGAGAGTGGTTATCTCCAGCTCTCCCCTTGCGGAGGGCTTTACCTGCCATGCTCTGGCGCTTACGCCCTTCGGATAGAAGTACAGGCCGGTAACTGCGTAGTTGCTCTTGGGCTGCTTTGGCTTTTCCTCTATGCTTGTGGCCTTGCCGTTCTCGTCGAAGGCTACAACGCCGAAGCGCTCCGGGTCCTGCACATAGTAGCCGAACACGGTTGCCCTGTTGTTCTGCTCTGCGTCGGAAACTGCAGCGCGCAGCAGGCGTCTGAAACCGTTGCCGTAGAAGATGTTATCGCCAAGCACCATGGCGCAGGCTTCGTCTCCTATGAACTCCTCGCCAAGCATGAATGCCTGAGCCAGTCCGTCCGGAGAAGGCTGCACCTTGTAGCTGAGCGAAATGCCGAACTGGCTGCCGTCGCCCAGAAGGTGCTCAAAGCGCGGAGTATCATCCGGCGTGCTGATTATGAGTATATCTCTGATCCCCGCCAGCATCAGCGTGGACAGCGGATAGTATATCATTGGTTTGTCGTAGACCGGCAGCAGCTGCTTGCTTGTTACCATTGTCAGTGGGTAGAGTCTTGTACCGGCTCCGCCGGCTAAAATAATGCCTTTCATTTTTCACCTCAAAACGTCTTGCAGAACTTCCGCTTATACTACTTCCTGGTTATTTATCCTGCAGTTATACACCGCGGCTTCCGTTACTAGCAGCAGCGAAAGGCCAAGCGGAGAAATAAGGAACGGGTTTGTGATGCTCGTGACTGCCACGCCGGCATACGCCGCAATGATCAGTGTTGTGAGCGTATAGAACTTGTTTTCCGGCAGCTCCTTTGGCCTGAACACCCTGTGCATAAAGGCTTTCCGCAGGAACACCAGGAACGCCAGGGCAAAGAACACAGTGCCCACGGCGCCAAGCTTCATCATTACATCCAGGTAGGTATACTCTACAGCGGATTCCTCCCTGACGCCTACCAGGTAAGCTCCGATTCCTCTTCCGAAGACCGGGTACTGCCTGATGTATTCTTTCTCGGCTTTTACCGTGCGCTCCCTAATATCCTGGGAAGCAACATCTCCGGGGCTGTATTTTCCGCCGTGCTCTGAACCGCTGCTCTGCTCTACTGTAATAACTATCCTGTTGTAGAACTCCTTCGGGACGTTAGGCGCGCCCTCGTTGATCCAGGATGCACCGGTAAGCACTGCAGCTACCAGCAGAGAACATGCCGCTATCTTAAAGCACTTTCCGAATATCTTCGGCTGCCATATAAGAACGAAAATAACAGACGCTCCAAGTCCGAGCCAGAAGCCTCTTGTATAAGATACTATCCAGGCGTATACCAATATACCTTCGCAGATTATAAGTAATATCTTTTTCTTGAGCCCTTCTGCGTGCCAGACCTTCCAGATGCCAAGCATTATTGCTACCTGGGAGTAGATGCCGGATCTGAAATACACCCTGAAAGTGCCTGTCTGCAGCATAGCGAAACCGCCTATCTGACGGTCAGCCATGAACGCTCCGAAATCGAGAGCAATAGGCACCACATAGTGCATTACAAGGAACTGCAGCGCTGTAATGATAACAGCAAGGACAACCGAAGAGTAGAAGATAACATCTACCAGCTTCAGTATCTTTTCCCTGCTGTCCACAACGCAGAGCATGCCCGGAACAAGCGCCAGAGTAAGGCAGCTTGTGATATCTGATCTGATGTGCCCTACCGGGCTGTTGTTCAGGTAGCCGTACACAGACCAAATGAGCAGGACCACGCCAAACAGGATAGTCAGCCAAACGAACGGCTCCTTGATCAGCCGCTTTCTGTTGATGATGACCAAGGGCAGGCTTGTTATAAACGCGCCTGCAAACACTAACATTCTGTAGCTTACGTAGCCGAAATCTATAAGTCTGCCGCCGCCGGTAATGCAGCAATCTATCATGAACAGTATGATAAATATCCATGCTGCCTTTTTAAGACCGGACAGGGTCTTGGACTCTGATACTACCTTATCGCTTACACTTCTGTAATTTACATCCGCAAGGACCTCTTTTTCGCAGTAGTCCATGCGCTTTAGATCCAGTTTTTTTATAAACCCATTATTCGAAGCTTTCATCGGGCCTTCCTAAACTCTTCATTAAGACTAATTTTTATTATACAACACGCAGACACTTAATTCAAACACCAGAGCGCCTGCGAAGGATAGCGTCTATCTTTGTGCTGTCGCCCCAAACGGCCTTGGAATCGTAGGGCCTGTCCGGGAAAGCGCCGTATTTGAGGCTTATGCTGTAGCCGTTTTCTTTAATAAAGCGCTCTACTCTGTCCGCAAGCTTTTCCGGATGTCCGGAGCAGATATTTATAATGCCCAGGACCTCTTCCTGCTCCACCGCGCAGGCCACCCGCTTGCAGAATTCATCGTAATCTATAAAATCGAACTGGTTCTGGCCCATGGTAAAGGGGAATTCCTTTTTCCCTTCCTGCTCTGCCAGCGTCAGCTTGGAGAAGACCGACGAACCGTACTTGCTGTTTCCGACTATGTAAAATCCTCTGAGCCACTGGAATCCGATGCTTTCCTTGCTGCAGAGCATCTGAGCAAGGCCGCGCAGTGCGTTCTTGCTAATTCCATAAGGAGTTACCGGGTTGCAGGGCGTGTCCTCTTTTATGCTTCCTTCGAAGAATCCCACCTCGTGCATGGAGCCCATAACAGCTATCCTTTTGACGCCGGAGCCTGCCATTTTCTTAAGAAATGCATAGTGCAGCGGCAGGTCCTGTATGTGCGCGTCCGAATAGTGGACAAAACCGTCCCTCCACGCCAGGTGCAGCAAAACATCCGGCTTTCCGAAATAGGTGAACGGATCTTCCAAAGAGAAAAGATCGCAAGCCACGGCTGCTGCCCTTTTATCTATGTTTTCTGCGCTTCTGTCTGCGGCAACAACTTCTATGCCGTCTGCCAGCAGGGCCTTTACTATGCCCTGCCCCAGATATCCGTTAGCGCCTGTAACCAGTACTTTCATGTGTCACCTTGTATCTATAGATCAGTTTGCCCGGATCCTTGTCCAAGCGAATCTCTTATTGCCTCCAGATAGGCATATTTATTGTGTTCATCCGGTTCCAGATAACCGCCCTCCGCCCATTCGTTCCAGGCAAAGATGAAGATCATATCCTTCTTGTAGTTCTTCCTGGCGTTCTCTATCTGAAGCTTAAGGTATTTTCCGAATTTTTCGGGGGTGGAGCCAAGGCACACGGTCCCCCTGCTGCCCCTGCGGGGCGTATTGTCCCAGCCCACGAACATGCCGGGGATGGCTTTTTCGCTGTCCGGCCTTCTGTTTACGACCTCCTTGCAAAGCTCGTCGTAGTCCTCAAAATGAAGCCCGCTTCTTGTGAGCCTTGCCGAGATATTGGTGCCGGCCTTTTCGTCTATCTTGTAGACTATCTTCCTGATAAAAGTCCTGGCCTTGAATGCCAGCTTGGCGCCTTTATCAGCCTGGTTGTTTCTCAGATCGTACCTTGCGTAGGACGGCTGATACTCTATATTGTACTTGAAACGGCTCTCGTCCCGGCCTTCAAGAATGTGGAAAGACTGCTGCTGATAGGCAAATACCATGCCGTCGAACCCGTTCTCTTTTGCAAGGGCATCCCAGCAGTCCAGCATCTCGTTAAGGCAAGGAATTATCTCCGGCCTGTAGATAACAAAGAACGGCTTGTTATCCTCAAGTATGTAGTTCTTGTCCTTAAAGAACGGCAGAAGGTATTCGAAATGCCTGCGCCATTCATCCTCTTTACCGTAGGTCTGCTGGATGAGTGTCTTTACATCTCCGTCGGCTTTCCACGCATTGGTCCAGTTCTCGTTGGCCCAGCAGATGCAGTAAGGGATATTCAGAGACTCGTCCTTGAGCATGTTCTCCATTGGCTTTTGGAGCAGCATGTGGCCGTCGAACCAGTAGTGGTAGAAGCAGAATCCGTAAACACCGTACTTTTTGGCAAGGTCTATCTGCCAACGCATGGTGTTGTTATCCAGAAGGTCGTAGTAGTTTGAACCGAGCGGAACTATAGGCTGCTTATGGCCTTCAAACAAAGGCTTTGCTGCCTTTACATTAGTCCATTCAGTAAAGCCCTTGCCCCACCATTCATTGTTTTCCGGGATCTCATGAAATTGCGGCAAATAAAATGCTATGATCTTCATTACTTCTTTTCCGTATCTCTTAATGAAAACAGTTTGTCCCACTCAGCTGCTATAGCGTTGTTGTCCCAGTTCTTAACTGTGTTGAAAGCGCCTTCTCCAAGCCTTTGGCGGAGCTCTTCGGGGCCGCTTATGTATTCCTGAAGCTTCTTTGCGAAGCCTTCTTTATCGTTGTTTTCTACCAGGTATCCGTTTACTCCGTCAGCAACTACATCCCTGGGGCCGCTGGGGCAATCATAGGATATGCAGGGAATGCCAAAGGCCATGGCTTCCAGCAGCACCATGCCAAAGCCTTCCATCCAGGAAGAGAAAAGAAACAGCGATGCCTGCCTGTAAACGTCTGCTATGGCAGTAGTGGGGCCTTTGAGCTCCACGCTGTCCTCTGCGCCAAGCTCTGATATGAGCCTTCTGAGGTTGTCCTCTTCCTCTCCTTTTCCTACTATCCAGAGCTTCCAGCCGTTCCTATCCTTGAGGCTGCTCCATATCTTTATAAGGTCTGCCTGCCTTTTGTCTGCTGTGTAACGGCCAACATTCAGGGCTATTTTGGTGTCCAGCGCGTTCTTTTCCCCTGCAGGGAAGGTGAACAGGTGCGGGATGTACATGGTCCTGCAGCCCCAGCCTTCGTACACGGCGCAGTCCGTCTTGTTAGGCACGGAAATGCATGCGGCCTTTGGATATACGAACCTTTTGATCGCTTTATATACCCTGTTTACCGCAAACGCAGACGCGTGTTCGCTTACGACCAGCTTGCCGCGTCCCTTGCGGTCTGCCATGTAAACTTCCAGCGCGTTCAGCGATGTTGTTGTGTATATGTAATCGTACTCGTTTTCCTTAAGGAAGCGCTTCAGCTTGCTGTGGCTTTTAACAGCATTCCCGTAAACGGCTCTGATACGCTGCGAGCGGTCCTTCATATCAAGGGCCAGCGGCTCGTTCAAAGAGGCTCTTTTTACGCCAGCCGGTATCTCGTAAAAGGAGTCGTTCGCGTCATCTTTTACGAGCAGTGTAAGCTCGTATTTATCCTTCCATACTGCAAGCAGGTTGGACACGACCCTTTCGATCCCGCCGGGCGCGGACATACTGTTGATAAAAACTATTATCTTCTTCATTTATGCCCTTGCCTCTTCTTGTTGATGCCTGTAATGCATATCCTTCTGAGATATTTAGCCCAGTAGTAGAATCTCAGGAAGGCATAGAACGGCGCGGATATCTCTTTCTTTTTGTAGAGATCGCGCAGGTTGCGCACGCTTCCGTCGTACATGCCTTTAAGGTTGGCCGAAAGCCCGCTGACACCGAAAGATACCTTGCTGCCGCCGGCTATCTCCAAAGACTCTGCAACGTAATACAGCGGGTACTTCAGAGCTATGCGGTTCCACAGCTCGGCGTCCTCCGAATAGCGCATCTGCTCGTTATAATAGCCTACTGTATCGAAAACATCCCGGCGTATAAGCGCTGTGGATGTGTGTGGCCAGGTCTTTATGAGCAGCTGCTTAAGGTCCAGCTTGTACAGATGATCGTTCACCTTTGTGCCGTACCTGAGATCTTCCTGGTTGCGGTTGCTGCCTATAAACACTATGTCTTTGTTGTTTTCTATCTCGGCCCACTGCTTTTCCAGCTTTTCAGGAAGCCATACATCGTCCGAATCGAGAAGCGCTATCCATTCGCCTTTTGCGGCGCGTATCCCTGTATTTCTGGCAGTGGAAACTCCGCCGTTTTCCTTGGATATGAGCTTAACTCTTGTATCCTTGGAATACAGCTCTTCCACCAGCTTTGCGGTGTTGTCTTTAGACCCGTCGTTAACTACAAGTATCTCTTCCACAAGGTCTGCGCGGGTCTGGGAAAGCACGGAATCTATACTTTCCCCTATCGTTGATGCACAGTTGTAAGCAGGGATGACTACGCTTATCATTGCTCTGTTCTTTCCCACTTTCCTGTATTCGGATCGTAGCGCTTAACTATGCGGGCCGGAGCTCCTACTATAACGCAATAGTCCGGAAAAGACCCGCGCACCACGGAATTTGCACCTACCACGCACTGCTTGCCGAGCACGGTACCGGCCTGTATGCATGCGCCGAAACCTATAAAGCAATTATCACCTATGGAAGTGGTTTTAACTATGCGCTTCTGGTCCATGATATGCACGCCTATCTCCTGATAGTCGTGGTCGAGATTTGTTATAAAGCTGTTGCCGAGTATGGTAGTGTTCTCCCCTATCTTAAGAGGTTCTCCATCGGCGGTAATGTGTACGTTCTGGCCGATAGCAGTATTGTTGCCTATAACTATAGATCCGTTGTTTGCAGCTTCCATGCGTATGCCCGGCTGTATCCTTACCCTGTCTCCCACAAAAATATTCCTGCGGCCAAGAATAGACACAGGTCTTCCAATATAGGAAACATTCCCGAACCTGCCGAAACAGGTCTTATACAATATGCCTCTGGCTGCCCAGAACAGTTTTCTGATAGTCATAGAACACTCCTGCTATACTTCTAAGCCGAACACTTCTTTAGCCCAGTACTGGGCGGAATACTTTCTGTAGATCTCGTCGGGGATCTGCAGATAATCGCTGAGTATCATGTCCCTGCTCAGCTTAAGGTTTTGCCTGTCTAAGACGATCTGATCTTCAGGTCTGTAAAAATCGTATTCACGCACGTGCGTGTTGGTGGTGGCCAGCTTTCTGCCGAGCCCCAGCATTTCTATGGTGCGCATGGTAAGGCCGGTCTGCCCCGGGTGATTGATATCTATTACGCACCTGGTCTTTGCGGATATCTCCGCAACCTCGTCCTTTCCTATGGATGAGGTGTGGATGTATTTCTTATCCCATTTCCTTAAGTACTTATCCGTAAGCATCCTTAAGGTGTACAGGAGCTTTCCGGGGATAAACAGGTAGAAATAGTAGCGCAGGCCCTGTTCGTCGCAGAAATCCTTAACAGCAAGGAGGATCTTTGCTCTGTCGCTGTGCACGGTTCCTATGAAGCTTACGTCGTATTCGTATTCCGTGGCCGCAGTTTCCGCGCTGAAATCCGGGGAGAAAAAGAGAGGGCGGAACACCATGCCGTAGTTCTTTGCGTCATCGGAATCGAAGGTGTACATGTGGTCGAACTGGTCCAGTATGCCTTCTATCCTCTTGTTTTTTACAGAGTCCCACATGTAGAGGATGAATGTGCTGTCTGTAAACTTGCTTCTGAGTATCTGCAGGGCTTCCCTTGTTACGGCCTCCGGGCTTACGAACAGTACGTAATCCGGATCGAAGTCCTTCTCTTTTTCCGCAACGGCGCTGTAGAAGGCCTTTGTGCGGCCGTTCATCAGAAACCTTGCCTTGCGTATCAGTATCTTCTGCAGCGAGGAAGGATCATTTCTCTCATCGTAAAGATGCACCTGCGCACCGAGCTCCTCTATGGTGTTCTTTATCTGGATGTGATAATTGAACAGCACAGAGGTGAATAAAAGAACTTTTTTCCCTTTAAGATCCTTCAAACTGCTGATCCTTTCCTGCTACATTGCTGATGTTTTGCCTTCTTCTATGCCTTCTGTGCTTTCCGGCATGAAGAGTATCTTTACTGTGGCGAATATTATGCTTATGTCTTCAAAAACGCTTGCGTTGGCTATGTACATAAGGTCCATAAGGAGCTTATCGTAAGGCGTGGTGTTGTACTTTCCATACACCTGGGCGTAACCGGTAAGACCGGCCTTTGCCTGAAGCCTTAACGCAAATTCCGGCAGCTGCTTTTCGTATTCAGCAGCCAGCTCCGGCCTTTCCGCGCGCGGACCTACAATGGAGAGGTCTCCCTTAAGTATGTTGAAGAACTGCGGAAGCTCGTCTATCCTTACCTTGCGTATGAACCTGCCCACCTTGGTGATCCTGTCGTCGTGTTCTCCTGTGGAGAGCCTGGCAACGCCGTCCTTTTCCGCATCTATGCGCATGCTGCGGAACTTGAGTATCTTGAACTGCTTGCCGTCCTTGGTAAGGCGCACCTGCTTGTAGATAATGGGGCCGTTGTCTTCCCTCTTGATGCAGATGGCCGTTGCTATCATGATGGGCGAGAATATGACTATCGCTATAAGCGAGAGCACTATGTCTCCAAGCCTTTTAAACAGCAGGTACCACAGGGACGGGTTGAAGCGCTCCACCTTAAGCATAAGCAGGTGGAACATCTGGGTCCTTTTGGCGCCTGTAACTATCAGGTCTCCTATCTTGGGGATAAGGAAGGCCTTGATATCGTGCATAAGGCAGTATTTTGCAATGATATTGCGCTCGTGGCTGTGCACGCCTACGATAAACACAGTATCTACGTTGTCCAGTATGGACAGGTTGGCAAGGCACTGCTCCACGGACATATCCCCTACGACCCTGAACTTCTTTTTAAGGTCGTATTTTTCTATAAGATTGGATATGCCCTGGCGAACGTCCCATATTATTACGGTCTTGTTGGCCGGGAAGGTCTTGAAGTACCAGTTCTGCGCCACATGGCTCCACAACGCAGCCAGCCCCAGCTGTACAACGTACACGCCTATCATGGGGAGCACCTTTGGAGCGTGCCTTATAAGGAGCCACTCCACTATGTACATAAAGACGTTTACTTCCAGCAGCGAAAGCGCCTGGCTGTATATCATCTCGCCTTTGCTGTTGTACGATATCCTGAAGGCATCGTACACCTTGCCTATAACAAGATACATCAGTATGTAGAGCAGTATTACCAGCCAGTGTCCGCGCCTTACGAACTTTACCCACAGCTGATCCGCGTAGAACATGTACCACACGAATACGAACGGGGCTGCCATAAACACCACGTTTATTAGCTTGGCTATAGTGGTTGATACATCGTGGAAAAGCTTGCTGTTTCCGGGCTTTTCAGTATCCTCAGCATCATCTTCCTTGTAGGTGCGCTTTTTGAGCTCCCAGTACATGGAGAGCATTACGCCCCTGCTCTTGAGCTTGGCCTTTAAGGGGCGCTTGGTATCCGTAACGTTGCTTCCGTGTATGGTATGCAGCAGGACAGACTCCTCCAGGTGCACATTGCTCTCAAGGTAGTTAGCTGCCATTGCGATCCAAAGATCGTGGCATTCCAGGCCCTTGGGGAACGGAAGTATAGTCTCCTTGAGCCTGCTGTCGAAGGCCATGGCGCAGCCGTAATAAAAGCCCTTGCCTGCGAATATCCTTAGTATGTTCTTGTTGTATTCCGTGCTGTCCTGCGCGCGGAGCTTTTCGACAGGGTAATCTACGTGGTTTCCGTCCGGGTCTATGGTGTCGAAATTGCCGGAAACGCAAAGGGCTTCCTTTTCCCTGAGGGCAGCCTGCATCAGCCTGTACCTTCCGGGTGTCCAGATATCGTCCTGGTCAGAGAGGAATATGTACCGGCCGCTTGCCAATTCTATGGCTTTTTCGAAGGTCTTGACTTCCCTTAAGTTCTCCTCGTTTACGAAGAGCTTTATGCGGGGGTCCCCTATCTGCCTTATTATCTCAACGGTGTTGTCGGAAGAGCAGTCGTCGACTATTATTACTTCATCGTTAAGGCCGAGCTGGATGAGTATGGAGTCCAGCTGCCTTTTGATAAAGCGCTCTCCGTTGTATGTTGCCATACACACGCTGTTGTATTCACGTTCTGTTGTGCCACTGCTCATATTTTCCGTCTCTTTTCTTAAGACCGTCTTTTATTGCCTGAAAATAGTACTTTCTGTATTCCTTGCCGCGCTGCTTATCGAATATCAGCAGGCCGTTCTGGACTACTGCCGGCAGCAGCTGCGAAAAGCTGAACGATCTGCCCAGGCCCTTTGAAGACAGCAGGAACGCGTTGCGGACCTTGTAGTAGGTCCTGTAGGGGCTGTGCACGTTTACCGTAAGCGGTCCTATCTTCCTGTTGCTCTCCCCTATGGAATGCGGCATCCTTGCCGCGTTTACTATTGTTATGGGTATGCCTGCCCTGCGGCAGCGCAGGCACCACTCCACATCCACGAAATCTATGAAAAACGACTCGTCGAAGAGGCCCACCTTCGCGAAAACTTCCCGTTTTACGAAGGTTCCGGAGGAGATGGCCACGTCCACCTGGGTAAGCGCTTCTTTGCCGTCCGGGTAGACATCCACAAGGCGGCCGTTGCTGCCCACTCTGTGGTTCGGATAGGCTTCCCCGGTCTTTGCGTCTATGCTTACCGGAGCTGCTATCTTTACGTCTTCGTCCTCCAGGGCTGCTGTAAGGGTGCGTATAAGCTCCGCGTCTGCGGCACTGTCCTGGTCGAAAAAGCCTATTACCTCCGCGCCGTTTTCAAGGGCGCATTCTATGCCCTTGTTCTGCGCGTGCGCAATGCCTGTGTTCCCGCCAAGGCTTATCAGCTGGCACCCGGGGATCTCCTGGATGCTCCGGACGTCCTTGCTTCCGTTGTCTGCTATAACAGGCACGCACCCGGCGCTTGTAATGCACTCCGCCACGGCTCTCAGATGAGCTATATCCGGATCAAGGCTCACTATTACGATGTATGTTTTGTATTTCATAAAGGTCTGCCTTTATCCTGCCGGCAGGGGCTACTTGCGTATCCTCTTTTCAAGGCCGAGCTTTTCGTAGAGCCTGATGCCGAAGTTGTAGAGCTTCTCCTGGCTCCTGAACTTGTCTGTGCATTCGGGGAGCTCGTGGTAGCTCATAAGCTCCTCTTCTGTTATGCCAAGTTTTGCAGCAACTTCCGTAAAGAGCTTTTTGGACTCCTCCTCGGAAAGAGGCGGCTTTTCCAGTATGGCAAGGGCTTCGTCCCTGCTCATCTGGCCTGTTACCACAAGACTGCTGAGCTGAGCCCTTCTGATATCGTGGCCGAACCTTGTGGGCTGCCACCAGCCTTCAAGGAACTTGGTTATAAGGTCCTCAAAGTGCTTCTGGCCGTACTCCACGTAGCCGTACTCGCGGCTGAGGGTCTCGACCATGGACTTCCTTGTAAATTCAACAAGGTTCAGCGGCTTTACGGTCTTTATGCCTTTGATGTAGGGCGTAACGAACTTGTGCTTAAGGCCGCTGGTATAAGTGTAATTCCTGATAGGGATAGCGCAGTACTTTTTAACTACATCCTTTATGTAAGTGCCGTCTCCGGTGGGGCCGGAGCCCTTCTCCCAGGACGACGGGTCTGCAACTATCTCGGTGCAGATATTGTAGCCGTTGAGTATGTACTTTATGCCGTACTGCGCGGCGTATTTGTCTATAAGCGCTATGAACGCGTGGTCCTGCGGGGCGTCCAGCATCTCAAGGCCGGTCTTAAACCACGCAAGCTGCATCTGGCGCATCTCTTCCCAGTCCATGTGCTCCACTAAAAGCTCTACGCCAAGCTTTTCCGTGAGCCTTTTTATGTTAGCCTCTGCCACCGGAAGGTTCCAGCCTGCGTCTATGTGGAAGACCAGCGGGCGGAGCCCCCACTCCCTTACCGCAAGGTGCAGCATGTAGGAGCTGTCCAGGCCTCCGGAAAGACCGAGTATGCAATCGTATTTCTTGCCCTCTCCGGACTTTTTTATTGCAGCGATAAGCTCCGCAAGCTCCTTTTCGTGGCCTTTTCCGTGGTTCCACTCGGGCTCTATGCGCTCTTTGTACTCTGTGCAGCGTGTGCACACACCGTTTTCATTGAATACTATATCTTCATCGCTGGTGTCCATTACGCAGCATTTGCAGATCTGATAAGGTCTGCCGGACTTGCTCTTAATTACCGGGTAAGCCATTTTATTCTCCTGATGCTTAAGGTTTTAAGCGGCCTAGAATTTCCTCCAGACCATCTTGTTTACTATGCCTGTGTAGCTCTGTATTATCTTTACGACTTTGTCGCTTACGTTCTCGTCTGTGTAGTCGGGTACGGGTATGCCGTTATCTCCGTTCTTTACCATCTCCACGGCAAGGTCCACTGCCTGCAGCAGGCCTGTGGTGTCTATACCGGACAGTATGAAGCAGCCCTTGTCCAGTGCTTCCGGGCGCTCCGTGCTGGTCCTTATGCAAACTGCCGGGAAAGGATGCCCCACGGAGGTAAAGAAGCTGCTCTCCTCCGGAAGAGTTCCGCTGTCGCTTACTACTGCAAACGCGTTCATCTGCAGGCAGTTGTAGTCGTGGAAGCCCAGAGGCTCGTGAGCCACTATCCTCTTGTCCAGCTCAAAACCGCTGGCCTCCAGCTTTTTCCTGCTCCTTGGGTGGCAGGAGTAGAGTATGGGCATGTCGTATTTCTCAGCCATTTTGTTGATGGCTGTAAACAGGCTGGTAAAGTTCTTGTCTGTGTCTATGTTCTCTTCCCTGTGGGCGGAGAGCAGTATGTATCTGCCTTTTTCGAGCCCCAGGCGCTTGTGGATATCGCTGGCCTCTATCTCGGCAAGGTTCATCTTGAGGACTTCTGCCATGGGGGAGCCTGTAACGTAGGTCCTCTCCTTGGGAAGACCGCAGTCTGCCAGGTATCTTCTGGCGTGCTCAGAGTAGGCAAGGTTGACGTCAGAAATGATGTCCACTATCCTTCTGTTGGTTTCCTCCGGGAGGCATTCGTCCTTGCACCTGTTGCCGGCTTCCATGTGGAAGACAGGTATGTGCAGGCGCTTGGCGCCTATTACAGAAAGGCAGGAATTGGTGTCCCCAAGCACCAGGACCGCGTCCGGCTTGAGCTCTGTCATAAGCTTGTAGCTCTTTGCTATTATGTTGCCCATGGTCTCGCCGAGGTCTGCGCCTACGGCTTCCATGTAGACCTCCGGGGCGTCCAGCTTAAGATCCTTGAAGAACACACCGTTAAGGTTGTAATCGTAGTTCTGCCCTGTGTGCGCCAGTATGGTATCGAAATACCTGCGGCACTTGTTTATGACAGCGGCAAGGCGTATTATCTCCGGCCTTGTTCCGACTATTATCAAAAGCTTCAGTTTTCCGTTATTCTTCCAGTTTGCCATGTTACACCTCATTTTACAGGCTCAAAGAATGTATCGGGATGCTGCGGATCGAAGATCTCGTTGGCCCACATGAGCGTTACAAGATCCTGGGTATCCGACAGGTTGATTATGTTGTGAGTGTATCCGGGGAGCATGTGGACAGCCTGTATGTTGTCTCCGCTGACCTCGAACTCTATTACTTCGTCTGTTCCTATTTTGCGTTCCTGGATAAGTCCGTGCCCGGAAACGACTATAAAGAACTCCCACTTGCTGTTGTGCCAGTGCTGCCCTTTTGTGATGCCCGGCCTGGATATATTTACCGAAAACTGGCCGTGGTCCGCAGTCTTTAAAAGCTCTGTGAAGCTGCCGCGGTCGTCCTTGTTCATCTTGAGGCTGAACGCAACCTTTTCCTTGGGCAGGTAGCTGAGATACATGGAGTAGAGCTTCTTTTCGAAGCTTCCCGGCGCTATTGCAGGCATTATGAGGGTGCCCGGCTGGTCGTGGAAGGATCTGAGGCATTCTACTATGTATCCAAGGGTTGCTTTGTGCGTTACAGGCGCTGCGCAGTATCTGCCGCTTTCGGTCCACTTTGGCGTAAGGCCATCGTAGCCTTCCGTGCCTGCAGCTGGGTATTCGCAGCGGTGCGGATGCCCTTCAAGAGCATCGAACATCTCCTCCACAAGATCGTCTATGAAAAGCATCTCCAGCACCACAGACGGATCGTTTACTGTTATGGGAAGGTCGTTTGCTATGTTGTTGCAGAAGGTGCCCACGGCGGAATTGTAGTTCGGGCGCACCCACTTTCCTACAAGGTTGGGGAAGCGGTACACAAGCACCGGGGCGCCGGTCTGCTCGCCGTATTCAAAGAAGAGCTCTTCTCCGGCCTTTTTGCTGAGGCCGTATTCGCTGGTGCCGAACCTTCCGGCAAGCGATGCCTGCTGGCTGCTGCTGAGCATTACGGGGCACTTGTTGCCGTGCTTTTTAAGCGTATCCAGCAGCACCTGCGCAAAGCCGAAATTGCCTTTGCGGAAGTCCTCTGTATCCTTGGGGCGGTTGACGCCTGCAAGGTTGAAGACGAAATCGCAGTCCGCGCAGAAGCGGTCCAGGTCCTCCGGGGTGTTTGCCATATCGTACTCGTATATGGCGTCTATCTTGATATTCGGCCTTGTTCTGTTTTTTCCATCGCGGATGTTCTTGAGATTCTCTACGAGATTCTTTCCTACGAAACCCGCGGCTCCGGTAACTAATACCTTCATTTTTTCAGTTCTTCGCGTACGTAATCAGTGGTGAGCAGTTTCTTTACGGTGCCGTCTACATCCAGCCTTATGGTGTTGTGGCTGGTGTAGGCCTCGTCTGCCATGGTCTGCACCTTGCCCTTGACAAAGTACTTGTCGTAGTTGAGATCCCTGTTGTCCGCGGAAACTCTGAAGTATCCGCCCATATCCTCGGAGCGGAGCCTTTCCTCGCGGGTCATAAGGGTCTCGTAGAGCTTTTCGCCGTGGCGGGTACCTATGATGCTGGTGCCTGTATCGCCGAACAGCTGCTGGACAGCTTTGGCAAGATCTCCTATGGTGCAGGCATCGGCCTTCTGGATGAACAGGTCTCCGGGCTGGGCGTGGTTGAATGCAAAGCGTACAAGCTCCACGGCCTCGTCCAGGTTCATAAGGAACCTGGTCATGTTGGGGTCTGTTATGGTTATGGGGCTTCCTGCGCGTATCTGGTCTATGAACAGGGGGATAACAGAGCCTCTGGAGCACATTACGTTTCCGTAGCGTGTGCAGCAGATAACGGTGCCTCCGCGCTCTGCGGCTACCCTTGCGTTAGCGTATATTACATGCTCCATCATGGCCTTGGATATGCCCATGGCGTTTATGGGGTAAGCAGCCTTGTCCGTGGACAGGCAGACCACCCTCTTTACTCCTGCGTTTATTGCGGCATGGAGCATGTTGTCCGTGCCCTCTATATTGGTCTTTACCGCCTGCATGGGGAAGAACTCGCAGGAAGGCACCTGCTTGAGCGCTGCTGCGTGGAAGATGTAATCAACTCCGGGCATTGCGTCTGCTATGGACTGGGGATCCCTGACGTCTCCCACGTAGAACTTGACCTTCCCGGCGCTTTCCGGGTACCTGGCCTGAAGCTCGTGGCGCATGTCGTCCTGCTTTTTTTCGTCCCTTGAGAATATGCGTATCTGACCTATATCGGTGTTGATAAAGTGCTTAAGAACGGTGTTGCCGAAGCTTCCTGTTCCGCCTGTTATCAATAGTGTTGCTCCGTTGAATTCCGACATCTGGATGTCCTCCGTTACTGTTTTCTGCCTTCCGGTGCGCTTTGTATATAGCTGTCCATCTTGTCCATGAGCATCTTTTTATCGAAGTGGGCCTCAAAATACTCTCTGGACCGCCTGCCAAGCTCTGCGGTATCCTGATCCAGCATGGATCTTATGCCTTCCGCAAGCTTTTCCGCGTTTCCTATCTCCGTGCAGATGCCGCAGCGCGCTTCTTCTATTACGCGCTCTGTCTCCCCGGATGCGGACGCTATTATTGCTTTGCCGCAGGCCATGTAAGACTGCAGCTTGGCGGGGATGGTCATCTCCCACAAAGAGGTCTTGTTGAAGCTGATGAACCCGGCATCGCAGGCGCTGAGTATCTGCGGAACTTGCTCCGCCGGAACCCTGGGCACCATTATGAATCTGTCCCTTACGCCAAGTTCGTCTATGTGCTTTTCGAACTCTGCTTTATATCTTCCGTCTCCTACGATGACGAATCTTACGTTTTCATCTTTTAAAAGCGCGGCTGCCTGCGGCAGGACGTCCAGGCCCTGCGCTGTTCCTATGTTGCCGGTGAAGGCTATCTTAAAGGAACCATCGTCCGGGATCTGCTCTGCCGGCTGCTTTTCCAGCGGCCTGTAGAACTCCTCCGCGTACTGGGGCCAGTAAATGACCTTCTGCGGATCCACCGGCACGCGCCTTCCTGTTACCGCTTTTACGAACGAAGGACTGGTAACGAATATCTTGTCCGCCTGCCTGTAGATCTTGTCCACCATGCGGTCTATGGGGCCTATCACCAGGCGGCTGTGTATGCCTGTTACGGTCTCTACGTTCTCCGGCCAGAGGTCCTGAACATAGACGAAGTGAGGCACTTTGTGCTTTTTTGCGTAGCCGCAGCCTATCTTCACCTGGGTCATTGGGGAGACCTCGAAGCTGAAGACCAGGTCCGCGTCCACCTTGCTTGTGCGGTTCCAAAGCCACCCGGAAGCCCAGAAAGACAGGTAGTTGAGCACCATGCCTATTGGGCCGTGCCCCCTTGCTATAAGGGGTATGCGTATTATATCTATGCCGTTTCTGGTCTCGCGGCGCTTTTTGCTCCAGGAGTATCCGGGGTAGAATTTTCCCGCAGGATAGTTTGGGATGCCGGTAAGCACCGTTACCTTATATCCTCTTTTGACCCATTCCTCCGCCATGTCGTTTATGCGGAAGCTCTCCGGCCAAAAGTACTGGGATATCACAAGGATATGCTTCATTTTCCCTCGGTCCTCTCGACTGAAGTCTTAAGATCCACGAGCGCGTAGTCGAAATCATAGCGGCTCATGGACATATCGTAGCTGAGGTTGCCGAAAGCCTTGTTGGCAAGGTCTCCTATCTTGCCGGGCATGCGCGCGGCAAGAGCCACGGCGGGAGTCCAGGCTTTGGAGAGCTTTATGTTTCTGCCCCTGGCCTCGGCTATCATCTTTACCATGCTGCTGGTCTTGGTGTACTCAGCGTTCTGCGGCCAGAATATGCCGCCTTCTCCACGAATCATTACCTGAGCAAGGAATTCGCAGAGGTTCTCTATGTAGAGCATGGACCTTTCGTTCTGCACGTCCGGGAAGAACGGGAGCTTTCCGGCAAGCGCCGCCAGCGTCCTGTAGTTGCCCTTGGAGCCTTTTCCGTAGATCATGGGCGGCCTCAGCACCGTTACTGTAAAGCTTTCCGAAGCAAGCTTTCTGATGCCTTTGTCCGCCTGCCACTTGCTGTCTCCGTAGAAATTGGAGGGGGCGGGCTGAGTGTCTGCAGTTATCATCTTGACCCTTTTGTAGGGGGCGCTGTCTCCGTAGACTATTGCGGAAGACATGAAAACGAACTGCTTTACGCCCTCGCGCTTTGCCTTTTCGGCTGTTTCTATGGCAAGGTCCGTGTTTACAGCGTAGTATTTCTTTTTGGTCTCTTCGCTTACGTTGCCAACGTCTGCGTGGGCTATGCCTGCAACGTGGAAGACTATGTCGTATCCGGCAAAGGAGGCCTGCCTCCAGCTGCCGTCCAGCATGTCTATGGTGTCCACGGACAGGCTTTCGGCGTACTTTCCGGCCGCGTAAGCTTCGAAACTGGTGCCTATATATGAATTTGCTCCTGTTATAAGGACTTTCTTCAATTCAGTTCTCCCTCGCGCTTTTTGAGCTCTCCGGTGCCGCCTTCCACTACGCCTTCCTCGTTAAGAACGGAGGAGATGGTGCCCATAAAGCAGCGGACGTCGAACAGGAAGGCCTCCAGGCCGCCCTTTTTCAGCTCGGAAACGTACTCTCCGTCCAGGCCTGCCTTTACAGGGATCTCAAGCTCGTCGCGGCCGTTTATCTGAGCCCAGCCGGTAAGGCCCGGCTTTACATTGTTGGCGCCGTACTTATCCCTTTCCGCAATAAGGTCCTCCTGGTTCCAGAGAGCCGGCCTTGGACCTATGATGCTCATCTTTCCGCGGAAAATATCCCAGATCTGGGGAAGCTCGTCCAGGGATGTCCTGCGGAGGAACTTTCCGACCCTTGTAATGTACTGGTCCGGATCCTCCAGCTGGTGGGTGGGGACATCGTGCGGGGTGGACATCTTCATAGAGCGGAACTTGTGCAGCTCAAAGAAGTGCTTGTCCTTGCCAACGCGCTTTTGCTTGAACATTACCGTGCCCGGATCGTCTATTTCTATCGCAACGGCTATTGCTGCGTAGACCGGTGCCAGGGCAACAAGGCCCAGAAAGGAAAGGGTCTTGTCTATTACCCTCTTTCCGAGGCTTTCGTAAAGCGTGGGCTCTGCGGCCTGCGCTTGCTGCGGATCTTCTTCCGCGTCCTTATCCTGATCCTGCTGCAGATAGGTGTTGCCTTCGTCTATGGTCTCCGGCTCTTCTGTAGCTGTTGCCAGCCTTTCAAGGAATATTGCTGCTCCGGCAAGTATTGCACCGCAAGCCACTATCTTACCAAAATGATTCTTTTTCTTAGCCATTTGCTGTTCCTCTTATATGCTTTAAACTACTTTGTGCTTTTGAATTCTTCCGATTGTTCTGCCTTGCTGTTTACCTTTTCCGGGCTGATGAAGGTTGGCACTGCGGCTCTTAAAGCGCTGCAGACTTCCTCGTTGGTGCCTGCCTCCACTGCCTTTCTGAGCAGGTCCAGCTTCTGGCGTATCTGATCTGCGGAGAGCGCGTCTTCTTTTTCTATGAAGATCAGATCGCTGTCCGTCTTGCCCAGGCTCTCGTCTTTTACAAGGAGCTCCTCGTAGAGCTTTTCGCCGGGCCTCAGACCGGTCTCGATTATGTCTATGTCCCTGTAGGGCTCCAGTCCGCTGAGCCTTATCAGGTTCTCCGCAAGGTCCAGGATCTTTACGGGCTTGCCCATGTCCAGGACAAAGAGCTCTCCGTTGCCTGCCATTGCGCCTGCCTGAAGCACCAGGCTGGCGGCTTCGGGTATGGTCATGAAATACCTGATTATGCGCTTGTCTGTTATGGTTATGGGGCCGCCTGCTGCTATCTGCTTTTTAAAGAGCGGGATAACGGAGCCTGCGGAGCCCAGAACGTTTCCGAAACGGGTGGAGCTGAAGGAGGTCTTGCCCTTCTTTGCGCTGTGGCTGCGGACTATCATCTCGCACATGCGCTTTGTGGCGCCCATTACATTGGTGGGGTTGACGGCTTTGTCCGTGCTTACCATCATGAAGCGCTCCGCTCCGTATTTTTCGCTTACTTCTACTGCGTTGAGGGTGCCGAACACGTTGTTCTTAACGGCTTCCACGCAGTTGTGCTCCATAAGCGGCACGTGCTTGTGCGCTGCGGCATGCAGCACTACCTCCGGGCGGTAGCTGGCAAACACCCTCTCCAGGGCGGGCCTGTCGCAGATGGAGATTATCTCTATCTGAATGTCCAGAGCCGGGTAGCTGAACTTGAGCTCCTGCTGCACCTCGTAGGCGCCGTTTTCTCCTATGTCCAGGATAATAAGCTTCTTTGGCTCCATGGAGGCTACCTGCCTGCAGAGCTCCGAGCCTATGGATCCGCCGCCTCCGGTTATAAGGACCACCTTGCCTTTGTAGAAGGCCTTGGTCTTTTCGTCTGTTACGATGACTTCCCTCCTGAAGAGGAGCTCGTCTATATCGAATTCGCGCAGCTGCATCTTGCTGCCCGGGGAGCGCATGGTGGGATAGTCGTAGACCTTCACCTTAAAGCCCATGTTTTTATAGTGATCGTACAGGACCTTCTTTTCCTCCGTGGCCATTCCGGGGATAGCT
>JAZQIH010000151.1:0-9225 GCA_045541015.1 Anaerovoracaceae bacterium | reverse complement strand
CCCCGGCATCAACCGCGTCCTCTACGACTACACACCCAAGCCGCCCGCCACAGTGGAGTATGAATAAAGAAAAAATCGCCAAAACCCGTTGAAAACACTGCATTCTTGGTTTTCAAAAAGGGGCTTTGGCAACGATTTGGCAACAATTTAGTATTATTCACAGAATAAAAACGAGCTGACTGATTTCCTCAAAAAGGAAAGGAGTCAGCTCTTTTGTTTATACCAATTTGATTGAAACAGTTTTATGAATACGATAAAATAATCACATAGATGCTAAGGAAGTTCTTTGTGATGTTTATTTCAAAGGAGGATCCCAATGCTAAAGAATGTACTACGTAAAGCAATATCTCAAGATGATATGGCTTCAGATATTAAGGAAGAATATATTGATCAACTTTATAAAGGTATAGATAGTCATACAATAACACAAAACATTCAGGAATCTTATGCCGATGCGATAAAAGACGAGGATGATGCACCCATATTTTGGATTGCCTTAGCAGATGTACAATGGACTTACGGTCGATTAGAGCCCGCTGTTAAAGAAAAGGCTTTATATTATTTAAAATCTGAACGAGATCGTATCAAATGGAATCGAAATAGCATTAACAATATCGCAAGAAATATAGATGATATCTTAGATGATCTACAAGACAAGCTGAACAGACCACAGCCAGAAAAAAGAATAATTAAAGAAAAAAAATTGTTTCGTTGTAGCTGGAATGTCGGCGACGTTTTCGCGTATAAACTAACCAGTAAGTATGCTGAGACAAAAGGGCTCGTTAATAAGTATATATATTTTATTAAATGTGACGAGATGACATGGCATCCGGGACATATTATTCCAATAGTCAATGTGTTTTGGACTATGTCTGATACGATACTGTCGTTAGAAGATGTGATCGCAAATGCGTACTTGCCGCAGTTTTATGTTCCAGCTGTTTATGAGAAAAACAAAAGCATCAGGAAAATGTACAGGCTGTCAATAATAACGAGGAAAGAAAAGGCAATTCCACGCAATAATTTGCTGTATTTAGGAAATTCTACAGTGCATAAGATGGACAATGAAGAAGTAAACCCATTTAATGTATCATGGAAAGATTTTGAAAAGTATATAATAGATGATTATCTGGAATGGATATGTATGAAAAATAAGTGATGAATACATTGAAATCTTTCGTTGGGATAAGATTTCCCTTATTAGTTTTGTGGAGGTTTGATTATGCGATATGATTCCAATAATATTTGTTCACTCAAAGAATATGTTTATAACAGCAATATGCATGATGCAGAAATAAAGATACTCGATTATGACTGGAGTAAAAAGTATATAAGTCTTGCACTCCGTAATTCATTTTACAGAAAAGCATATACTATTGAAGTGGAATCAGTTCAAGCTTTTGTTTTTACAAGAGGAGATTGGGGTGGGAGTAGTATCATTCTCAGTTCCCTGACAGTTGATAATCCAGATGACCAGGTAACTAAGCTAATAATGAATAAAGAACACCCAGAAGATGTAGTCTATTTGTGCTTTCAGATGTTTTCAGGCGATGAGGTTCAAATTGCTGCAAAAGCTATATCTATAAATTGGAGCAATGTCTGATTGGGTAGCAGAAGGTGCTGATTCTATATGGACAAAGGCTGTAAAATCAGTTGTAGTTAAGTGGGATGGTGTGTATTAAATGCATGATATTCATGGTTAATTATTATCAACCGGGATAACAATTTGATAACATCAGCAAGTAGAGACTATATAATACAGACATAATAAAGGATCAGAAGAATCTATCTTAACATGAGCAAAAGCAAGCGTATTTTTTGTCCAGTAGATTGATTTATCGTCCAAAATCGTGCTGATTTGGACGAAAACGTATTTGCATTTGCTTTGCTTATCTTCTTAGTCTGAACGTTTTCGGCGCCAGCCTGTAGGTGAGCACCAGGGCGGCCGCCACGTAAAGAACGGTGAAAATGCAGACCACTATTCCAAACAGCAGGCTGTTTGCGCGCAGGGCCTTTACCTGCAGGCCGGCGTAGCAGACCAGGTAGGTCAGGGTCATTACCACCCTGTAGCCAACACCCTTTTGGGCAAGGCCTTCGGTGTAGGGCTGCAGCAGGTAGTACATGGTAAGGTAGTGCACGGAGAAGAACACGGATATGGCCAGGATAGTCACAGCCATTACCGCGTATTCAAAGGGGCGCTTTGTGCCGCCGCTGCACAGGTAGACCAGGGGCAGCCCCGCCGCAATAACGCACGAAGGCAGCAGGTTAATGCGTACAAGGGTCTTGAGCCTTTCGGTGAATATCCCAAGGATAACGTCCGGCCGGCGGTAGATGTTGTATATCATCATGCTGCTGTCGCAGTTGAAAAACATGGCCTGGGTGACGGTCTCGCCGCGGTTCAGCATGTACATAACAAACAGGAATATGGGCAGCACGCCAAGGATGTTGCTGTTTACCCGGGCAGCCAGATCCGGGACGAGCAGGCACGACGCCGCTGCCGCAGCAAAGACTAGCGCAAGCACTGCCGCCTGCTGCTTTGCCGTCTTTGTAAGGAGCTTTCTGTGGCGCCTTACGAAGAGCTCGTTGAAATATGCGCAGCCCTTAAGGCCTTTATCCTTAGCCGGAGCGTCCTGATCCAGGTCGTCCGCGCTTATTTTTTTCAGGTTGCTTTCTTTTGTGGCAGCTTTTACTGCTTCTTTTGTATCCGCCACCAGCTCCCTGTTTTTAAGCTCTATGAACCTCAGCACGCGCCTGTAGTCCTTTGCCCTGCAGAGCATAACAGCGGACACCGCGCCGCCCGCAATTACCGCAAGGCAAAGCACGGTCACGACTGCAAAGGGCAGGGCGATCCCGAAGACCACCGGAACATAGGCCGCAAGGATGCAGACCGCCATATAGCCCCACGCCAGCTTGCCGACTTTGGGGGCGTCGGACGCAAAAAGATAGCCCTGCCTGCGGAAGAACCGCAGGTTCAGCCATGACGCAAGCAGCTTGGCGCAGACCACGTACAGCGGCAGCAGGATCACAAAATGCAGCGGCAGGGCAAAACTCTTAACTATCGCTCTGCACGCGCCTATCACCACCAGGAAGCCCAGAAAACACTTTATCAGGAAGTATATGTAGTTGGACAGCGCGTATTTCTTTGCGTCCATGCGCAGAAGGAACACCGCGTAGAACATCTCCTCGGAAGCCTCAAACAGCGTGTTGCGTATGTGCGCCCCAAGCAGGGTCATGAAAAAGAGTATATGCACGGCCATGGCGGCAGTATCCGCCGCTACACCCTTGTCCTTCAGGAAAATGCAGGGCAGCAGCACCATGATCCCCAGGTACACTGCCTTGCCTAAAAAGAAGGAGAAGACCTCCCCAATTATCTTAAAGACGTGGACCACCGACTTGATCCAGCTCTGGCTGTACACATCCGGGGGCAGCACTTTTCTGAGCAAAGACACGTGCCTCAGCACGTTAAGGGTGCCGTTGACCTTGTACTCCGTATGCAGTCTCCGCGATATCAGAAAAGCATTAAGCATTTTGGCCCTCCGCATAGCCCTCCTTAAGGGCTGTTATTATGCGGTCCTTGTACTCCTCAAGAGGCATATCTCCGCGCTCCATGTGGGTAAGGACGCCGCCGTGCAGCAGGACCACGTCGTCGCACATGTCCAGGGCCAGCTCCATGATGTGAGTGGAAAGTATGGTTATATGCTCCGCCTTGCGGCTCTTGAGCAGGGACTTCATCTCGTCCTGGGCCACAACGTCCAGGGAGGTGAGCGGCTCGTCCAGAAGCAGTACCAGGGGGTCTGCTATAAGGTTGAGCAGCATCTGTATCTTGTTTTTCATGCCGTGGGAAAAATCCCGCAGGAGCTTGTTTCTGTCCTCCGGCTCTATCTGCACCCAGTCCAGGTAGCTGTCCGGGGTCTGCGGGTGCTCTATGCGGCCCTCGTTTATCTCCAGGAAGAACTTGAGTATCTCGCGGGCGGTAAGGAACTCCGGGACCACCGGAGTGGAGAGCACGTAGCCTATGTCGTCTGTGGTGACCGGCCTGCGGGCCCCGGCTTCGTCCTCCAGGCAAAAACTCCCGGAGTCCATCTTCAGGTCTTCGTTGAGGCAGTTGAAAAACGTGGTCTTTCCGGACCCGTTGCGCCCAAGCAGCGCATAAATGCGGCCTTGCTCAAATGTAAAGGACGCGCCCTTAAGGACCTCTTTTTTATCGAATGATTTTCTTATCCCGTCTGCAATGAGTTTCATGATATCCACGCTCCGCTGATCTTTTAATAACTATTATACTACCCTTCCGTATGTAATGCAAAATATGGTATAATAATACGAATATGCTATGAAAATATCGCGGCGGAGAACTATCGATGAAGAAAAAGCTTTTAATACTTAATATAGGCGTGGTGCTGGCCGTAGTGGTCACCTTTGTGTGCATGCTGGCAAGCGGCGGGGAGTACACTCAGCGGACCCGGACCTTTTACGGCGCAGACGACCGTATGACCGGGGCGGAGCTGGTCTGCGAGACCGAAGGCATAATAGAGCTTACGGACGCATACCTGAACAACGGACAGACCATGTTTGAGTTCAAAGCCGTGGGCCGGGGCAGGACCAAGGGCGTCATAAATTACACAGTGGCTGTAAGCGGCGCAGACACCGACCCGGGCAGCATCCACACTTTTTCGGTGGATATCGGGGTAAACATGTTTGGCATGGTAGTAGACCATACCATGGGACTGAGTTTCAGTGGCTACAGAGTGGCCATCTTTGCTGTGCTTTTCGTGCTGATCCTTACCGTGGTCATAACGTTGTGGATATACGTAAAGGCAATACTGCGCGGCGAGTTCGACTACTCTATGGTATCGTTCGGCGGTATCGGGATATTCGCTATGTCGCTGTTTGCATTTACTGTTTACAAGATGCAAAACAACAGTGTCCACAGCTTTTCTGACTTTACCTGGCTGGCTTTGGATATCGGAACTCTGCTGTTTATAGCGCTGATGCCGCTGATGCTTCTGCTGGCAGCCTTCATGGCTTTCAGCAACATATGGCTGATGCGCCACGAGGGCTACAGGCCGGCAAACGCGCTGGGCATCATATTTGCGGTGCTGTGGTTCGTGGGAACCGGTGTATTGCTTGGAGTGGAGCTTGATGTTTTCGGATACTGGATCCCGACTACTGTGGTGAAGGTCGTCATCTTTATCGCGGACTACCTCGAATGCATTTTTTTAGCCACCGCTGTCAGCACCATTCTTGCAACAATGTTCAAAGTTCCTTATGACAAGGACTACATAATAATCCTGGGCTGCAGGATCAGAAAAGACGGCACCCTTACGCCGCTGCTTAAGGGCAGGGTGGACAGGGCGCTTAGGTTCGAGCAGGCCCAGTACGAAAAGACCGGAAAGCACGCGGTGTTCGTGCCCTCCGGAGGCCAGGGCCCGGACGAGGTAATGGCGGAAGGCCAGTCCATGGAGAACTACCTTGCGGAGCAGGGAGTCCCGGCGGAGCGCATAAAGCGCGAGGACAAGAGCACGAATACCTTGCAGAACATGGCCTGTTCAAAGAAAGTCATAGAGGCGGACTGCGGGGATATATCGCAGAAAAAGGTGGCGTTCTCCACTACGAACTACCACGTTTTCCGCGGCTACGTGCTGGCAAAGAAGTGCGGTTTTGAGGCTCAGGGCCTTTCAGCAAAGACCAAGGGCTACTTCTACCCTAACGCCTTCCTGCGCGAATTCGTGGGGCTGCTGGTGGACCAAAAGCTGCGCCATATAGGGTATATTGCCGTTATGGTGCTGGCCGTAGTGCTTATGTATTACCGTCTTATATAAAAGAATAGCATTTTTGTCTTGCTAAATTTTGTGCTGCTGATATAATAAGAGACCGCAAAACACTTATATATACAGAGAGAACAAACAAAACATGAGCAACATCAAGGAGATCCAGGAGCAGATCCACGAAGACCTGGAGATCTCAAAGAAATCAGACGATACCGAAGACCACGTGGACACCGCCCTTTACGGCCCCCTGTCCATGGTCTTTGCACACTTTTGCATACGAATCGGTATAAGCGCCAACGCAGTTACGGTGCTTTCCCTGGTGCTTGGCGTATGCGGAAGTGTTTTCTTTTACCCCAGAAATCTGGTGCTGAACCTTGTCGGCGTCATCATAGAGTACTTCTCCGTGGTGCTGGACAGCACGGACGGCGAGGTAGCAAGGCTCACGCATACCAGCAGCCAGCTGGGGCGCTTCCTGGACGGCCTTGTGGACTCCCTCAACTTCCTTGCGGTGTACATTGCGCTGGGCTTCCGCATGACCAACGAGCTGATACCCTTTACCAGCCGCAAGTGGGGCATAATTATCTGGATTGTTATAATCGTTTCCGGCTTGTTCCACGCGGAGCAGGCGCGCATGGCGGATTACTACAGGACCCTGCACCTGAATTTCCTGCACAGGGACAAGAATTCGGACTTTATCAGCTCGGACAACATTAAGGCGGAGCTTGCCGCAAGCAAGGGCACGCCGCTCTATAACCGCATCTACCTTGCGGTCTACTACCTGTACACTTCCGCGCAGGAGTCCAGGTCCCCAAGCATGCACAGGCTCATAAACAAAATGGCAGAGCAAGGAGATGCTCTGCCGGATGATCTTTACGAAACGTACACGGCCAAAAGCCGCAAGTACGTTCAGCTTACCAATGTTCTTACTTTTAACCTCAGGGCTTATACGCTGTACCTTCTGGTGCTGCTTAGGCTCCACCCGTTCTTCTTCCCGTTCAACATTATCGTTCTGACCGCCATAGAAGTCTACATGGTGGTACGCTACGAAAAGATAGCCAAGGAAGTTTACGGACAGTTTTTCTAGCTGATATTATTATTTTGTTGTACAATTGCGACTGTTTGCAAAGGAGACATATCATGATCTACAGAGATTTTCAGGGGCTCAAGCTGTCCGCGCTGGGCTTTGGCGCCATGCGTCTTCCGGTAATAAACGGAGACGACAGCAGGGTAGACGAGGCAGCAACATTCAGGATGGTCGACACCGCTATGGCAAGCGGCATCAACTACTACGACACGGCCTGGGGCTACCACGGGGAGAACTCCGAGACCGTAATGGGTAAGGCTCTGGCAAGGCACCCAAGGGAGAGCTTCTACCTGGCTACCAAATTCCCGGGCTACGACCCTGGCAACTGGAATAAAGTTGCAGAAATTTTCGAGCGCCAGCTGGAGAAGCTGGGCGTGGAGTACTTCGATTTCTACCTCTTCCACAATGTCTGCGAGATGAACATAGACGCTTACCTGGACGACGCCAAGTACGGCATCTACAGCTACCTTATGGAGCAGAAGAAGAACGGCCGCATAAAGCATCTGGGCTTTTCCTGCCACGGCAGCATGGACGTGCTCAAGCGCTTCCTGGATGCCTACGGCAAGGACATGGAGTTCTGCCAGCTGCAGCTGAACTATCTGGACTGGACCTTCCAGGACGGCAAGGAGAAGGTGGAGCTGCTGGACAAGGCGGGCATCCCTGTCTGGGTAATGGAGCCTCTGCGCGGCGGAAAGCTGGCAAGCCTTGCTGCAGAAGACGAGGCGAAGCTTAAGGCGCTGCGCCCGGATGCGGAAGTTTACGAGTGGGCCTTCCGCTTCCTTCTGAGCGTGCCTTCCATCAAGATGATACTTTCCGGCATGTCCAACCAGGAGCAGCTGGAGAAGAATATAAAGACTTTCGAAGAGGAAAAGCCGCTCAGCGCGGAGGAATGCAAGGTTCTGCTGGGCATTGCGGACAAGATGCTGTCCGTTGGCACCGTACCCTGCACCGCCTGCCACTACTGCGTCAGCCACTGCCCGCAGGAGCTGGATATACCGCACCTGCTTGCGCTCTACAACGAGCACATGTACACAGGCGGCGGCTTTATTGCCCCCATGGCGCTGAGCGCTCTGCCGGACGACAAGAAGCCTTCTGCCTGCCTGCAGTGCGGAAGCTGCGAAACTGTCTGCCCGCAGCAGATCCACATACCGGAGATTCTTGCGGACTTTGCGGCAAAGCTCGGTTAGGGAAATCAAAAACAGGTAATCAAAAACCAGTCCGCGTCAACGTGGACTGGTTTTCAGTTGCATTAGATCCTGCTGCTTTGCCGGGCAAGCCGGGCCTCGGCGTCAAACTAGGCTTCGGCACCGAACAGCTTAAAGTCCAGTATGCCGGACTCATCTTTTTCTGCGTAACCGTCTATACCGAACACGTGGCGCACGTTTTCTTTGGTCAGGACCTCCGTAGGAGTGCCCTGCGCATACGTTTTGCCGTCTGCCAGCATGTATAGGTAGTCGCAGTAGTGCGCAGCAAGGCGCAGATCGTGGATAACTATAAGGGTGGTCTTGCCGCTCTTTTTCAGGTAGTCCATAACAAAGAGCTGGTGCTTTATATCCAGGTGGTTGGTGGGCTCGTCCAGTATGTACATGTCCGCGCCCTGCGCAACAGTCCTTGCAATAAAGACCATTTTCCGCTCTCCTCCGGAGAGGCGCTGTATGCTCCTGTCCGCAAATTTCTCCACGCCCAGGGAAGCCATGGCAGTGTCTACTATCACCCTGCCGCGTTTCTTGTCCTTCCTTGCGTAGAGGCCCATAGTAACAACGTCCCGGACCGAAAAATCGAAGGCCACGGACTGGTCCTGCCCCACATATCCCACCATCGACGCAAGATCCCTTGGGGAATAGCTCTTTACGGACTTGCCGTCTATAAGTATGTCCCCGGCGTGGTTGTGGACCATCTGGAACGTAGTCTTTATAAGCGTTGATTTTCCGCAGCCGTTGGCGCCTACTATGCCTACTATTTTACCCTCTTTTGACTGGAGATCTACCCCTGTAAGTATGTCTTTTCCGCCGAGCCTGACGCAGATGTTGCTGTAGCTTATAGTCATTTTCCGCGCCCTCCGTAACCGTTTCTTATCATAAGGAACATGAAGAACGGGGCTCCGATAAAGGCCGTAACTATGCCGAGCGGCAGCTCCGATGCTCCGTGGGAGCTTCTTGCAAAGGCGTCCGCCCACATAATGTAGCTTGCGCCAAACAGCGCGCTCATAGGCATTACCGTGCGGTTGTCGCTGGTCCTTGAAAGCAGCCTTACTACGTGCGGCACGACCAGCCCCACGAAGCCTATGATGCCTGTTATGGACACCAGCGATGCCACAACAACGGAGCACACTATAAACATAGCCGATCTGAAAAGCTTTACCCTAAGACCCAT
>JAZQIH010000150.1:0-3759 GCA_045541015.1 Anaerovoracaceae bacterium | reverse complement strand
GGCCTGTTTTTTTAGTAGTTTTCGGCGCGGAGCTCGAAGTATGCTCTGGCGTGAGCGCAGACCGGGCAGACCTCAGGAGCCTTGGTGCCTACGATAATGTGGCCGCAGTTCCTGCACTCCCAGACCTTGACCTCGGATCTTTCGAACACCTGAGCGGTCTCAACGTTATGAAGCAGGGCTCTGTAGCGCTCTTCGTGGTTCTTCTCTATAGCGGCAACGCCTCTGAACTTCTCGGCCAGCTCGTGGAAGCCTTCTGCGTCGGCGGTCTTAGCGAACTCGTCGTACATGTCTGTCCACTCGTAGTTTTCGCCGTCGGCAGCAGCAGCCAGGTTCTCAGCTGTGGTGCCTATTCCGCCCAGTTCCTTGAACCAGAGCTCAGCGTGCTCTTTCTCGTTAGCAGCAGTCTTGGTGAAGATGTCCGAGATCTGCTCGTAGCCTTCCTTCTTTGCCTTGGAAGCAAAGTAGGTGTATTTGTTTCTTGCCTGGGACTCGCCCGCAAAAGCGGTCCAAAGGTTCTTTTCCGTCTGTGTTCCTGCGTACTTGTTAGCCATTTCCTACCTCCTGTGACTGGTGATGGTCTTTTTCTTGCATACTCAATGCTATCATCTTGTTGAGGATAAGTCAAACAGCTTGTGGTATAATTGCATTACAGTTGTTTATCAGCTCAAAAGCTGAGCTTATGCAAACAGCGCAAAGAGGAACAGGCAATGGATCTTTTTGAATACCAGGACGAAAACTGCAGGGGCCGCATAGAGCGCTTCGAATATACAGGCACGGAGGGCGCAAAAAAGTACGCGCTGGTCTACCTGCCTTACGGCTACGACGCGGAGCCGCAGCGCCGCTACGACATACTCTACCTTATGCACGGAGGCGGCGGCAGCCCGGACGCCTGGCTGGACAGCTGCCCGTTCAAGAACATGCTGGACCGCAGCATAGCTTCCGGCAGGGCCAAGCCGCTCATAGTGGTCTTCCCGACGTTCTACAAGACCATTTCCACCAGGAAAGACGGCCAGGTAGACCACGATTTCGAGCACGCAAGCGTGCTGAGCTTCCAGGAGGAGCTTACATCGCAGCTGATCCCGGTTCTGGAGGGCAAATACAGAGGCTTTGCCGAAGGAACGGACCCCGCAGCGCTTAAAAAGGCCAGGGCCCACAGAGGCTTTGGAGGCTTCTCCATGGGCGCCGTCAACACATGGTACGCATGCTACCTGCACATAGACTACTTCTCGGCGTTCCTGCCGCTCTCCGGGGACCTGTGGCTCTACGGAGAGAAAGGCGGAGGTAAAAAGCCCAGGGAAACCGCCCAGGCTCTCAAGGATGCCGCCTTGAAAAACGGCATCGGGCCCAAGGATTTCGCCATCTACGCGGCTACCGGCATGGAGGACATTGCCTGCCCAAACCTAACGCCGCAGATAGAGGCCATGAAGCAGCTGACAGACCACTTCGTCTTCAGCGAAGACTACGCCAAAGGCAACCTGCACTTCCTGCTGGCCGAAGGCTATTACCACGAGTATCCCGCGGTCTATCAGTACGTTTACAACTACCTGCCTTACCTTTTCGGAGGCCCAGATGAAGAGTGATTACATCAAGACCTTAAATAAAAACTACCAGAACGCCCTCATGGCATTCACCAGGGACATCCCGGACAAGAGCCTCATCAACTACGCCGCCATAGATTCCTACGTGCGCAACTGCGCCATCAGCATCTGGGTCAAGGGCGATGTCAACGTAGAGGAGTGCAGGTCCGTGCTCAGCGAGATCTACACGCTTCCGGCCACCCGGGTCATCTACGATTCCGGCGAAGTCGCCAAGACTATAGACTTCTATAAGACCCACAACGCAAGCCAGAGCGTGCCGGAATTCTTCGTAAAGCTGGTGAATTACGACAAGCTCCACAAGACCTGCTTCAGCCGGGTTCTGGCGGAGATCTTCGAGGTGATCTTCATACATTTTGCTGTCATAGACGAGCGCATGGAGTACGAGGAAGCCACGCAGATAACTGCGCTCTACGAAAAGCTGACCTACTATTGCAACCTGAACAACGTTGCGCCGCGCCAGAGCAAGGATCTGGACCCGTTCAAGCTTGTTGATGACGCTCCGGAAAAAGGCCAGACCGGACCCGTCCAGATAGGCGGGGATGGCAAGGACCCGGAATCCCTCAAGGAGCTGGACGAACTGGTAGGCCTGGAGAACGTCAAGTCGGAGATCAGGAGCATAGTAAACTTTGCCAGGATCCAGGCCATCCGCAAGAGGCGGGGCCTTAAGGTGTTCCCGTTATCCTACCACCTGGTGTTTACAGGAAACCCCGGCACAGGAAAGACCACGGTGGCAAGGATAGTTGCCAAGGTCTACAAAGAGCTTGGCCTGATCTCAAAAGGCCACCTGGTAGAGGTGGACAGGGCAGGGCTGGTAGCCGGCTACGTGGGCCAGACTGCCATCAAAACGCACGGAGTCATAGATAAGGCCATGGGCGGCGTGCTGTTTATAGACGAGGCCTACATGCTCAGCAGCGAGCGCGATGTTTTCGGCCAGGAGGCGATCGACACGCTGCTCAAGGAAATGGAGGACCACAGGGACGACCTTATCGTTATCGTGGCGGGCTACAAGAGCCTTATGCAGACGTTCATAGAGTCCAACCCGGGGCTCAAGTCAAGGTTCAACAGGTTCATAGAGTTTGCAGACTACGAACCGGAGCAGCTGTACGCTATCTTTGTCAGCCTTTGCAAAAAGAATCAGTATAACTTGGCCGAGGACGCGGAGGGCCTTGTCAAGGAGTATTTCCGCAGGGTGTACGAGGCCAGGACTGAGAGCTTCGGAAACGGCCGCGCCGTAAGGAACTGCTTCGAGAAGATGATCACCAACCAGGCAAACAGGCTGGCGGAGTATAAAGAGGCCACCATGGAGGAGATCCAGACCATAACCGCAGAAGATCTCAGGTTCCTGGAGGAGATTTAAACGATTAAATAAAGACCTAATACTGATGTATGAGAAACAGAGGGCTCAAGTCTGAATTATGTGCGTTTGTTGAATGGATAGGGTAAACATGCGGGTTATTTGTTCTACTGGCCTGATGTCGATTCTTATCCTGAGTTCAAAGATCCCTCGAAAATTCCCAGTTTGCGTCTTCCCGTGCGAGAAAAACTGACGATCGAAGAGATCCTCACATCTTTCATTGGGGCGATTATGTGCTATTATGCCTGGATCTGCAATGAAATGAATGATTCATACGATCCTGTCGAGTCCGAAGTGGACGCAGTGCTCCAAGAATATCTGTGCGCAAGAATATAGTTTGAGGCCCTGTTTTCAAAAAAATTGACTCTTGGCGCTAAAAACGGGCTTCGAGACAACAAAATCTATGAGAATTGAGTTGATCTGAGGCGTTTTGCACGACTTAAGAGACAAATCAGCATGTTTTTGAGGGCTAAAACGCGTCCGGACGGCCAAATGCTTGGTAATAACTGGGAAATCTGTTGTCTTTGGGGCTTTAAAATGGCCAAACTGTCCGATTTTTTGAAAACAGAGCTGTCGGGAGGTCCTGCCTATGGGAGAAGGCTCTTGCTGCGCAAGATCCTCCGTCCTGCGGAGCCCCCGCGCCTGCGGTGCTTGCGGCTCCTTGGACCAGCGGCTGCTCGAGGGTTCACCGGACCTTCTCGCTTACGCCGCTGCCCTCTCAGGGTTCGACTCCCCCTGTAGTAAAGCACTACTAACTGAAAAACCCGCCTGATGGCGGGTGTTTTCATTTGGTAGTGCCTAGGGGAG
>JAZQIH010000149.1:0-6101 GCA_045541015.1 Anaerovoracaceae bacterium | reverse complement strand
CATCGATCTGGTGCCTCAGTGCATCCCAGTCGTAGGGTTCGCCGGTGAAATCTTCAATAAACTTGATCAAACCTGCCAGCTGCTCTTTTACATATGCTATGTTCCTGTCCCAGCACTCTTTGGTGTCGTCATAGTAGAACGGGGCGTCTATGTAGTAATAAGGAACGTGGAAGATGTCCACGAGGGCATTTGCCCACTGTATCATGGTCGGGCAAGTATTGAGAGCTATGACCACATCAGGCTTTGGAACTCTGAGCCTTTCAGGGATCATCTCCTCTTCCTTGCCTTCTACCATCATCAAGGCTTGTCCGAGGTTTATCTTAGTGTAGGAGCAGACCTCGTTGCCGAGTCCGTGAGACTCTGCGTATTCTATGTAAGGTACCTGTTCCTGTGCTGAAGATATACGGGCTGCGAGGTTCTCTGTCTGGAACCTTGCCATATGAGCTCCGTTGAAGATCTCATAGGGGCAGGCACCTACGCACCATGCTACATACTTTGAATTTCTTGTCTCCTCATAGAAGGCATCCATTACGTCATGGATCTGTGAGGTGAGTTTGATACGGTTTGCTTTAATGTTAGGATCTGCAGTTACCATTTCTATTTCCTCCTCTCCTTACAGATTCTCTATGAAGCTCTGTACTCTTGTAGCGATCTGACCCTCGGCATCGGTGTCGTGATCGGTGAATACAGAGAATACTTTTCCTTTAAAGTTAGCCTTAAGATCGTTCATATCCGCAAGGTTGCCGAAGTAATGTGCCTCGCAGAACTTGATGACCACTGTGATTATTCCCTTGGCGCCTACATTCTCGGCAAGCTGCTTGAGGTAGAAACCGTTGCGGTTGTCCGGGTCTGTCTGGGTGCAGCAAGGACCGTTCCTGTAGATGTATGCCTGGGTAAGAGCTGTCATCGGATCTTCGCCTTCATCTACCAGTGTGTTGAAGTAGCGTCCGCCAACGTAGAGATCGTCGTCTGCTATTACTCCGCCGGCGCTCTCAACTGCTTTGATGACTGCCGGCTCAAGGCTTTCGCAAAGGCTTCCGGAGATGATAAGCTTCGGGCCCTTCTTAGCCTTTATTGTGCCGTCTGCAAGTTCTGCCTTAAGAGCTTCATTGAGCTCGAGCACCATATCAGTGGCCTTTTCTTTCGGAATGCTCATTACTGCTCTTACAACATCCCTGAGCGCCATCTCGGAAATACATCCGGGAGCGTTGCGCCTGATCGCGTAAAGCTCCTGCATCGCAAGGCGGAAACGATTGAAGACCTTGATAGATTCAGTTATTGCTTCCTCATCTATCTTCTTTCCAAGGTACTTCTCGACTCTCTCCTTCATGTTCTGAATCTCTTCAGCTATGAACTTCTTTGAAGCCTCTGCTTTGATGGTCACAGGGAAGAAGAAGAATTCGATGTTGACCTTGTCTCCCTGGGTGTGGCGGACAAGATCTCCGATCATCCTGAGCTCGTGGCAGCAGTCCTTTACAAATACGGCCTTTGTGAAGCTGAGCTTCTTTTCTATGGCCTGATCCATAAGGCTGCGGACGTAACCGCACATGAATGGCTGTACGTGCGCGTTGGCTGCAGCAACAGGTTCGTTTTGTTCAAGAAGTACTATTGGCATGAACCCTGCAGCATGGATCAGCTCTTCCGGCAAATACATACCGCTGACGGCGATCACGCCTTTTCCTTCACACTCCTTCTTAGCTGTTTCGAGCGGGTCTTTTGACAGCTCCGCGAACTTTGCAAGGAGGAGTTCACTTTTAATGCTCATAATCTGACTCCTTCATTGATTGCATGCTATACTGCTGTTTCGATTCTAAAATAATTAAAAGGTAAAATCATTTTCCTGAAAAAAAAGCTTTATCGACGAACTGATATGTTATAATTTGAAACAAATTAAGTATTCCAGATTGAAACAATTACGCGAAGCTGTTACAGTTTGAAACGGAGGTGACGCAGTATGGACAAAATTCTCTTCATATGCACATCAGATCATTCATATTCTGACATGCTTAAAGCTACTGAACGGTTCGGATCGGATGTTACAGTTGAATTCTCCAGTGATAAAGACATCCCAAGGCTCAACGAGGCCATTAACAACGCAAGGCCGGCAGCTATAATAGCTCCGCCCATCACCGCCGAATTCATCAAAACAAGGACCAAAAAGCCTTGTATCTCCATGCGCCCGAGCCAGTTCGACATACTGGACCTTCTTATGCGCGCAAGGTCAGACGCATCTGATGCTGTCTACTACATAGGTTTCCAGCACGATATGCTCATAAATGACCGTGAATTCCTTGAGAACGCGCTCGGCAAAAAACTAAGTATCATCACCTACGAAACAGACCTTGAAAAATTGTCCGTTCCATCATATATAGACTATTCAAAGATCAAAAAAGCCGCTGTGACCAGCGGATGGGTCGCGGAACAGCTTCAGAGCAAAGGCATAGAGACCGTACTTCTGCACTGGAAGGAATCTTCTGTGCTTCAGGCTATCAACACCGCTACGGAAGTTATCAAACAGACAAGAAGAGAAGCAAAGTTCAATATATGGCTGAATGCTACGCTAAACAACGTCCAGGACGGCATAATCGGAACGCAGCAAGGCGGTATATTCACCTTCAACAAGCGAGCAAGTGAGTTTTTCGGTATTAAAGCCTCTGAGATACTCGGTAAAAACCTTAAGAACATAGATCCGGATTCGGCTCTTGGAAGAGTTCTGGGGCACTCCACCCTGTCTGTAAACCACGAATTCCTGTGGAACATACGCGGCAAGATGTGCATGGTCAACGTCATACCCATTGCAGCAAGGCAGACGATAATCATCATCAAGGATAAAAACGATATCAACAGGCTTCACGCCAACCTGTCCAAAGAGGCAGAAAAACGCGGCATGGTGGCCAAGTACGAATTCCACGACATACTCGGAGAAAGCACGTCCATCAAGATGTGCAAGGACCTTGCCCGCAAGTATTCGAAGAGCAATGTCCCTGTCCTGTTGTTAGGCGAGACAGGCGTAGGAAAAGAGTTGTTTGCGCACAGCATACACAACGCTTCCGCAAGAGCCAACTCACCCTTCGTATCCGTAAACTGCTCTTCCGTATCCGAAGCCATGCTCGAATCCGAACTGTTCGGTTATGATACCAGCAGTTCCAGCTCAAAGAGCAGCAAGATAGGCCTTATTGAGATGGCAAACGGCGGCACTCTGTTCCTCGACGAGATAGGAGAAATGCCCCTTAAGGTGCAAAGCAAGCTTCTTGCTGTCATACAGAACAAGGAACTGACTCACGTACACGGCAGCACAAGCATACCGGTAGACGTAAGGATAATCAGCTCAACCAATAAAATACTCGAAGATCTCGTTAAAGAGGATCAGTTCCGAAAAGATCTTTATTACAGGCTTTCGACGCTTACTCTAAACATCCCCTCCCTCAGGGAGCGCCGCGAAGACATACCCATCCTTGCTAATGCTTTATATCAGGAAAAACAGGAGGAATACGGCCGCTACCTTCCGCCCATCCCGAAGGAATTCATCAATAGTCTGATGCGTATGGAATGGCCTGGAAATATAAGAGAGCTTCAATCCTATATAGAGCGCTATGTTATCCTCGCTTCCGACCCCGAAAGCGTATCGGAGCTCGAAAAGAACAACAAATTGATAAGCAAGATGATAAACAGCGGTTCGCAGCAAAACGAAACTGCAGGAAGCGAAAACACACCACCTACGCAGCTCACTCTTAATGTGAAGCCGCTTAGGGATATGGAGACCGATGTGATCTATACTCTGAGCAAGTATTATACAGACACAGAATTGTCAAAGGTACTCGATATAGGAAGATCCACCGTGTGGCGTAAACTTAAGGAAAAAAGAGATAAATAGTAAAAAAGAAGGGTCTTACGCCCTTCTTTTATTATTCAGCAGAACCTGCATCCAAAGCTTTGTTTCTTGCTTTTTTCAGCGCATTTGCCAGAAGCGGGACACCTACAGCGCCAACAAGTATATCTGCGCCGACGTTTGTAAAAGCAGCTCCGTTCAGACCGAAGAAATGATTCAGTATCAGCAGCATCGGTGCATAGAATAGTATCTGCCTGAAGATGGAATACAGACTTGCAAGTTTTTTCTCGCCCATGGACTGAAGGCTTGTTCTGATGCAGATCTGTGGAACTATAGTCAGCGGCATGAAACAGAAAATACGTACTACCGCAATACCAACATCGATCGTCTCCTGATCGTTGATGAACAGCCTGATAAATGTCTCCGGGATCGGGAATATAACAAGCACGGACAGCGCGCCGCACATGGCGCAGATAATGATAGTCTTTTTGATTATCTCTTTAAATCTTCCGTACTTATTGGCTGCATAGTTGTAAGAAAGCAGCGGAATTACTCCCTGACTGATGCCTATAACTATCTGTCCGAATACATGTTCTATCTTTCTGGCTATGCCTATGGACGCTACAGCAGCGTCAGAATAATTCTTAACAAGGTTCATCTGCAGTGTGTTGGTAACACTGGTAAGCACATTGTGGAGAAATGCCGGAAAACCTGTTGCTACTATCTGCCCTGCATAAGCCAGATCAAGTTTGAACTCATTAAGCGGCGTATAGAGATGCTCTTTCTTCTGCATTCTGGAAGCAATAACAAAGAAGAACAGCAGCGATATGACAGTCGACAGGCAAGTTGCGGCACCTGCACCGCTGACGCCCATGCCGAATGTGAATATAAAGATAGGATCAAGGATGACATTCAGAATATTTCCGAGCGTGATACCATACATTTCGTATTTGGAATAACCCCTGCCCCGCAGGCCCGCACCTATAGTCGTGGACATAAGCATAGGAATGGCATTCATGCCCATTACCCAGAACTGATACTGTTTGGTATAGACAAGACTCGTATCTGTAGCGCCGGAGTACCTTGCTATTGCTTCAGGGAAGATCAGCATTACCAATGTTACTATAAGCCCCGCAGCCAGAGCAAGAATAGGTGCGAGGGTGGCAAGATCTTCAGCTTTCTTTTTGTTTTTAGAACCTAAAGCAGCTGCTATCAGCGTGCAGCTGCCCACACAGAAGAGATTTGACAAGGCTGTAATAAGAAGCATGACTGGTGCTGTAATAGTCAGCGCTGCCACCATTGATCTGTCGTTGAGCCTGCCTATGAAGAATGTGTCAGCGAGGTTGTAAACAACATTTGCCATCTGATTAATGACATTTGGAATAGCAAGAGTAAGGATAGCCTTATAAACAGGCATATCCTCAAAGATAGTCGTTCTTGAAACTTCTGTTTTAGCCATAAAGCACCGTCTTTTTATGCTGCAAAACTAAATGTTTGATCCTATCAGCGCTATCAAGCTTGAAACAATATGCTCTTCAGGTACTTTTTTTATAACTACTCCGTTTTTGAAAATAACGCCTTCGCCCTTGCCGCAGGCAACGCCGTAGTCCGAGGACTTAGCCTCTCCGGGACCGTTTACTACGCAGCCCATAACGGATACTCTAAGGAAGCGTCCTTCCTTTTCCAGGCGCTCTGAAAGAGGCTCAAGGCCAGATTTCACCTTTGTTGCAAGGGATTCCAGGTCCACTTCTGTGCGTCCGCAGGTCGGGCAGGACACAAGGTCTATACCGGCCCTTCTTACGCCGCAGGCTTTGAGTATCTTGCGGGCAAGTATAACTTCCTGCACAGGATCTCCGGTAAGGGATATCCTCATGGTGTTGCCTATCCCCTCAAGCAGCAGAGCGGACATGGATGCAACGGATTTGATCTTTGCGTCCTCTCCAACGCCGGCTTCTGTAAGGCCTATGTGCAAAGGCAGGCTGCACTTAGAAGCAAAGAGCTTGTGCGCCTTGTGGTTCATGGCTACATCGGAGCACTTAAGGGATACCACGATGTCTTCGAAACCGAAGCTCTGGGCGTAGGAAACTGCCTTCAGAGCGCTCTCGCACATGGCTTCCGCTGTAACTCCACCGTATTTTTCAACAAGATCTTTTTCCAGGGAACCTGAATTTACGCCTATGCGTATGGGTATGCCTGCAGACTTTGCCCTTTCCAGGACTGCTCTTACTCGGTCTTCAGAGCCTATGTTGCCGGGGTTTATGCGTATCTTGTC
>JAZQIH010000148.1:0-2557 GCA_045541015.1 Anaerovoracaceae bacterium | reverse complement strand
AACCGTCCCCCTGATGCCGAACCGTCCCTAAGTTTGCAAGCTATTTCACTGGCACGCCGTTTTCGGTGCAGTACTTGATTATGGTCTTGCGGGTGACTATGCCCACCAAGGAGCCCAGGTCGTCCGTCACCGGAATGAAGTTCTGATTCATGGCGCGCGTCAGCAACTGTTCTATAGTTGCAGTGATCGGCACGGATGGATTGCGGTCTTTTCGCAGGATATCCGTTATTTTTATGGCCTCAAGGTCCCGGATGTCTATCTCGCGCGGCGCAGCCTCGCCCCGGCGCATCTTCACGATGAACCAGAGGAAGTCACCCTCGCTTACGGTGCCCAGGTATTTGTTGTCGTCCGTTACCACAGGCACGGCTGTGTAGCCGTGTTTTTTCATGGTCTCGAGCGCCTGGCGCACCGTAGAATTGACATTTATGCAAGTGACGTTCTGCCTGAGCGTCAAAAAGAATGCTACGTTCATGGTTTCTCCTTTCTCAGTTGATCCCCTCGCGTCTATTGTACCCTCTAGGCGCAGGCCGAGTCAACCGAAGAGCACCACACAGTTGATGAGTTTTGTGTGAACCCGTCTCCGGATGCAGCAGACCCTTGAAATAATGCGGGTTTTCTGCTATATTCGAGTATTGAGGAACGGCGGCCTTCCGTATGCCGCCGAGGCTCAGAACAGAAGTGCACATCATGGATAAAAAGAAAAGAACAGTACTTGTAACGGCTGGCGGTACCGCCGAGCCCATCGACAACATCAGAAGCATCACAAACACCGGCACAGGCGCCCTGGGCAGCCTGATCGCGGACGCTTTCGCGGCCGATCCGCAGGTGGAGCGCATCATCTACGTCCACGGACGCGGCGCGGTGCTCCCCAAAACGCCCAAAGCCGAGTGCATAGAGGCAGCCTACACCCAGCGCCTGCTGGACACCATGCGCAGGTGCCTCACGGAAGACAAGCCGGACGCTATAATCCACAGCATGGCGGTGTCCGACTACTGCGTGCAGTCCGTCGTAAAGTCCGCGGACCTGCCGGCCATCGTGGACAAAGCCACAGGCAGCCAGACCGTCATCTCCGAGCAGCAGCTTCTGGACGCGTCGGCGGAGTTCGACCTTCGGGACCTCTACAACAAGATCCCGTCCAGCGCGGGCAACCCGGTCATCTTCCTTAAGCCCACGCCAAAGGTCATCCCGGAGGTAAAGAGGCTGGCGCCGGAAACCATCCTGGTGGGCTTCAAACTCCTGGACGACGTTGCGCACGAGGAGCTGATGTCCGTGGCTCAGCGCCTGATGAAGAAGAACGACTGCGATTTTGTCCTGGCCAACGATTACACCACCGTAAAAGCCGGCAAGCACACAGGATACCTTATGGATAAAGACGGCGGAGTGCAGACCTTCGTGGGCAAGCCGGCCATAGCCGAAGGCATTGCCAGGGCCGTTTCCGCAAAGTGGAGCAAATAGCAGAAAGGCAGAAAAATGAAGCACATTATACTGGGGGTCACCGGAAGCATTGCCGCCTACAAAGCGGCGGACATAGCCAACACCCTTACCAAGCAGGGGCACTCCGTGCACGTTGTTATGACAGACGCTGCAACCAAGCTCATTACACCGCTGACGCTGCAGACCCTTACGAAAAACAAGGTCCACACGGACATGTTCGACGAATACAAGCCCTCCGAGGTGCAGCACATTTCCCTGGCAAAGCAGGCGGACCTGATGCTGATAGCCCCGGCAACCGCTAATTTTATAGCAAAAGCGGCGGCTGGTATTGCAGATGACATGCTCACCACCGTGCTCTGCGCGTTCATAAACAAGCCGGTCATAATCTGCCCGGCCATGAACACCAATATGTACGAAAATCCGATAACTCAGCGCAATATACAGACTTTAAAAGATCTGGGCTTTACTTTTGTTGAGCCGCGCGAGGCCCTGCTGGCCTGCGGAGACCTGGGCAAGGGCGCCCTGGCATCCGTGGACGCCATAATAGAGGCCGCAGACGAGTTCCTGAAATAACAATTGGGGACGGTCCCGAATTATCATTTCTTCTCTTTCAGCAGCACGAACTTTTCCAGCGGGAAGAGCACCAGCATCTGCAGCATGCCTGCGCAGGACATTGCGATGGTGGGCGCAAGGTTCCGCCAGAACTCGCTCTGTGCAGCCAGAAGCTTTCCTGCCACCACGCCCTGCAGCCAGGTGGAGAAAAGGATCAGGCAGAACAGCACCACCAGATAAATAACGAAGTTTTTCTTAGGCGCATCCGATTTGAAGGTGCGCTTTTTGTTCTGAATATATGCAACTATATTTGCAACCAGGTTAGAAAGGAAGAACGGCAGCACGTAGCCCCAGTTGCTGTGCCCCGCCCCCATGGTCTGCTCGGAGAAGATCCCCGCCAGAAAGTCCGGCAGCGGCGCTGTCCAGCCTTTCATGCCAAAATACAGCACATTCACCAGCAGCAGCTGTATAGCCGACGCCAGCAAACTCACCAGCATAAATTTTACCGCCTGCCAAAGCGTTTTGTTTTTAGTCATCCCAAGGCCCCCTATTCGCTCAGCCGCACCCTATC
>JAZQIH010000147.1:0-4506 GCA_045541015.1 Anaerovoracaceae bacterium | reverse complement strand
AGGATGAGGTCACCAGTTCGACTCTGGTCAGTAGCTCCACGTCAGCCCCTTGGAATTCCAAGGGGTTTTTGATAATCTTATATTAGCTGAAATGAAAGCAGCGGGTTTGAGAGGTCACATCAGGTAGATCAATATGGCTGGTATCGTAAGAGGGGTCATTATTCTTCCCCTAATAGTTGCATTAATCGTATGGGGCAGGAACAGATCGCGCAAAGTCAGATCGTTGGGGGCTTTAGCCATCCTTGCTATAGTGGTGGTCATCGAATTGTTTCCGGTCGAGAACTTGTTTGTAACGTTTCCGGATGTGAGCTCGGCCTGTGAGTATTTAGGCGCAGGGAAGATCAGAACCGTAGTCGAAGGAAATGAAACGGTCTATGTGGAAACGATCAAAGATGATTACAGAAGCAGTCAGGTGCATATACTTCAGAAAGATGATCAGG
Source organism: Anaerovoracaceae bacterium (assembly GCA_045541015.1). Taxonomy (GTDB): domain Bacteria; phylum Bacillota; class Clostridia; order Peptostreptococcales; family Anaerovoracaceae; genus RUG13409. The sequence goes on along the minus strand of JAZQIH010000147.1, from coordinate 4,066 downwards.
GTATAAAACTCAGAGGATCGCTTTTTGGCCGAAAAACAATCAGGAACGAGGTACTGATCTCTGGCGGAAACGCAAAGTATTGGGTCATTATCAGCAAAATTGCCGGAAGCAATGACTATTATGTGAATATCTCATCGATCGATCTTGAAAAGCTAAATATTAAAGACGCGTATAATACTGTATTCGTCCAGACAGAATGGCAGGAGGAGGGGCCCAGGTATGATTACGCAGGTTTTATCTATGACCTGTCCTTGCCGTACGCAGTAGAGATCGACGGTGTTGGTTACTTTGTCGAATGAGTAGATGCCAGACCCCTTGGGATCCCCGTTTTTTGAAAGAGGCATTTGTGTTCATTTAATGGCCGATATTCGGGCTGTGTTAACCGGTGCATATTCATGTCGTGATCCATTGCTGGAATAAAATATTCCCGCCGTGCTCCGGGCAAGGCGTTTTTTCAGTTTCTGCCGTACCCTAGATAAGATGATATTGATTGATTTATACATATTGTTGTATAATTATAAAAAGTGAGCTCGAGGAGCAAGGGTATGAAAGGCAACGAATATAACGATCTGTGGGTGGTGATAAGCAATTTGGAGGCTTCCCTCTATGACCGCCTTCCTGAAAAGTTTCTGGACTATGCCAAAAGCTCCATGGTGCCGGACGCAGAGCCGGCCGACGCCATGGAAGCATCGAGCGCAGAGCCGGTAGAGTCTGGCGCGGCAAATGAGCTTCTTGCCTCCCTTTACCTGACGTACTGGGCGGAAAGCGCAGCACAGCGCCGCCAGTTCGCGCAGCAGCTGCACGAAAACGAGCTGGCCTTAGCAAAAGAAGAACCCCGGCCTATGACAGAGGAAGAGTATCAGTCGTTTTTAAAGGACTTTGACGACTGGAACGAGCTGTTCGGCCCCATACCTTTCTGGGCGGAGAGCCGCGGCTGGCAGCCGGAGCGCTGCTACGAGATCGTCCCGGATGCTGAAAGCTCCGATCTGACAGCCTGGGACATCGCCCTTAAGGAGGTCTATGTGCCCTTCGGGCAGCGGGAAACTATCCTCAAAGAAGCCCGCGAGTGGGTCCTGGTCGCGGAAACCGAGGAAGAAGAAACGCTCTACTGGCACAATGACGACAGGTCAAGCTGGTACAGCAGCAGGGAGATCGAAGATTTCTACAAGCGCGCAGTAATAATAAAGGACGGACACTTTGCCGGGGCACTGGTAAACACACAGCTCCATACCGGTATGGGTCTTTTGGTCTACCGGGACGAAGAATACGGGATACTCTTTACAGACGGCAGCAAGGCCGGAAGGACTTACGAGCACGAATCCCGCTCAAGCGATGAATCGTCGTACTCAAAGACCACTGAATACAAGCTGATCCGGAGGCCGCCATGTTCTTAGACATTCTTAAAACAATAGACGACATAATGTATTATCCGGTGTTGATAATCATCATGGCTGTGGCAGGGTTCTACTTTACATTCAGGACGAGGTTCGTACAGCTAAGGCTGCTTGGGGAATCCTGCAAACTGATAATGGAAAAGCCCGCGGACAAGGCTCATGTGTCGTCTTTCCAGGCCCTAATGGTATCCACGGCGTCCAGGGTGGGCACGGGCAACATAGTCGGCGTGTCCACAGCCATATGCCTGGGCGGCCCCGGAGCGGTCTTCTGGATGTGGGTGATGTGCATAATAGGTGCGGCATCGGCCTTTGTGGAAAGCACCCTGGCCCAGATCTACAAGCGCAAAAACAAGGACGGCAGCTGCTACGGCGGCCCTGCTTACTACATAGAGCAGGCCCTTAAGGCGCCCTGGCTTTCTGTTCTTTTCTGCATATTCCTTATCCTTACATACGCGGTGGGCTTCAACCTGTTGTGCTCCTACAACTTGCAGTCCACCTTTGCGGCCTACAGCTTCTACGACGCAAAGACCACGCCTGTTATAGTCGGTGCCATCCTTGCCGTGCTGGTGGGGTACTGCGTGCTCAGCGGGGGCGGCAAGATAGTGCGCCTTACTGAGCTGCTGGTGCCTGTCATGGGAGTGTCCTACGTTATAATTGCCCTTGTGGTTATAGCTGTAAACATCAAGAACGTTCCGCAAATGTTCGTTATGATATTCAAGGACGCTTTCGATTTTAAGGCCATTTTCGGAGGGGTGTCCGGCTCCTGCCTTATCTACGGCATAAAGAGGGGCCTTTATTCCAACGAGGCCGGCGTGGGCTCTGCGCCTAACGCGTCGGCATCGGCGGAGGTATCGCACCCGGTAAAGCAGGGCCTTGTGCAGACGGTCTCCGTGTATATAGATACGATGCTGCTCTGCACGGCTACGGCGCTGATGTGCTTAAGCTCTGGCATAGAGATAACTGCGGAGATCAACGGAACTCCCTACGTGCAGAACGCGCTTGCAACGGTGTTCGGCTCCTCCGGCCCGGTATTCGTTACCGCTGCCATGGTACTGTTCGCCTTTACGACCCTGCTTGGAAACCTCTACTACGTGGACAACGCTCTGATCTACCTCAACGGCAAAAAGAACCCCGGCAAGCTGTTTAAAAACGCTTTCTACATACTCTGTGTGTTGATCATTTTTGTCGGCGCCATCATTCCGATGGACGCTGCCTGGGCGGCCGCAGATATTAGCATGGGCTTAATGACCATGATAAACCTGCCTTGCTGCTTTATTCTGTTCAGCACTGCGTATAAAGCCCTTAAAAACTACGAGGAGCAGAAGCGCGCAGGGGCAGATCCGCAGTTCAGGGCCGCGGACATTGGCCTGGATCCGGACAGCTTAAGCTGCTGGAAATGATATAGGTAAAAAATATTGACCGACAGAATATAGCAATTTCTGTTAATGATAACCTTCGTCGTATAATGTATTTGCAAATATACATGGACGGAGGTTTTTTTATGAAGATCACAGGAATAGAACCTATACTTGCTGGAAGAAGATATCTTTTCGTTAAAGTACATACAGACGCAGGGCTTACAGGCGTAGGCGAGTGCGGTTGCTGGGGCTACCAGACCGCTACTGCTGATGCGCTAAGGCAGATGGAAAAGCTGCTCGTTGGCGAGGACCCCATGCGCATAGAATACATCTACAACGCGCTCACAAGGAACCTGCATTTCAGAGGCTCCATAGTTCAGTCCGCGGTGTCCGGTATAGACATTGCGCTCTGGGATCTTAAGGGCAAGGCTCTTGGCGTTCCCGTGTACGAGCTGCTCGGCGGCAAGACCAGAAACAAGATCAGGATATACGTTAACGCGCGCGGAAACGATCCTGCGGCACTTGCTGATGCTGCGCTCAAGCTCAAGAACGAGGGCTACAGCGCTCTGCGCTTTTCCATACACAACCCCAGGGCTAAGGCTCCCGCAAGCGAGGGCTTTACCGCTGTTGTGAACAGAGTTACCGCAATGATGAAGGCCGTAAGAGAGGCTGTTGGCTGGGATGTGGACCTTTCCATAGAGAACCACAGAGGCCTGCGCCCCGCGGAGGCTATAGAGCTTGGAAGGGTAGTTGCTCCCTACAGGCCGCATTTCTTCGAAGACCCCATTCCAGATAACCTGGAAGCCATGAGGAACGTTATAGATCTCTGCGAGGTACCTGTTGCAACAGGCGAGAGGTTCATTAACCCCATGGAGTTCGATTCCCTGGTTACTACCACCAAGGTCCGCTACATAAGGCCGGATATGTGCGTGTGCGGCGGAATTACCGCCGGAAAGAAGATAGCTGCAGAGGCGGAGCAGCGCGGCGTTTACGTTATACCGCACAACCCGCTCGGACCCATCTCCACGGCGGCCTGCCTGCAGCTGGATGCTGTTATACCAAACTTCGAGATCCAGGAGTACCCCATGGCAAACGGCGTGTGCAGGCTGGATAAGGAAATGAAGGAGCCTTTCGTTATAGAAAACGGTTACGTTAAGGTTCCCGAAGGCCCGGGCCTTGGCGTGGAGCTTATAGACGATATAGACAAGGTCTTCCCGTTCGAGGGCGAATTCGGAGGCATACACCTCCACGAGGACGGATCCATAGTGGACAGATAGCTTAGGCAAGCAGCAGAGCAACTGCCACGTCGTTTAC
>JAZQIH010000146.1:0-11384 GCA_045541015.1 Anaerovoracaceae bacterium | reverse complement strand
CCCAGTGGCTGGCGGTGCACTTCTCCAAGGTGGGCATACGCGTTAACGCTATAGCGCCGGGCTTCTTTGCCACACAGCAGAACAAGGCCCTGCTCTTTAACGAAGACGGCACACCCACTGCCCGCACAGGCAAGATACTTGCGGCAACACCCATGGGACGTTTCGGAGACAGCGAAAAAGAGCTTGCCGGCGCAGTGCTCTTCCTCCTCAACAACGAGGCAGCAAGCTTCATAACTGGCGTGACTCTGCCCATAGACGGCGGATTCTCTGCCTACAGCGGCGTATAACGATCAAAGAGATTAAGGGGGACGGTTCTCCTTCACGAATTGTAAAATATTAACAAAACATGAAGGAGAACCGTCCCCTATATCGCAAATACACGGAGATAACAATGGAACTTTATCTTAAGGCCGAGACTGAAAGCGGGCTTTCCCAAAAAGAAATAACCGCGGCCATGACAGCGGCAATAGAATACAGAAAGCAGGAGCTGGCAGGCCTTGGCAGGAAATTCAAAAAGGCTCTGATCTTGCCTCCGGACTTTACCCGCTACCACTCCGGAGCCGGTTTTATAACCAATGTGTGCTGGCACGCGCTCACAAAGATCGGCGTGCATGTGGACATCATGCCGGCGCTCGGCACTCACGAGGCCATGAGCGCAGATCAGCTGGATAAGATGTTCGGGGACATCCCCCACGACGCATTCCTGGTCCACGACTGGAGGAACGGCGTTATGAAGCTCGGAGAGATCCCGGCCGCCTATATCAGCAGCATCACGGACGGCCTCTGGAAGGAGCCTGTAAACGCTGAGATCAACCGCCTGGTAATGGATCCGGGCTACGACATGATAATCTCCCCGGGCCAGGTGGTGCCTCACGAGGTCATAGGCATGAGCAACCACGCCAAGAACCTTTTCGTAGGCGTGGGCGGCAGCGATATGATCAACAAGTCCCACATGATAGGCGCCGTGTACGGCATGGAGCGCATGATGGGTCGCGACCACACACCCGTCCGCAAGCTCTTCGACTACGGCATGGAGCACTTCCTTGCGGAAAGGCCCATACTCTTTGCCCTAACCGTTACAACTGCGCCCAAGGGCGAGATCGTTACCCACGGCCTGTTTATAGGCGAAGGACGCGAGTGCCTTACCAAAGCTGTGGAGCTGGCCCAGGAAAAGAACATTGATTTCGTTGAGAAAAGCATTAAAAAATGCGTAGTTTACCTGGATCCGTCCGAGTTCAAGAGCACCTGGCTTGGAAACAAGGCTGTTTACCGCACCCGCATGATGATGGCAGACGAAGGCGAGCTTATCATCCTGGCGCCCGGCGTTGAGCGCTTCGGCGAGGACACGGAGGTAGACAGGCTTATCCGAAAGTACGGCTACCGCGGCAGGCTCCACACCCTCGAAGAGTTCGAAAAGCCTGAAAATCAGGACCTTAGGGACAACATGGGTGCAGCGGCGCACATGATACACGGCTCCTCCGACGGACGCTTTACCATAACCTACGCTGTCAAGAACATCAGCAAGGAAGAGATCGAAAGCGTTGGCTTTAAGGCTGCGGACTACGACGAGACGGCGGCCAAGTACGACCCCGCAAAGCTTTCCTACGGCTACAACACCGTAGATGGTGAGCAAGTCTACTACATCCCCAACCCAGCTCTCGGCCTCTGGATCGCAAAAGACAGGTTTTAAATGCTACTCAAGTCCATCTGCTGTCTTCAGCTCTAAGTCCTCGCACGCGCCGCTATTAGCCGGATTATGGGGCTTCTCATGCGCTTTCGAAGCGCTTGCGTAGCGGTAGTCGAGACTCAATGACGGCGGAAAGAAGCCGACGGTAGGAGGCTTCGTCAGACGGAAGCTGAGGCTTAGCGTGAAGCCGCGCAGCGGGCTGAAGATAGCGCATGAGCCCCGGATCCGGCTGCAAAAATAGAATGATCACAAATAATTGAGGTATATCTGATGAGTTTTATGGATAAGGATTTTTTACTGGGTACTGAGGCGGCAAGGGTGCTTTACCACGAGCACGCGGAGAAGATGCCGATCTACGACTTCCACAACCACCTGTCCCCAAAGGACATAGCTGAGCACAGGAAGTTCCACGATCTTACCGAGCTGTGGCTGGAGGGCGACCACTACAAGTGGAGAGCCATGAGAGCAAACGGCGTGGATGAGAAATACGTAACCGGCGATGCCCCCGCCTACGAGAAATTCCTCAAGTGGGCCGAGACCGTTCCAAAGCTTGTGGGAAGCCCCCTCTTCCACTGGACTCACCTGGAGCTGCAAAGGTACTTCAACATAACAGAAATTCTGTCACCTTACACGGCTAAAGCCATCTGGGACCAGACAAAACAGATGATGGAAGGCCCCGGCTATGACACCGTAAGCCTTCTTGAAAAGATGAATGTTAAGGTCCTCTGCACCACGGACGACCCGGCGGACGACCTCTTCTGGCACAAAAAGATACGCGAAGACAGCACCATACCCTTTAAGGTGCTGCCCTCCTTCAGGCCGGACAAGTACCTCTGGAACAACGTTCAGGCTGACGCAAAGCTCTGCCAGGCTGTAAAGGCAGGAAGCATCAATGCTGCCCTGGAAAAGTCCCTGGAGTACTTCTGCGAGAACGGATGCAAGGGTTCGGACCACGGATTTGAGGCCTTCCCCTACTACGACGAAGAGCCGGGATTCTCGGACCGCATCCACCTTCTGGGCGAGCTCTACGCTAAGCACGGAATAGTAATGCAGATGCACCTTGGGCCAATCAGAAACAACGTGCCAAGCCTCATGGCAAACTACGGACCGGACGCAGGTGCAGACAGCGTAGGCGTCACCACGGACCCCTTTGCGCTCTCGCGTTTTCTTGGAGAGCTGGAGGAAAGAGACCTGCTGCCAAGGACCATACTCTACTGCCTGGACCCGGCGGACAACGCTAAGCTGTGCACCATGGCCGGAAACTTTGCGCCGAAGGTGCAGTTCGGAGCCGCCTGGTGGTTCAATGACCACATCCGCGGCATAAGAAAACAGCTGGACGAGCTCATGGAGCAGGGCCAGCTGGCAGCTTCTGTAGGAATGCTCACGGATTCCAGGAGCTTCACATCCTTCCCACGCCACGAATACTACCGCAGGATACTCTGCGCAAGGCTGGGCGAGCTGGTAGCCTCCGGAGAATACCCCGCAGACTACGAAACACTCGGAAAGATAGTAGAAGACATCTGCTATAACAACGCCGAAAACTTCTTTTAATTTCTTATGTAAAGGGTCCCTTCCATTATGCGGCGGGCTGTCCTCTGAACAGCTACAGCCGGAACTGAAAGCTTACCGCCCTCTTCCCTTATATCCGGGATCATAGTCATGACCCCGCTGGGATGTCCTATCCTTACAGTCTCGCCGCCAAGTGCGCCGAGGCTCTTTTCTATTACGCTGCCTTTCATGCGGCTCATAACGGAAATAGCATTGGCTGCGGTAAGCGGGCAGGCCTTGTGACACTTGAACACGGACATTACCCTTACGCAGATATCCATCCGGCCGGCTTCCACGCTGCCGCCTTCCAGGCTGTCAAAGCCCGCAGGCCCTGTAAATACGCCAACCTTGGGCACACCCGGCTGGCTTTCGGACGCGTCTTTAAGATCTTTCGCAAAGCCCATCATGACGCAGGCTGTGCCCCTGATCTTCTCCAGAAGGTCGCAGGCCATGGCGTCGGAATTGATCTCCTCCGGAAGCTCCGTGCCCTTAAGGCCAATATCCTCCGCGCGCACCATCACCAGCGGGTTAGAAACATCTATGATGCTCGCCTCTATCTTCCCGAGCCCCGCTATATCCAGCACGTCCAGAGGACGCCCTGTCGGGAGCAGCTTTCCGGTCTTGGAACCTGCCGGATCCAGGAAGCTGACCCTCAGCTCCGCGGCTGTCCCGTCCACGCCGGCTATGCTGCAGTCCCCTTCCTGCGCAAAACTGTGCGTCTGCGGATCTATTGGCACGCTCACGTTTATGTACTTATCCGTGTTCCTGTTGAGCAGCCTTACAGTCGTTATAGGCTCCGCGATATCCACCAGGCCCTCTTCTACAGCAAAAGGCCCCACCGCGGCAGTCATGTTTCCGCAGTTGGACTTGTAGTCTACCTGACTCTTGCCTACTATCACCTGGCCCACAAGATACTCAATATCCGCCTTGGGATCGGCGCTCTTCCAGACCACCACTATTTTGTTGTTGGAGGACACGCACCCGCCAAGGCCGTCTATCTGCTTAGGATCCGGAGACCCCATAGTCTGCAGGAATATGCTGTCCCATTCCGACCTGTCTTGCGGCAGGTCTTCCAGGCGGAACATACAGCCCTTGCTGGTGCCGCCTCTCATAAAAACTGTTCTGAACTTACGCATTCTTTCCTTCCGTTTCCGCAAGCTGTTTCTTAAGCAGCCTCAGCTGGCCGCCGGCAAGCACGGTCTCGGCCTCCCTGTCGGAAAGCTCGAGCCTTACTTTAAATGTGAAGCCGGCAGTCACGTCTTCCACTGTGACCGACCTTTGCTCTATCTGTGATCTTAGCTGCGGGATACGCAGCTCGTCCCCCTGCTGAACCCTTTCATAATCTGCTTTATCCTCGAAAAGCATTGGTATTATTCCGTGGTTTATAAGGTTGCCTTTGTGTATCCTTGCTATGCTCTTTGCTATAACGCATTTTACGCCAAGAAACATGGGATTGATAGCCGCATGTTCCCTGGAGGAGCCCTGGCCGTAGTTCTCTCCGCCTATGATGATGCTCTTTCCAAGTGCCTTTGCCCTTTCCGCAAATTCCGGGTCGTAGCGATGGTAGCAGTACTTGCTCATGAGCGGAATATTGGAGCGCATGGAGGAGAACTCCGCGCTGGCAGGGGTTATGTCGTCCGTGGAGACGTTGTCCCTGGCCTTAAGGCTCACCTTGGCCGAAAGCTCCTCCCCCGGCACCTCCGGCACCGGAAGATAGGCTATGTTGGGGCCTTTTACTATCTCCACCTTTGCGGCTTCTTCCGCAGGCAGAGGCTTTATGAGCATGGAATCGTCCACAGGGAAAAGCTCAGGTTCCTGCACCTTGGAAAGTGCCCAGGTATCCGCGCCAAGCACGTCTTTTGCAGTGGCAAAGCCTCCTGTTACAGCGCAGGCCGCAGCGGTCTCGGGGCTTGCCAGATAAACTTTAGCGGAAAGGCTGCCCGAACGCCCCGGGAAGTTCCTGTTGGAGGTCCTTACAGCTACGCCGTCTGTGGGCGGGGTCTGCCCTATAGCGCAGCACGGCCCGCAGGCAAACTCCAAAAGCCTTGCCCCTGCATCCAGCAGCATGTCTATGTAGCCGTCCCTTAGCAGAGCCTTGTAGATCTGCTTTGACGCAATGCCTACCGTGCAGCTCACGTCTTCGTGCACGTGGCGCCCTTTAAGCACCAGCGCCGCCTTAGCGATATCCGTGTAGCTGGAATTGGTGCAGGATCCTATGAACACCTGCCTAACCTTGTCCTGCTCTATATCCTTTACAGGGCGCACGTTGTCCGGCTGCGAAGGACAGGCCATCATAGGCTCAAGACTTGAAAGATCAAGCTCCATCTCCTCGTCGTAAGAGGCGTCCGGATCCGGAAGAAGCTCCGTAAAGTCGGCTTCCCTTCCCTGAGCGCGGAAAAAGTCCCTCACCACATCATCTGCCGGGAATATGGATGTTGTTGCACCCATCTCGGCCCCCATGTTTGTTATAGTCATGCGGTCCGGAACGGAAAGCGTAAGCGCGCCCGGCCCTACGTATTCGTAAGCTTTGCCAAGGCCGCCCTTTATGGTTACCCTGCGCAGCATCTCCAGTATTACTTCCTTGGGATTCACGTCCGGCCTGAGCCTTCCCGTAAGGTTCACCTTTACCACCTTGGGCATGGTAAGGCGCATGGGGACTCCTGTCATAGCCGTTGCTATATCCATGCCGCCAACGCCTATCGCAAGCATGCCCACAGCCCCGCAGGACGGGGTATGACTGTCCCCGCCCATCAGGACCTTTCCGGGCTTTGAAAACCTTGCCAGCTGCACAGTATGGCATATCCCGTTGCCCGGCCTGGACACCCATACTCCGTACTTTTTAGCAGCGGACTGCAGGTAGATGTGGTCGTCCGGAGTATTGGTATTTATGTAAAGAAGGTTATGATCCAGGTAGCTTACGCTGCACTCCGTCCTTACCCTGGGCAGCCCCAGCGCCTCAAATGCCAGGTAAGTCATTACCGCGTTTATATCGTGCGTAATGGTATGGTCAACTTTAATGTATATCTCCTCGCCCGGCTTCATGTCCGAAGGCTTTGCCAGGTGGGAACTTATTATCTTCTGAACAAGATTCATGAAACTCTCCTTAAAGCTTGCGCAGCGTTTCCAGCAGGTAATCCGTGAATTCCGCCGCGGAAGCATCTTCCTTCTGGGTGGTGACTACCACCTTTCTTTCTGTAACTGTGCAGATATCCAGCGCCTTAAAGAGTTTTTCCTTCCTGTCTGCATAGCCTATGTGGGCCATCATCTCGCCCATGGCGCGTATCAGAGAGCTCGGATCTGCGTACTCCCCTCGCCCATGGGAGATCAGATAAGGCGCCGTGCCGTGTATGGCCTCGAACAGCGCGTACTTGTTGCCTATATTCGAAGAGCTTGCCGTTCCAAGGCCTCCCTGGTGCTCCGCCGCTATATCCGTGATAATATCTCCGTAGAGGTTGGGCAGGACTATCACCTCTATGCCCTTGTTGAACTCCGGGTCCAGCATCTTGGCCGCCATGGCGTCCACCAGGCGCTCCTGGATCTCGATCTCCGGATACTCTTCTCCGACCTTGCGCACAGCCTTAATAAAGTTGCCGTCCACCAGCTTTACTATATTTGCCTTGGTAACTATAGTTACGTTGTGCTTTCCGTTCTTTCTGGCAAACTCAAAGGCAGCACGGGCTATCCTCTCCCCGCCCTGAGCCGTAAGGACCTTGAAGTCCACAGCAAGATCTTCGTTTACCTGTATGCCTTTGTTGCCAAGTATGTATTCGCCTTCTATGTTTTCGCGGAAGAAGGTCCAGTCTATGCCCTTTTCCGGAATGCGCACGGGGCGCACTGCCGCAAAAAGGTTGAGGCCGCGCCTTAAAAGCGAGTTTGCGCTTACAAGGTTAGGAAGCCCGTCTCCTGCTCGAGGCGTTACGAAAGGCCCTTTTACAAGCACATTGCACTTCTTGCACTCCTCAAAGACCTCCGGCGGAAGAGACTCCATCCTTGCCACGCGGTTTTCTATGGTCATGCCCTCTATTATGCGAAGCTCCACCTTTCCGGACGCCAATTCCGGAGCCATCAGCTCCTTTACCACCCTCAGAGCCTGCTCCATTATTATGGGACCTATGCCGTCTCCGGGGAGTATGCCTACGACTATGTGATCCAGCTTGGAAAAGTCTGTTACTTCCGTGTCTTTTTTCATGAGTTCTATGCGGTCCAGCTCGCCTTCCAGAAGCTGCGCGAACCTCTCTTTTGCTGCCCTTATCTGTTCTGCTCTGTCTGCCATCTCTGTTCTCCTTTTAGATACGCTGCGCCCGATGATATGGTATTTATGCTGCAATTATACCCTCTGAAGCCCGGCTCTGTGAAATGCCTGAATAGTCATAGAGCCCATAACATCAAGGGCTCAAAGCTCATTGATATTTACAAAACGTCACATAAGGTTTAAAATTTAAGTGTTGTATCATGCTCATCACAGGAAAAGCACAATGGATCTTCAGAAGTTCAATTACATACTGAAAGTTGCTCAGACCGGAAACATAACCAAGGCAGCCGAAGAGCTCTACATGACTCAGCCTGCCCTGAGCCGTTTCATAGCAAGAGTCGAATCCGAAGAAGGGTTTACCATCTTCGACAGGAGCACCAACCCCATCAGCCTCACCTACGAAGGAAGGCTGTATGTTGACACCATAAAAAAGATGGTGGAGCTCAACGATATGCTAAGGGACGAGCTCTCCGAGATATCCTCCGGAAACAAGGGAGAGCTTTCAATAGGCCTTCCGACAGGAAGAGCGGCCCACCTGCTGCCGCGCGTGCTGCCTGAATTCACCGCAAAATACCCGAATGTCAGGATACGCACATCGGAGCGCAACACAGACGGCCTTAGGGACGACGTGCTCAAAGGGCGCGTGGACTTTGCCCTTCTTCCCATTACGGAGCGCGTATCCGACCTTAAATGCGAGCCTGTATACGAGGAAGAGATCTTCCTTGTGAGCGCTCAGGGATACCTGCCCGAAGGCTCGTGGCATTTGAACAGCCAGGGCCGGAAAGTTGCGGACCTGCCGGCCCTTAAAGACGAAAGATTCATACTTCTTAAACAGGGCTACGGCATACGCACCTCTATAGATCTGCTGTTTAAGTACTACGGGATAGAGCCGGATACATACATGCAGACCACTTCCAACGAGACAGCAGCCAGCCTTGCCGCCAGCGGGCTTGGCATAGCTATAGTCCCGCAAAGGACCATCGAGAGCCAGCACACTATACAGCCTTTGGATATATACAAGCTTTCCGACACCGGCATGAAATGGACCATTGGAGCTATATTCACACCCGGTTCCAGAAGAAAGCTCTTTGCCGAAAAGTTCCTGGAGATAGTCAGAAGCAAATTCAACGGAGAATAGCTCATGGACGAAAAAGATTTTGAACTGCTTTGCGACCTTTCAAAGACCCTCAACCTTACAAAGACATCGCAGAACCTGTTTACCACCCAGTCGGCTTCCACAAAGCGCCTTCAGAAGATAGAAGAAGAGCTTGGGAAGACCCTTTTTCTGCGCACAAAACGCGGCCTTATAATGACGCCTCTTATGGAGGAGATACTGCCCTTCATAGACCAGATAGCAGGATCCCTGGACAAGGTGCGCAGCATAGCGGCCGCCGCGGACGGGGAGATCTCCGGAACGCTGAGCATCGGAATATCCTCCAACTACGCACGCTACAGGCTGCCCTGGGTGCTGGAACGCTTCATGAAGCAGTACCCTAAGGTAGACATAAAGATAAACGCGCACAGAAGCCCTTCCCTGTACGCTGATCTGAGCAAGGGCACTCTCCACGCAGCTATAGTAAGGGGCGAATACAACTGGACAGACAGTGATATCGTAATATCCGAGGAGTCCCTCTGCCTTGTTGTTAGCAAGGAGCACCAGGACGATGATCTTACAAAGCTCCATTACATAACCAGGGAAACAGACCCGGCTCACCTTCTGGATATGGCAAGGTGGCGCAGCGAAAACGGCCTTGCTCCTGCGGTCCCGGACCTTATGATAAGCGATGTCCCGACAGTTATAACCATGGTGGAGCGCGGCCTTGGCTGGTCCGTGCTGCCGTCCATATGCCTGGACAGCTTTAAGGGCATAGTAAAGCCTTGCTTCTTTGCGGACGGCACGCCGTTTACAAGAAAGACCCACCTTCTTTACAGGGAGGATTACTACCAGCTGCCACAGCTGAGAGTGTTTATAGATGCTGTTTTAGAGGACGAGGCCAGGAGGCAGAAGGCAAAGGCGGAGGCTGAGATATGAGCTTCGTGAGCCAGGTGAGCAAAAACGATTCCAGGGCTCTGGCCCAGATAGATGCCCTTCTGCAAAAGGAAGGCATTAAAAGGGACGCCAACCTGGACTATATCTCTGCCATCTACGACGACGATTACAACGTTATAGCAACAGGCAGCTGCTTTGGCAACACTCTGCGCTGCTTTGCTGTGGACGGAAGCCGCCAGGGCGAAGGTCTTACCAACCAGCTGGTGTCTCACCTTATGCAGGTGCAGATGCAGCGCGGGAACAGCCACGTTTTTGTGTACACCAAGGCCTCTTCTGCGCCGTTTTTCAGGGATCTGGGCTTCTACGACATTGCAACCGTGGAAGGCAAGCTGGTGTTCCTGGAGAATAAAAGGAACGGATTCGAGTCCTACCTGCAGGCTCTTAAGGCGGAGTGCCCTCCCTGCGAAGGCAGCGCTGCCATAGTTATGAACGCCAACCCGTTTACCAACGGCCACCTGTACCTAGCGGAGCAGGCAGCTGCAAACTGCAAGGCTCTGCACATTTTCGTGCTCAGCGAGGACGCCAGCCTGGTGCCCTTTGCGGTAAGGATGCGCCTTGTAAAGGAAGGCACGGCCCATCTTAAGAACGTTTTCGTGCACGAAAGCGGCCCCTACATGATAAGCAATGCCACCTTCCCAAGCTACTTCCTCAAGGACGAGGGCGATGTAATAAAGAGCCATGCCAAGCTGGATGCAGCCGTTTTTGTAAGGATATGCGAGGCTCTTGACATAAAAATACGTTATGTAGGAAACGAGCCATCCAGCGTTGTTACCGGTGCTTACAACAGGGTCCTTGCGGAGATGCTGCCCCAAAGCGGCGTGCAATGCAGGATCATTCCCAGGAAGGAATGCGAAGGCGCCGCGATAAGCGCCGGCAAGGTCCGCAGCCTGATAAAAAACGGCAGGACCCGGGAGATAAAAACCCTTGTCCCGCCGTGCACTTACAGTTTCTTTACAAGTTCCGAAGCCGCGCCTGTCATCGAAAAGATAAAAGCCGCGGAAAACGTGATACACTACTGAAAAATAAGCCCGCATTGCTGCGGGCTGTTTTTAATTCTATTTTGTGAGGCTTCCCAGAAGAGCAAGGCTCGGTTTTGCGGTCCTTTCCATGGTCTTGCGGTCCACGGCAACAAGGCCAAACTGCATTGCAAAACCTTTCTGCCACTCGAAGTTGTCCATAAGGCTCCAGTAGAAGTACCCTTTTACCGTAATTCCGTCTTCTGTGCAGCGTTCAACGCCTGCAAGCGCCTGCTTTATGAATTCGCAGCGGCGGCTGTCATCTGCCGTTGCTATGCCGTTTTCGGTAACGATAAGGTCTCCCTTAAAGCCTTCGGCCACCTTCCTGATGACGTTTTCCAGAGCCTGGGGGTAGAACTCGTAGTCCATCTGCGTAAGCTCTGCGCCTGCCGGGGCCGGCATCAGGCCTTCCGGGCCGTAGACGCTCCTGGTGTAGTTCTGAACGCCAAGGAAATCGTCCCCTTCCAGGTAAGGCAGGTAGTGGGTGAATTCCTCATCCCAGGCGGCCTTTGCGGCTTCTGCTCCGCCTTCCGCGGCCTGGATATCGTGCATGGACAGGGTTATACCAACCATTACGTGCGGCGCGGCCTTCTTGATGGCGGCCTTTGCAGCCTGGTGAGCCCTCATCACAAGGATGTCCCCTTCTGCGGTCCTGGAGCTTACGAATATCTGCGGCTGAGGCGTCCCGAATGCCTGAGCGTTCTCCATGGCAGCGTATTTCATGTTCTCCATCATCTTTTCGAAGTTCATGCCTACCTGGACAGTGCCTTCCGCGGACTTGGCGCTCTTTGAGCCGCTTTGAGCGGCTTTGGCGGCCTGCTGAGCCATCAG
>JAZQIH010000145.1:0-1828 GCA_045541015.1 Anaerovoracaceae bacterium | reverse complement strand
CCCAGGGACCAAGCTTAACTGCCCATCTGGAGATAACAGGGCTTATGATCATAGCAAGCGCCAGACCCGGAATGGTTCCGAGCGCGTTGCAGACGACTGCCGCAGAAAGAGCTCTTACAGGATCACCTTTCTTAGTGAATTCGTAGCCGTCCCAGCAAGTAACAAGAGAAGACGGGGTGCCCGGTATACCAAGAAGTATCGAACCTATGCAGCCGCCAGATGTAGAGCCAATGTATACACTCATAAGAAGTGCCAGTGCAAGGCCCGGATCCATCTTGTAGGTAAGCGGGAGCAATATGATAGTAAGCATGCCGCCGCCCAGTCCGGGGATAGCGCCCAGAACGAGTCCTGCTATAGAACCGCCCAGGATGTAGAGCATACCGGTAAGAGAAAAGACGAGTTTCATTGATGCAAGAATACTAGCCATCATTTGCGTTTTCTCCCCTTTCTATATGATGATGCGCCACATCCAGATGCCGTAAGGCATAGCGCTCTGCAGGAGCACTACGTATATAAGGAAAATGGCAGCAGTAACTGCGATAGGATAAACGATCTTTTTCCAAAGAGGTATTCCTGCTCCTTTGGAAAACAGCATGCAGCTGAGGAAGAGCGTTACAGGAACGGACAGCAGGTATCCGCCAAGATACATAAGGACAAAATTGATGATATAGATTCCGAAAACTGTCCAGAAACGCTTCCACTGCTCTTTGGTCATGTAGGGCTTATACTTATCTTTGTTTTTCTTGAAGATCAGTACAAGAGCACAAAGAGCCACTATGGCGCACCCGGTATACGGGAAAAGCCTTGCACCGGGATCGCCCTGAAGCTCCAGAGTATCTACCTTAGATGTGAGATAGGCAAATACACCGGCAAAAACGAGCATTATTATCCCAAGAATGCGGTCTTTGTTGATGTTTTTATTTTCCATTAGTCAGTGATCCTTTCGTGTCCCACTGCAAGCATGCAGGGATGAGGGTCAATAAAACAATACAGCCTCTCCCCGCAGGATATGCGGGGAGAGATCTCAGTGTGAAACTACTTTACACTTTCGTACATTTTGTAGACGTTGCCGTAGATCTTGATAGCTTCAGCCTGGCCTACAGGAACAAGAACGTTAGCGGAGTTCTTAGCGCGTGTTACGGATTCCTCGTCCTTGGTGATGCCCTGGAGAACTTCGTTGATGTATGCTGCAATTGCAGGATCGAATCCCTTGCCGCTTACCACGAACTGACCGCCCTTAGCGATCCTGTCGCCAAGACCTATATCTCCGAAGCACTTGATATTGGGATATTCAGAATCGCGCTTTTCGCCGATGCAAAGGAGCGGGAGTATACGTCCGTCTTCCTTGTATCCGTTTACCTTGGTGAAGGAAAGGATAGCAACGTCTGCGAGTCCGCCGAGAAGGTTGGTCTCAGCTTCGTTGGTGGAAGCTTCGAGGAAGTGTACATCGATGCCTTCCTTCTCAGTTACCATCTTTGCGTAAAGAGCGCTGAGGCTGCCTGTCTGCTGGCAGAATCTTACCTTGTTGGGGTTTTCCTTAGCGTACTTTACGAATCCGTCGTAATCAGAGAACGGAGCGGACTTGCTGATAACAAGGAAGTTGTCGTGTGCGCCGGTGATAACGCGGTCGATGATGGTGAAGTACTCATTGTTGCGGATGTCGTACTTGTAGGTTCCTGCCTGAACAGCGTTGATGTTCTGGCTGCCGAGGATGGCGATGTTGTGGGATGGATCCTTTGCTGTACGTACGCTTTCGCAAACGCCTACGCCGCCGCCGGTATCATCGTTCATAACAACGAAGTTGCCGCCTGTTGCCTTCTTGAGGTAC
>JAZQIH010000144.1:0-13443 GCA_045541015.1 Anaerovoracaceae bacterium | reverse complement strand
ACCGCCGGCGCCGCCCAGAAGTACGTCAACATCGACGGCTACCTTCCCGGCCGCCGCGTAGTCATCCTCGGAAGCGGAGACATAGGCCTCATCATGGCACGCCGCCTTACCCTGGAGGGCGCAAAGGTCCTGGCCTGCGTGGAGATCAACGAGTACTCCTCCGGCCTCAACAGGAACATAGTGCAGTGCCTCAACGACTACGACATCCCCCTCTACCTCTCCCACACCGTTACCGATATCCGCGGAGACCGCCGCGTGGAGCAGGTCGTGGTGTCCAAGGTGGACGAAAAGAAGAACCCCATTCCGGGTTCCGAGATAGTCTTCGACTGCGACACTCTGCTGCTTTCCGTGGGCCTGATCCCGGAGAACGAGCTGTCCAGAGACGTCGGCATAGCGCTTGACCCGCGCACCAAGGGCGCCTACGTTTACGAGAACATGGAGACCTCCATGCCTGGCGTGTTTGCCTGCGGCAACGTGCTCCACGTGCACGACCTTGTGGACTTCGTAACTCAGGAAGCCCAGCGCGCCGCAGTTTCCGCCGCCGACTACGTAAAGAACGGCCAGCCGGAGCGCGAGCACGTAATAGATGTAACCACCGCGGGCGGGGTCACCTACACCGTGCCGCAGCACATCGCGCTGGAGACCCTCTCCGGAGACGTAAAGATCTTCTTCCGCGTGGGCCGCGTGTTCGGCAAGTCTAAGATCGTTGTAAAAAGCGGCGAGAAGGAGCTTGAGAGCTTCAGCAAGCCCTTTATGGTGCCAGGTGAGATGCAGAACATCACCGTGCCCGAAAGCCTTCTCAGAGAGGCTGAAAACGGCCTTACAGTGGAAGCAAAGGAGGTATAAAGGAACGCGTTTCCTTAGGATAAGACGATGAAAGAACTTATTTGCATTGTATGCCCCAGGGGATGCCACCTGACCGTGGACGAGGCCAACGACTACGCCGTTACCGGCAACTTCTGCAAGAGGGGCGAGGTCTACGGCAAGGCCGAGGTCACCAATCCGGTGCGTGTTGTGACCAGCACCGTTTCTATAAGCGGCTCTGCCGACGGCGAGGTCCGCTGCCCGGTAAAGACCGCCGACGCCATTCCAAAGAAGCTCATCTTTGAGGCCATGAAGTCCATAGAGGCCGCGTCCGTTAAGGCCCCGGTCCGCATCGGAGACGTAGTAGTCCCCGACATCTGCGGCACCGGCATAGACCTTGTAGCCTGCAAGAACATAGCATAACAAAAGAGGCCCTCGGGCCTCTTTTGTGATAGGGGACGGTTCTCCTTCACCTTTTTGTGATAGTGTGATAGGGGACGGTTCTCCTTCACCTTTTTTAGATGAATTTGTCGATCGCGTGCTGGAACTCCTCTATTGCCTTGGTGTCCCCGTCCTCAATAGCGTGGGTTATGCAGTGCGTAATGTGCTCGCTGATGATCTGCTTGCCCAGCCCGTTCAGCGCGGACTGGATAGCAGAGATCTGGATCAGCACCTGCGCGCAGTCCTCGTCGTTTTCTATCATGCGCTTGACGTACTGCATGTGGCCGATTGCGCGCGACAGCCTGTTGAGCTGGCGCTTCTTTTCGGCCGGATCGTGCACGTGCGTGTGCGGCGCGTCCCCGTGGCTGTGCGTGTGGGTGGTGCCGTCCGCGTGGGTGTGCGGCGCCTCAAAGGCGTTGATATTGCTGGGTTTCTGGTTTTGCAACTGCTTTTCAGTTGCCTTTGTTTCTTCGCTCATTTCGGCCTCCTGACTAGAGCAGGTCGAGCACTTCCTTCAGCTGCACATTGGCCGCCTCAAAGGTCCCGATCGCAAGCGAGAGCTTCTCGCGGGCAGCTTCGGGGAGGGAATCCATCATGCCGGCAAGCTCCTCGGCGTGGTGCTCGTTATGGTGCAGCATGTAGGTAAGCAGGGCCTTGGTCTGCTCCGGACCCGGCTGAGCCTCAACGCCTGTGTGCACGTGGTCGTGGCCGTGAGTGTGAGTGCTGCCGTCGTGGGTGTGAGTGTGGCCCTCGCCGCTGCCGTGCACGTGGCCAAGCTCGTCGTGGCTGTGCTGATGCGGATGGCTGTGAGTTACGCCGTCTGCGTGGGTATGCTCGTGTGTATGTTCGTGGGTAACTTCGCTGTTGATATGCATATTTGCCTCCTGGTGATGCCCATGGCCTTCCGCCCGGGCCGGAATTTATACTCTTGTTTATTAGAATAACACAAAACCGCCCTGAATTAAACCCTCCCCGGGGCTTATTTGCTTGTGATCCAGGAGCTTCTCCGGGGCTTATTTGACGCAAGCCGCTCTGTGATGCTATAATCAAGCCGACAGGAGGACAGCCCCATGACCAAGACCAAACTCATCCGCATCATAACAAACGTGATCTGCCTGCTGGCCATCATCGCCAGCCTGGTGCTAATCATCCTGCGCTACAGCCAGCTGCCGGACCGCATCCCCACCAACTTCGACTTCTCCGGCAATGTGACGGGCTACGGCAGCAAGGGCATGCTCTGGGTGCTGCCGGTGCTCAACCTGCTGATCTTTGTGCCCATGGCCGCGGCCGAGCTCTTCCCCGGCGCCTGGAACACCGGCGTAAACAAGCGTTCGCGCAATTACGCG
Organism: Anaerovoracaceae bacterium; assembly: GCA_045541015.1. Classification (GTDB taxonomy): domain Bacteria; phylum Bacillota; class Clostridia; order Peptostreptococcales; family Anaerovoracaceae; genus RUG13409. The sequence goes on along the minus strand of JAZQIH010000144.1, from coordinate 10,852 downwards.
CTCTCCCTGAGGCTCTCCGGCATCCTGCTGACGGTGGTCAAGACCGCCTCGGTGCTCTTTATCAGCGCGCTCACCATCATCGTGACCCTTGGCGCTAAGCTGCCGCCCTGGCTGACGATCCTGTTCGTGCTGGTCATTACCGGCACCATGATCTGGTACTTCGTCCGGCTGGCCACAAGCAACCGCCGCTGATGCCCTAGCGGCTCCAAACTAAAAACCAAAGCTTAGCAAACTCATATACTGAAAGCTTTTGCAGAGCCGATCCGATAATGAAACTGAAAGCTTACGCAAAAATAAATCTGATACTGAACGTCCTTGGCACCCGCCCCGACGGCTACCACGAGGTGAGCATGCTGATGCAGGCCATCTCCCTCGCCGACGAGGTGACGGTGACTTTTGGCGATCCTTGCACCGCAACGCCCGGCAACACTGCCCTCCGCGCTGATGGTGGCAAAACTGAACTGACCGCCCTCCGCCCCGCGGACTTCGAGTACGGCGAGTCCGACCTCGCCTGGAAGGCCGCCCTCCTGATGGCCCAGACCTTCCGCCCGGACTTACTTACAGAACAGTCTGCGATCCTCGGCGTTGGCATCTCCATAGAAAAGCACATTCCCGCCGCCGCAGGCCTCGCCGGAGGCTCCTCCGACGCCGCCGCCGTCCTTGTAGGCCTGGGCAAACTTTGGCATGTCGCCGACACTCTGCCCGCAGCGTCAGGCTCCGGCTCAAGCGAGAACGCCGCATATGACCACTGCACAAAAGTCACATCGTTAATAGACGATGCGCCTTACAATATCAACGCATCAGAGGCTTCATCCCCTAACGACGCAGACGCTCGGCTCCTCCAGCTCCTGCTGCCCCTCGGCGCAAAGCTCGGCTCAGACATCCCGTTCTGCATAGCAGCGCAGCTGGGTCACCCTGCCGCCATCGCCACCGGCACCGGCACGGACCTGGAGTTCGTCCGCCCCATCGACAGCGGGGTCGCGCTCTATTTCTCGGAGCGCACCATCCCCAACAAGACCCGTGCCGTCTACGCCGAGCTGACACCCGACGACTGCCGTCCCATCTACGACATCCGCGCTTTCCTGGCCGCAGCACGCAGCCAGGACCTTGCCCAGCTCCGCCCGCTCCTTGGCAACCACCTTCAGGCACCCGCCGAACGCCTGATGGCGCGTTTTGGCATAGCGCGCCCCGCAGTTTGCGTCGCAGCCACCCCTGCAGATGCTGCCGCTCAGCCTCTTCTTTGCGGCGCTGGCCCCACCTACTTTGCGCTCTGCCCGGACGGCCCATACCGCACGATCCTGGCGTAGCCCAATACCAGGGGATGACTGCAATATTTCTGTCTCCCAGCCGTTTGTGTTCATTTGCCTCTATTTACTCAAGCAACTTTAAATCATTTCTGTCTTTTTGACACTTGATCAGAAGAAAAGACAGAAAGCTTGTTATGTTCTTTTGCTCCATTTGTAAGGTTTTCTGTCAAACAAGCTGGTTCATGGCTTGGCTGTCAGAAATATCCGCACATATACTTGACCAATTTGAAAAAATCAGCAGTATTACGGTGGAGAAACGAATACAAATCCACCTTAAGCAGCAATTTTAGAGAAAACCTTCTGTCTATTAAGCCTTCAAATAAACAAACTGACAGAAATCGCAAAAACCTTGTCGTTATATGGGCGCTGTTCTGCCCTGTCTCGATCAAAAGAGCTTTAGAAACCCTCCCTTATGCTATTTTCAGCATAGAGAATATTCCCACTTGCTATTTTCAGCATAGAGAACCGTCCCCCTGATGCATGCACCGGCAGAACCGTCCCCATGATGCGCCAGTGTTCACTATACACAGGGGCGCTTTTATGCTATAATATTTTGATAAATATTGCAGAAAGGTGTTCACATGAGCAAAACAAGGATCGCAGTCCTCTTCGGCGGAAAGTCCGGAGAGCACGAGGTCAGCCGCGTGTCGGCCACCTCGGTCATCAAAGCCATAGATAAAGAAAAGTACGACATCATCACGATAGGCATCACCAAGCAGGGCGAATGGCTGCTCTACGAGGGCCCGCTGGAGGACATCGCCCCCGGCACCTGGGAGATCAAGGCCAGAGAGGACCTGGCCAACCACCCGGAGCACTTCCAGATAGCGCTCCTGGGCACCGGCGGCAAGAGCCTCAAAAGCATCTGCGACTTCGTCTTCCCCGTGCTGCACGGCCCCAACGGAGAGGACGGCACGGTCCAGGGCCTGCTGAAGCTTATAGGCATCCCCTTTGCGGGCAGCGGAGTTATCGGCTGCTCCACCACCATGGACAAGATCGTCGCCAAGGAGATCTTCGCGGACGCAGGCCTTAAGCAGGCACCGTTCGTGGCCCTCACCGCGGACAAGATCGGTCCGGGCATAGAAGAGCGCATCAACAAGGAGCTTACCTACCCGCTCTTCGTAAAGCCCGCCAACATGGGCTCATCCGTTGGAATCACTAGGGTCGCCGGCCCCGAAAGCCTCCGCGCCGCGCTTCTTGAAGCCGCCGAATACGACTTCCGCATAGTCGTGGAGCAGGGCATAGACGCCCGCGAACTCGAGACCGCCGTCATGGGCAACGAGGAGCTCCTCTCCTCCGCCGTCGGCGAGATCATCCCGGACGCAGTCTTCTACGACTACGATGCCAAGTACAACAACGCGCAGAGCAAGACTCTCGTGCCCGCGGACATAACCCCCGCAGAGGCTGACGAGATCCGCGAAAGCGCAAAGACCGCCTATAAGGCCTGTGGCTGCTGCGGATTTGCAAGGGTAGACTTCCTTATGGACAGGAACACCCACCAGATCTACATCAACGAGATCAATGCGATCCCCGGCTTTACAAGCATCAGCATGTTCCCGATGCTCTTCATGGGTACCGGCCTTTCCTACTCAGAGATAGTGGAAAAGATCATACAGTACGGCTATGAAAGATATAATACTGAAAATAAAAGATAACGAAGGCATTGAATTTACCACGGTTGGGCGCCTCTACAGCAAAGGCACCACCACGCTCATCCAGTACGAGGAAACGGACCTCTCCGGCATGGAGGGCTGCACCACCAGCCTCACCATCACCCCCAACAGGGTCCGCATGAAGCGCACCGGGGAGAACATCAAGCTCGGCACGGAGATGATCTTCGAGCCAGGCCGCCGGGTGAAGGGCCTCTACGCCACCCCCTACGGCAACTTCGGCATGGAGATCCTCACCAACCACATCTCCGGCAACCATCCGGTGTTCGAGGACCCGGGCAAGCTCTCGATCGACTATTCCATCAGCCTTAAGGGGCTGTTCGACGGCCACAAGACGCTGGACATAGAGGTCCTCAAGAGCGGGGACGACGCCCTGCCCGTAGACAGCAGCGCGGAAAAGGTGGAGACCGCGGGTCTTACCCAGCAGGAGATAGAGCAGATGCTGCGCGCCATGGCCAAGGACCTTGCGCACAGCAGCCAGCCCCCGGAAATGCCCAAGGAACCGACGTCCGGAGTGCTGCAGTAGCGCCGGGCGGCACTGGAAAGCCTAGAATTACGCAATAATGCGGCGGCACCTTAAGAGCTAAGCTGCGCCCTGCGCGGCAAACAGATCATCAAAGGAAAAACTACAATGGCAAGCAAAAAAGCTCAGAGAAAACAGACAGCGGTGCGCATCATGGCCCTGGCAATGGCCATCATAATGGCGCTCAGCGTTGGTGTGTATATATTTATAATGATAGGAGGTGGCTTCTGATGGCAGATTGCGATCATGATTGCAGCAGCTGCGGCGTAGAAGGCTGCGGAGAAAGAGAAGAAATGGACCTGAGGGCGTACCTCAACCAGGCTTCAAGTGTTAAAAAAGTATTTGGCGTCGTTTCCGGCAAGGGCGGCGTTGGCAAGAGCATGGTGACCGGCCTGATGGCTTGCGCGGCTGCAAAGGCCGGCCAGAAGACCGCCATCATGGACGCGGACATCACCGGCCCGTCCATCCCTACGGCTTTCGGCCTCAAGGAGCAGCTGGTGGCCTGCGAGTACGGCCTCATCCCGGCAGTTACCAGGCTGGGGATCGATGTCGTGTCCCTCAACCTGCTGATCGAGAACGAAACGGACCCGGTCGTTTGGCGCGGACCCGTTATCGCGGGCGTTATCAAGCAGTTCTGGACCGAGGTCTGGTGGAACGAGGAAGACGTGATGTTTATCGACATGCCGCCGGGGACTGGCGACGTGCCTCTGACCGTGTTCCAGAGCCTGCCGCTGGAAGGCATAGTTGTTGTTACCAGCCCGCAGGAGCTGGTCGGCAAGATCGTGGAGAAGGCCGTGAAGATGGCCAACCTCATGAATATTCCGGTGATCGGCCTTGTTGAGAACATGAGCTACATCAAGTGCCCGGACTGCGGCAAGATCATCCGCCCGTTCGGCGAGAGCCACATCAAGAAGCTGGCTGTGCAGTACGGCATTCCGCACACCGCGGAGATGCCAATCGACCCGCAGCTTGCCCACCTTGTGGACGCCGGCCGCATAGAGGAGATCCAGGACAACCCGCTGGAGAAGTTCACCAAGGAGATCCTGTAACAAGGGACGGTTCTTAGGTTCGGGATGCCGGACCCATTGAAATTTCAATTAAAAAAGCAGTTGCGAGTTGGCTGCAACTGCTTTTTAGTTACACATTTTCGAACTCCTGCGCGATCCTGCGGTAGGTGCAGTTCATCAGATACCACAGCGTCTCGTAGTGCATAAAGCTCAGCGCGTTGCGGTCGAACAGATACTTGATGCTGGCCGGGAATTCGTCGTCCGCGTCCCAGAACTGGAACAGAATGCGCAGGTCGCGGAACACCGGGATGGCGTAGCCCACGTCCGCCTTGCTCTCGCGGACCCCGCCGAGCGCCTCGCACGCCCTGGCCAGCCTGTCGCACTGACCCGCAAACCTTGCCGCCTGGGGCTCGTTGCGCAGCGTGCGGTCGTGACCTGCGCCTATGACGCCGCCAAGATCGCTGACCGACGCCCAGCTCCCCGCAGCCGCTGGCCTCACAATATTAGTGCCATTAGGACCCTCTTTCAGTTCGCCCCTGGTCAGAATGTCGAAAAGCACCAGCGAATCGTTGACCGTGGGCCCGGTCTTGTGGTAGGGATCGGTGTCATCCGCGCGTAGGGGCCTGCCGGTGACTCCTGCCTCCGGCAACGTCAGCACGGCAGTCCTGCGGTCTATGCGCACGGGCGCGGAAAAATAGACCGGATAGAGATAGTCCTCGTCCGCGTCCAGCTCCCAGATCCGGATCATCTTCGCCTGGTCTTCTTTCAGGAACAGCGCCCTGGCCTGCTCCTCCATTTTCAGATAATTTTGCCCCGCCATTTCAACCTCTTTGCGCTCCGGCGCTCGATATCAACAGTATTTTCTGCAGCCCTGGCGCCCCTTGCAACCTGGCGCCGCCGTTGTAATAGTTTATTTTTCAGATTCGGCGCACTTTCGCTGCTTGACGCCGCCGTTTTTGCATATTATTCTTCAATACATGCATATTTGAGCTGTTATGCATTTTCTTGGAATGCAGAAGTCATCATTGCATGCCGTGTAATTAAAAAATATGACTTTTTGCCTCTTTTAGGGGCTCCCAGACAACACCACCTCAGAAGGTGCAGATCTGCCAGGCCGCATTCCGTTTCTGCAAGGGTCAAATCTGTTGCTGTTGCAACATTTGTGGTTACTGGCCTAAGCTATTCGTCTCAGAAATCCATCCGACTCATCCGGATCGGCCGTGAATACCCATGTATACTGCCCCAAAAAAGAGCAAAACTTCGCAAAGTGTTGTCTTTGGAGCTTGTTTTTGCTCCGAAAGTCCGAATTTCCGGTTACATGCCTTCAGCTCAAGGTGCAGACCGGTCAATACTTGTAAAAGCCGCGATGCCGTGCGCTCTTTTGTTGTCAGCGGCACCAACAATTCCGCGCCGTACGCTCCTTTGTTGCCAGAAGCAGCAATAATGCCGCAAACTGTCATTATTTCTGACGGCACGGCGCGCCGTTATAAAAAGGCCGGTCAAAGGCCGGCCTGAAAAATCGCTATACCGCTCCCATGCACCCCAATACGGGCTATACCGCTCCGGGGTAGTGGAGCTTTACGATGTCCTCCAGCGCGTCCGGGCTGATCCCGACGATTATGCAGACGCCCTCCGCGGTGTATTCGGGCAGCGCCGCCGGCTTGATCTGGATCTCGTCCTCCGGGTCGGTCATGGAGAACATCTCGCCCACGCTCTCCTTCAGGAAGAACTTGATGTGGCCGACCATGCCGCCTTCGGCTTCCGCCTCCGCGCCGACAGCGGTCATGAAGCTCTTCAGCTGCACCTTGGCGGCGTCCTTGTCCGTGCCCAGCGCCATCTTGACGGTGGCGATGGTGGCGTCCTCGTGGGTGGAGATCTCTATGTTGCTGTGCTCGTGGTGGTGATGGTGGTGGTCGTGGTCGTGATCGTGGCCGCAGTCGCAGTCGTCATCGTGATGGTGGTGATGGTGGTGCTCGTGGCCGCAATCGCAGTCGTCATCATGGTGGTGATGGTGCCCCTCATGATCATGGTGATGGTGCTCGTGGCCCTCATGGTCGTGGTCGTGATGATGCCCGTGGCCGTGCTCGTGGCCCTCGTGATCATGCTCTTCGTGATCGTGGTCGTGCTCCTCGTGGAGCTCTTCTTCCTTTATAAGTTCGTCACTCATGTGTTGTCTCCTTTATTGTTCAGCTGCCCTGCGCAAAACCGCCGCGCAGGACAATGCATCCGCGCTTGCTGTTCCTACAGGATCGGGTTGTCCTTGGCCCTGGCCATCAGCGCGCGGAAAATAGCCGGGTCGATCGGCTGCAGAGCGTTGACCTTGTGCAGCTCGGTCTTCTTGCTGTTTGCGCGCACGTCCGCCTCGGCAGCGGCCAGAGTTTCTGCGCTGGCCTTATCTATCTTGGTGAGGATGACCATGTCCGTCTTTTCCAGCTGAGCCACGGAGAACTCCGGGGAAGCCTTGCGGATGCGCAGCCACCTGTTGGCGTCCACCACGCACAGCAGCGCGGTGTTCAGATTCAGCTGCTCAGTAAGAGTTGCCCTGATAGAGGAAGGCAGTGCCATGCCGGTAGCCTCGATCAGCAGCCAGTCCGGGTGATAATCGTACGCGATCTTGCGCACGCCCTCTACCAGGTCCACCGCTCCGCTGCAGCAGATGCAGCCGGAGAAAATGTTCTCCACGGAGAAAGACGCGCCGGAAAGCAGTTGGTTGTCCACGCCGACCTCGCCGATCTCGTTCTCCAGGATGACTACCTGCGGCGCGCCGTCCTGAAGGGTGATGTACTTTGCCAGCTGCATAAGCAGCGTGGTCTTGCCGGAGCCCAGAAAGCCCCCTAAAACGATTATTTTCATAAGATTACCTCTTTTCTTTTGTGTGATGCGGCGGCTGAGCTCCGCTAACGATATATTATATCATAAACTCTACAATAATTTTAGTGTCAAATTCTTTTTTGAGGTTAAAGGGGACGGTTCTTCTTCACATTTTGTCAAGTTTTTCCAAAATGTGAAGAAGAACCGTCCCCTATTTCGCTAAAACAGCAAATTACGGGCCCGTATTTATGACCGTTAATTATTTAACAAGCGCGCCCCACGCGCTACAATATACATGCAAACAGGGGGTGAGCCGCACAGGGCGGCAAGCCGCGAATGCTTTGTTCAGGAGGAACAAGGATCGAGAGATTTTGCAGAACAGGGGAAAAAAATGAATATGGAATTCAGGACCGCGCCGCAGGGCAAAGGCTTTGGAAAAGCCGGAAAAGCAGTGGTCATCGCTATAGCAGTGATAATCGCTGCCATCGTCATCGCAACCAGCTGCGTTGTCAGGATCCCGACCGGGTACACCGGCATCGTTACCAACTTCGGTAAAGTAACGGACCGCACCCTGGATCCGGGCCTGCACCTTAAGGCTCCCTGGCAGAGCGTAGTCAAGATGGATACCAGGATCCAGGTAAAGACAGTCGACCTGTCGTGCTTCTCCTCGGACATCCAGGAAGTGCTTGTAAACTACGCGCTGAACTTCCAGATAGCCAGCCGCGACACCAAGACCATCTACAGCACCATCGGCCCCGACTACTACAATGTAGTGATCGTCCCGAACGTAGCTGAATGCGTCAAGACCGTGTGCGCCAAGTACAACGCGGAGGACCTCATAGGCGAGCGCGCCGAGCTGGCAAACTCCATAGAGGACATGCTCTCCGAAAAGCTGGCAAACTACAACATAATAGTGATCAGCACTTCGATCACAGACATCGACTTCAAGGATTCCTTCACGGACGCCGTAGAGGCCAAGCAGGTGGCTCAGCAGAACAAGCTGCGCGCCGAGACCGAGGCCAGCCAGAAGCTGGTAGAGGCCGAAGCTGAGGCCAACGTCCGCAAGATCAACGCCGACGCCCAGGCCTACGAGCTGAAGGTGAAGGCGGAGGCCGAAGCCGAAGCCAACAGGCTGATATCCGAAAGCCTCAACAACAATATCCTGCTGAAGATGTACTACGACAACTGGGACGGCAAGCTGCCCACAGTCATGGGCGAAGGCGCCATGAGCCTGATCCAGGTGCCGCAGAACTAAAAAGCCCGGGGCCGCAAGGCCCCGCTGACGCCGGAAAGCCTTGAAAAACCAAGGCTCACAGATGACGAAAGCCCCGCCGGGAAAGCGGGGCTTTTGTTTTGCACTGAAATTCAGTTGCTGCTCCAAGGAGCGTCCCCTATGCGATTTTCAGCATAGAGAACCGTCCCCTATGTTAGACTTCTTTGAACATGTCCTTGCCGACGCCGCAGACGGGGCAGCACCAGTCATCGGGCAGGTCCTCAAAGGCAGTGCCGGGAGCGATGCCGTTGTCCGGATCGCCTACAGCGGGGTCGTAAACATAACCGCAGGGGTCGCACTCGTACTTCTTCATACCGTTGTTCTCCTCCTTGACTTCTTCCTCTTCGGGGGTGCCGACGAGGCTCCTTACCAGAGCCGGGATCAGGGCGAAGTCCGCCTCTTCCGGGTTCCACAGGCTCCTTACGTTTTCTTCTATTACCTCAAATCCTGCGTCCGCAAGGCGCTCCTGCAGGACTTTGACGCCTTCTCCGCTCCAGCCGTAGCAGCCGAACGCCGCGGCCTTCTTGCCCTTGAACTTGAGCTGCTTTATCATCTCCAGCCAGCCGGCCACGCTGGACAGTATGCTGTTGACCACGGTCGGAGAGCCCACAGCAACAGCCCTGGACTTAAAGACCTCAGTAGCAACATCGTTCTTGTCCGATTTTGCGATGTTGAAGACCTTGACCACGGTCTTGGGGCTCTGCTTTGCAACTTCCGCCGCTATCTGGTGCGCTATCTTTGCGGTGCCCTCCCACATGGTATCGTAGACGATGGTCACCTGGTCCTCCTGGTAGGCCTCGCACCACTCCGCGTACTTGCGTACTATCTGCATGGGGTCCTCCCTCCAGATGGCGCCGTGGGACGGAGCGATGATCTCGAATGTAAGGCCCAGGCCTGCGATCTCCTTGAGCTTCTTGGAGAGCACGCCGGAGAACGGGCTGAGGATGTTTGCGTAGTATTTGATGGCTTCCTTCCAGAGCGTGCACTGGTCCGCCTTGTCCGCCCAGAGCTCGCCGACAGCAAAGTGCTGGCCGAAGGCGTCGTTGGAGAACAGGATGTTGTCTCCGGTCATGAATGTGGCCATGGAATCCGGCCAGTGGAGCATGCGCATCTCAACGAATATGAGCTTCTTGCCGTTGCCTATGTCCACGGAATCCCCGGTCTTTACCACGTGGAAGTTCCAGCCGCGCTTGCCGTACTGGCCTTCTATGCTCTTGACTGCGTTGGCGGTGCAGTAGATGGGGGTGTCCGGGATGAGCTCCATGAGTGCGGTGAGGGAGCCGGAGTGGTCGCACTCGCCGTGGTTGGCCACGATGAAGTCTATTTTGCTGAGGTCCACCTCCTGCCTGAGGTTTTCCACGAAATCGAAGCGGTGCGGGGTCCAGACGGTGTCTATCAGGACGGTCTTTTCCTCTTCTATAAGATAAGCGTTCTGGCTTGAGCCGTTGTAGGTGGAGAGCTCGTCTCCGTGGAAGCTCTCCAGCTCCCAATCGATGTATCCGACCCAGCTGACATTGTTCTTGATAAGTTTTCTCATGCGCTTTTCCTTTCCTGCCGATAATGATCTTGTTAGCGCTTTATTGTACCATAAATATGCGTTCACTTGTGTTGCAAATGAAACATTTCACAAGTTTGTATTGACTTTTTGGGAACGTGTGATATGATTTTGATATCACAATGATTCGTTTCGCGTTTTACGGAGGTAAATACAATGCAGGAAAAGGTTTTAAAAGGCAAAAAGAACGGGATGCTGGTGCTCCTGCTCGTAATAGTTCTCTATATCGCGGCCATTGGCGGCGTTATCGGCGGCGGAATACTCGGGAAACCGCTGCTGCTTATCCCGTGCATCCTTTGGATAGCGTTCGGCTGGATACTGCTGCTGGGCCTCAAAGTCCTTAAGCCCAAGGAAGCCCTGGTCCTTACCCTCTTCGGCAAGTACTACGGCACCCTGGTGGACGACGGTTTCTACTGGGTCAACCCGTTCTGCACGGCGGTGAACCCGGCGGCCGACACTAAGCTCAACCAGAGCGGAGACGTAGACAGCGGCGCAGGCAAGAACCTTGCCAAAGTGATGCTCAGCGGCGGAGTGGAAGCGCAGGTCGGAAGCAGCTCCGGCAAGAAGATCTCGCTTAAGGTCATGACCCTCAACAACAGCCGCCAGAAGATAAACGACGCCCTGGGCAACCCGGTGGAGATAGGGATAGCTGTTATGTGGCGCGTCGTGGACACCACCAAGGCGGTCTTCAACGTGGACAACTACAAGG
>JAZQIH010000143.1:0-24443 GCA_045541015.1 Anaerovoracaceae bacterium | reverse complement strand
CCTTCTTGGCGCCGGCATCGATGTGAGCCTGGGACTTAGCCTTGCTGGTGTAGAAACCAGTGCACTCCAGAACGATGTCTACCTTGAGCTTCTTCCAGGGCAGGTTCTTTGCGTCTGCTTCCTTGTAGATGGTGATCTTCTTGCCGTCTACGGTGATGGAGGACTCATCGTTCTCTATTGTGTGGCCTTCCCAGCGCTTCTGTGCGCTGTCGTACTTAAGAAGGTAAGCGAGCATATCGGGGCTGGTAAGATCGTTGATGGCGACTACCTTGAACCTCTTATCTCCGAAGATCTTTCTGAAGGAAAGTCTTCCGATGCGTCCGAAACCGTTGATTGCTACTCTGATCATATTGTTACTCCTTTCATGGGTCTTTAAACCTAATTAATCATTGCATTATATTATACACTTTTTCGGGCCGTATTCCAACAGTAATAGTAGATTTTGCCCTATTATTTAACATTTCCGAGCGTTTCAAGGCAGCTCTCCATATCCGAAGGCAGCGGAGCGTCGAAAGACACAAGCCCGCCCGTGGACGGATGTATAAACTCCAGGTGCGCAGCGTGCAGAGCCTGCCTGGGCATCCATTCAGGGTTCACGGAATACCCGTAGAGCTGGGCGTAGAGCTCGTCCCCCACCAAGGGGTGCCCTATGTGTGTCATGTGCACGCGTATCTGATGCGTCCTTCCGGTATCCAGCTTAAGCTCCACCAGGCTGTAGCCCTTTATCCCTGCAAAGCCCGGATCCAATGCCTCCTCCGCCGCCGCATCCTCAAAGACCCTTACCGGCCTGTAATGCGTAACAGATGGATACCCCTCCTCCATTACCATGCGCCTTGCCTTGTGGTTCGGATCCTTATCTATAGGAAGATCCACGGTGCCAGCCTCAGAAACCACGCCGTGCACTATGGCAAGATACTTTTTTACGACCTTGTTCTCCGCCATCTGTTTGGATAAAAAGTCCTGGCAGTGGGAGTTCTTGGCCACTATCATAAGCCCGGATGTATACATATCCAGGCGGTTAACGAAGCGCGGCTTGTAGACAGTCCCCTGCTGCTGCATGCGGAAAGCCAGAGCGTTGGCCAGCGTCCCATCCAGGAAGTTGTGCGTCGGGTGCACTATAAGCCCGGCCTGCTTGTTCACCACCAGCAGGTCGTTGTCCTCAAAGACCACGTCCAGAGGAATGTCCTGGGGTTCAAAATAGGCAGTCTCCTGCGGGTAGACCACGCTCACGACATCCCCGGCGGTCACGCGGTGCCTTACCCCGGCATGTTCTCCGTTAAGAAGAATGCCGCCGCCTGCCTTAAGGCTCTTCATAAAGCGCGAGCTTAAGCCGATGCGCTGCCGCAGCACTTCCTTCAAAAGAAGCCCCGCGTCCTTTTCTGTGCACTTGTAACTGGTACCTTTGTTTTCCATACTGCAGAGTATACCACAACTGCCCCGCCGCGCGCCATATCTCCGCCCCCGATTGTGACTAAAATGACAAGCAAATGCATAAAAAAAATATACATTCAATCTATTATCTTGCAAGATTATATGTTAAAATAGCCAAAACAGACACAAGTGTTTTTGTGTTGCCTACAAAGTTTAATATTTATTTCAAATACCGCCATGCGCGGAAATCATCCAAGAGGTAAGCAAATGATCCAATTCACAGAAACAGTGCTGCGCGATGCCAACCAGTCCCTGATAGCAACGCGTATGCCATTCGAGAAGTTCGCCCCCATCCTTTCCGAGATGGACAAAGCAGGCTATTATTCCTGCGAGGTCTGGGGCGGCGCAACTTTCGATGTCTGCCTCAGGTTCCTTAACGAAGATCCCTGGGAAAGGCTCAGAAAGATACGCAAGGCAATGCCTAACACCAAGCTGCAGATGCTCCTGCGCGGCCAGAACATACTCGGCTACTCCCACTATCCGGACGATATCGTCCGCCGCTTCGTAAGGGCTTCTGTGCGCAACGGCATAGATATAATCAGGATATTCGACGCGCTCAACGATGTAGACAACCTTAAGGTAGCTATAGAAGAGACCGTAAACTCCGGCGCTATGGCATCCGGTGCTATCTCCTACACCATCAGCCCGGTGCACACACTGGACAACTACGTAAAGCTCGTAAAGGAAATGGCAGCCATGGGCGTTTCCACCATATGCATAAAGGATATGGCAGGCCTTCTCACACCTAAGAACGCTTACGACCTGGTATCCGCCATCAAGGACGCCGTAGACCTTCCTGTAGTGGTCCACACCCACTGCACCACAGGTCTTGCTTTCATGACCTATCTCAAGTCCGTGGAAGCCGGCGCAGATGTTATAGACACAGCCATCTCCCCGTTCTCCGGCGGTACTTCCCAGCCGGCCACTGAAACTCTCTACTACGCTCTTAAGGAGTTCGGCTACGACCCAGGCGTAAACGAAGAGTCCATGAACAAGATAGCTGAATACTTCAAGCCCATCAGAGGCGAATTCATAGAAAGCGGCACGCTCAACCCGATCTCTCTTACCACAGACACCAAGTGCCTCAAGTACCAGATCCCGGGCGGCATGCTCTCCAACCTGCTTTCCCAGCTCAAGATGCTCAACGCTTCCGACAAGTTCGAAGAAGCCCTTCTTGAGACCCCGCGCGTAAGAGAAGACATGGGCTTCCCGCCGCTCGTAACACCAACCAGCCAGCTGGTAGGAAACATGGCAGTGCAGAACGTCCTTGCAGGAGAACGCTACAAGAACGTAAGCTCCGAGATCAAGGCTTACTGCCGCGGCGAATACGGCAAGACCCCTGCTCCCATAAACGAGGAAGTAAGAAAGAAGATACTCGGAGATACTCCGCTGGTAGAAGGCCGCTACGCAGACAGCCTTCCCAAGGACACCTTCGAAAAGGCCCAGGAGAAGCTTGGCGATACCGCAAGATCCGAAGAAGACGTGCTCAGCTACATTGCCTTCCCGTCCGTTGCGGAGAAGTTCTTCGAACAGCGCAAGGCAGCTGAGGAAAAAGTCTGCAAGTTCAGCATCGAGAGGATAGACTAATGAAGATGGCATTTGGAGAAGCTCTCATCTACTCCGTCCTTGGACTTCTGGTAGTGTTCTTTGCCCTCATCCTGCTGATGATATGCATCAAGATACTGGTAGCTATTACAGACAGGAAGAAGAAGGAAGAGCCCGCAGTACAGGCCGCAGCCCCCGCGCCGGCAGCAGAACCCGTGCTCGCAGCAGGCACAGCCGGAGATATAAAGCTCTATAACACAGACCCGCGCGATGCCGCAATGGTAATGGCTATAGTAGCAGACACTCTGGGCAAGCCGCTCAACGAGCTCAGATTCATATCCATCAAGGAAGTAGAGGAATAAAGCTATGAAATATAAAGTAAATCTCAACGGAAAAATATACGAGGTAGAAGTTGAAGAAGGCAAGGCCATGCTCCTTGATGAATACGAGGCAAAGGCCCCTGCTCAGCCCGCTGCCGCTGCTCCTGCAGCACCTGCCCCCGCAGCCGCAGCTCCCGCACCCGCAGCAAGCGCAGCTCCTACTGCCGCTGGTTTCAATGTGACCTCACCTCTTCCCGGAAACATCCTTTCCATCAACGTGCAGAACGGCCAGAGCGTAAAGGCAGGCGATGTCCTTATCGTTATCGAAGCCATGAAGATGGAGAACGAAGTGCTTGCCCCGCAGGACGGCACAGTAAAGCAGATACTCGTTTCCAAGGGCGCTGTCGTTGCAACCGGCGACACCCTGCTCGTCATCTAGGAGGCCGGGATGGAAAACATACTTCAGATCTTAGGAAGGGTCTGGGAAACATCGGGATTCGCGCTGATGCTCGATGACTGGCGCCAGCTGATCATGATCATCATTGCATGCGTCCTTTTGTACCTCGGACTCGTTAAAAAATTCGAGCCGCTGCTGCTGGTAGGTATAGCCTTCGGCATGCTGCTCACCAACCTGCCCGGCGCAGGAATGTACAATCCGGAGCTCTGGGACCTTTACATTGCTAACGGAACGGAAGTTGCGGCGCTCTCGCCGGAGCTTCAGGCCTATATAGCAGAGCACGGGCTCATCTTTGCGGACGGCATAGTAAATCTCACGTTTACAGAGCTCATACACGCAGGCGGCCTTCTGGACATTCTTTACATAGGCGTAAAGATAGGCCTCTACCCCTCCCTGATATTCATGGGCGTAGGCGCTATGACAGACTTCGGTCCGCTTATCGCAAACCCCAAGTCCCTGCTTCTTGGCGCAGCTGCCCAGCTCGGAATATTCGGAGCCTTCCTGTTTGCAACTCTTGCATTCCCCGCCAACGTTGCTGCATCCATAGGCATAATCGGCGGAGCAGACGGCCCTACAGCCATCTGGCTCACCAGCAAGCTTGCACCTGAATACCTGGCTCCCATAGCCATAGCAGCATACTCCTACATGGCCCTCATCCCAATGATACAGCCGCCTCTTATGAAGCTGCTCACCACCAAGGAGATGAGAGAAACAAAGATGGAACAGCTCCGTCCGGTCTCCAAGACCCAGAAGATACTGTTCCCCATCATCGTTACCATATTTGTATGCCTGCTGCTGCCCTCTGTTGCACCGCTGCTCGGCTGCCTGATGCTGGGCAACCTCTTTAAGGAATCAGGCGTTACCGACAGGCTCTCCGACACCGCTCAGAACAACCTGATGAATATAGTAACCATATTCCTCTCCACTTCCGTTGGTGCTACCGCAAGGTACGACAGGTTCCTGCGCCTTCAGACCATACTGATAGTAGTCCTCGGCCTTGTTGCATTCGAGATAGCAACTGCCGGCGGCCTGCTGTTCGGACGCATTATGTACCGCATTTCCGGCGGCAAGATCAACCCGCTCATCGGTTCCGCAGGCGTTTCCGCCGTTCCTATGGCAGCGCGCGTTTCCCAGAAGGTCGGCCAGGAGGCAAACCCCTCCAACTTCCTGCTGATGCACGCCATGGGCCCCAATGTTGCAGGCGTTATAGGTTCCGCTGTTGCAGCCGGTTTCCTGCTTGCCCTGTTCGGCAATTAAACATGTTTTAAAGGTCCGCCCCCATTCAGCGGGCCTTTTTTACTGCCATGAAAAAAATAATTGAAATTTTGCAAAAAACTACTTTGCGAAGTAGTATATCTATGGTACAATAAATCTTGCAAGATATATAATCCACAGAAGGGTTCACTAGCTATGAAGGGAATCAAAAAACTCTCACTCGTAGATCAGGTATATGATCAGCTCCGTTCGGAGATCGTAACATTAAAGCGCCCCATGGGCACCAAGCTTAACGTAAACGAGCTCCAGGACGTCCTGGGTGTCAGCTGCACTCCTATCAGAGAAGCTGTAAACCGTCTCCAGCAGGACGGGCTCGTAACCTACGAGAACAATGTCGGAGCTCACATCTTAGATCTCACATCCAAGGATGTGGAAGAGATACAGCACGTAGGCTGCCTCCTCCACTGCGAGGCCGCAGACCTTGCCATGAAGCTGGATAAGGACAAAGCAGCCGCAGAACTGGCAGCCCGCCTGGAAGACTACAAAGCTGCAAAAACGCCTCAGCAGGAAGCCTCTGCTGTAACCAATTTCATCAGAGTCTTCTACAAGCACTGCGGAAACTCCAGGCTGGAAAAGTCCCTCTTTGCGATCCAGGGCCAGCAGCAGCTTCTGCGCAACATGTACGCAGGCGCTTGCGCGCAAAGAGCTTCCGATGCAGAGCTTTTCGAGGCTCTCACCAAAGCGTTTGCCGCAGGAGACATGCCTCAGGTAAGACTTCTTATGCAGCAGAACGTAGCCCACATGAATGATGTCATTATAAAGGCGCTCTAAATGATAGCAGATTTCAGGTATAATGATACCGTAACAAATTTCGTATTCATAGGAGAAGCTGGCTGCGGCAAATCTGAGATAGCAAGCAACCTTGCTTATCAGCTTGCAGCAGAGGGCAAAAAGCCCGTGCACTTCTTCGATCTGGACATGACAAAGCCCCTCTTCCGTTCCAGAGATCTGGCAAAGCCAATGGAAGACGCTGGAATAATAGTCCACTTCGAGGAGCAGTTCATGGATGCTCCTACCCTGGTAGGCGGCGTAAGGCCTCTTATGATAGACCAGAACTGCTACGTTATCCTGGACATAGGCGGAGATTACATAGGAGCCCGCTCCATAGGCGGATTCGCCCCGCTCATCAACAGGGACAATACAGCTGCCTACTACGTTGTAAACAGCTACAGACCCTGGTCCGCAACTATAGACCACATAGACGGAGTCCTCTCCCAGGTGCTCGGCGTATCGCACATACAGCTTGCAAAGCTGAGATTCATAGGTAACCCAAACCTCGGTATCAGGACCGTTAAAGAGGATGTCCTCAAAGGAATAGAAGAAACAAGAGCCATCCTGGAGGACGCCGTTCCGGTAGACTTCTTCTGCGTAAGAAAAGAGCTTGCAGAAGGCCTTCCGGAAGATATAAAGATCTACCCCATAGATCTTTACCTTACGTATTTCTGGGAGGATGATCTGGCATAGTCTGATCCCCTGCCCTCAAATAATAGTATCAACCTGTTTTTAATGAAAGGAAGAAGAGAACATGGCAATGATCAAAGTCGTCTATGAACGATGCAAGAGCTGTGGCTACTGCGTTAAGTTCTGCCCCAAGAACGTTCTCGAGATCGGCACCAAGGTCAATTCCAAGGGCTACGAGTACGTTGAGCCGGTCCGCCAGGATGATTGCATTGGCTGCGCTATCTGCGGCCGCATCTGTCCGG
Organism: Anaerovoracaceae bacterium; assembly: GCA_045541015.1. Taxonomy (GTDB): domain Bacteria; phylum Bacillota; class Clostridia; order Peptostreptococcales; family Anaerovoracaceae; genus RUG13409. The sequence goes on along the minus strand of JAZQIH010000143.1, from coordinate 17,712 downwards.
ACGGAGCCATCGAAGTCTACAAGTAAAGGAGGCAAGTTAAATGGCAAGAGTATTTATGAAAGGCACCGAAGCTATCGCTGAGGCTGCCGTACGTGCCGGCTGCCGCTTCTTTGCTGGCTACCCGATCACACCGCAGAACGAGATCCCCGAGTATTTCTCCAGGCGTCTGCCCGAAGTAGGCGGCACCTTTGTACAGGGCGAATCCGAAGTCGCATCCGTTAACATGGTATACGGCGCTGCTTCCACAGGCGTCCGCTCCATGACAAGCTCCTCATCCCCGGGAATCGCACTTAAGAGCGAAGGCATTTCCTACTGCGCAAGCGCAAGGATCCCGATGGTATACGTAAACGTTTCCAGAGGAGGCCCGGGAGTAGGTTCCATCCAGCCTGCACAGATGGATTATCTCCAGGCAACAAAGGCTTCCGGCAACGGTGGTTTCCGCATGAAGGTATTCGCACCTTCCACAGTTCAGGAAGCAGTCGACATGACCTACAAGGCATTCGACGAAGCTGACAAGTACAGAAGACCTGTACTCATCCTCATCGACGGCGTTATCGGCACCATGATGGAGCCGGTAGTTCTCCCCGAGATGAAGTCCGACGAAGAAGTAGCTGCTATCAAGGCTTCCAAGGCTGACTGGGCTTGCATAGGCCACAAGCTGGACTACGCTCACAGAGCATGGATCGAGCCGGGCACCTGGTCCACTCTGGTACTCCAGCAGAGGAACGAAGAGGACGCAGCAGTTTACGCATCCTGGCAGAAGGACGCAGAAGCCGAAGAGTACATGCTCGACGATGCTGAGATCGTTCTCACAGGCTACGGAATCTCCGCACGTATCGCTAAGTCTGCTGTAAACATCCTCCGCAAGGAAGGCATCAAGGCCGGACTTCTCCGCGCTAAGACCGTTTACCCGTTCCCGTATGAGGCTTATGACCACATCAACTACGATAAGGTAAAGGGCATACTCGACATCGAGATGTCCATCCCTGCCCTCTTCGTAGAAGACGTCACCGTAGCTGTCAAGGGCCGCGCTAAGATCGAGACCTGCCTGTGCTCAGGCGGAAACATCCTCAGCCGCGAAGCAGTCCTCACCGCTGCAAGAAAGATCATGGAGGCAAAGTAATATGGAACTCGTTTATTCAAGAACTAAGACCATCCAGGAAGACAAAGTCTCCGGATTCTGCCCGGGATGCATGCACTCCACCATCATCAAGCTCATAGGCGAAGTTATCGACGAGCTCGGTATCGTTGACAGAACTGCCTGCGTTCTTGGTATCGGATGCTGCGGTCTTCACATGGACTACATTGCATACGACAACACCACTGCTCCTCACGGAAGAGCATGCGCAGTTGCTACAGGCATGAAGCGCGCTAACCCTGATACCATCGTTTACACCTATCAGGGCGACGGCGACCTCGCTTCCATAGGTCTTGCTGAGACTATGTCCGCAGCAAACAGAGGCGAGAACATAACAGTTATTTTCGTCAACAACGGTATCTACGGTATGACCGGCGGCCAGATGGCTCCTACCACCCTTATCGGTATGAAGGCTTCCACCGCTCCTAAGGGACGTATTGCAGAAGAGCACGGATATCCTATGCACATGTGCGAGATCCTCAACGCTCTGACTGCTCCTGCTTACCTTGTAAGGACCAGCTGCAACACACCGCAGAACGTTATGAAGACAAAGAACGCTATCAAGAAGGCATTCAAGAACCAGATGGAAGGCAAGGGCTTCTCCATGGTAGAGATCGTTACCTCCTGCCCCACCAACTGGGGACTGGATCCTCTCAAGTGCCTGGACTACATCGAAGAGAAGATGCTGCCTGAGTATCCTCTCGGCGTTGTAAGAGACAAGTAAGGAGGAACATACATGGAAACTAATCTTTGCGTAGCCGGCTTCGGCGGTCAGGGCGTTATGTCTCTGGGCAAGTTCCTCGCAGACGCTACCTGCAACTCCACAGACAAGAAGATCACCTTCTTCCCGTCCTACGGCGCAGAACAGCGCGGAGGCACTGCAAACTGCTTCGTAGTTATATCCGATGACGAGATCGGAGCTCCTCTGGGAGACGTTATGGACGACCTTATCGTTCTGAACGGACCTTCCCTCAAGAAGTTCCTCCCCACCCTCAAGAAGGGCGGAAACCTCTTCATCAACAGCTCCATCGTTACCGATGAGATCGGACGCGACGACGTTACTCTCATCAAGGCTCCCGTTACAGAGCTCGCTCTGGAGATGGGCAATGCCAAGGTCCTAAACGTTATCATGCTTGGCGTGTACGTTGGATACACCGAGGTAATCGAGCCTGCTATCGTATGGAACACCATAGAGCACAAGCTCGCTTCCAAGGCTAAGCTGCTGCCGCTCAACAAGGCTGCTTTCGACAAGGGCCTCGAGATCGGACGCTCCTACAGGAAGTAATCAGGTAAACTAAAATAGAGGACTGTTCTCCATGCTGACCACAGCAAGGGGAATGGTCCTCTTTTAATTTAGTGCTCAGCTGGATCCAGGTTGACACTTCAGGAACAGTTCTTGAGTGCCAACTTAACAAAAGAAAAACAAAAGGAAGCTTGCGCTGCCTTTGTTCAATCTAAATAAACTATTTAATATCCCTGACTTTTGGGCGACACTCAAATAGTCCATATATGATCCCACTTCCACCCGAAGCCTTATCTCTTTCAGACGCTACCTTTCGCTCAGTATACATAGCAGATAGTTTCTCAAGAAATATATCTAGTGTTGGCAACTGTCTGTAATCTGTTACCGAACAGTACTCTGAAAGAACATCTTTTCCAGAATCGAAAGGCAAAACATATGATTCACCGTCTGCCTTAAAAACTATAACATAGTCACCCCACATTGGTGCATAACGGCATATCATTATCTCCGCATCCTTATACAGTTTTTTTACCAAACTGACCGATTCTGCAAAACTACCTGCAAAACCCCCGGCAGATTTCATATAGATGCTTGAACCGTCATCCGTCATTGTAAATAGGATCAACGGTTTGGAATCGTCGCTTAAATAGTATAAATAATCTACCTCTTTATTTTCTTCAAGAATCGCACTTAAAGAATTCCGACCAGAGTCCAAAAGCTTTTCGAGAGAAATATAATTGATCCTATAACCAGTTGAACGTTGAAGGTCAGAAATATCCTTATCCATAACCAAGCCTTTATAATTGGCATCTATCAAGTTTTTAACTGTGTTCGGCAATACCAATGTTGCTTCATCAACAGTTTTAGGTGCTGTTTGTGGAATTGGCGTCTGTGCAGAAGCAGCAACTACACCAATAATAACTAATGATATAGCTAGAAGAATCGATACGGCTTTCTTCATTTCTTATTCCTCCTATAGATAATAAACTTTGCAAATATATATGCTCAAATACTGTTCTCTAATTACATTTTACAACTACTGCATATATCTGATATGGCAGTGATGATCTGGATAACAGCTTTGGATCTGCAAGAAATGAATCGCTGTACTCACTTATAAGGTATCTGTCAAGAGATAATACAAAATATCCAAGCAGTATTTCCTTGCGATTATAACGACCGTCTTCTATACTTATTCTACTTAAACTAGCTAAGCTATGCAGATCTACATTATCTCCAAATACAAACTCATTATCACCGGCTGAAAATGACATTATCTCGGTTATTACATCTCCTTCAGTAAAATCGTAAAATGGTGAATACCTTTCAGACATATTTTTTAAAACGATTTTTGCACCTTTATAAATATCGGCAGTGTATTCTTTTATTTTCTTCCAAGCAGCTGGATTTTTAGAATTTAAGCCGTAAATGATAATACTTGCCTGATCCAAAGTGTTTTCGTTATCGATCTGAAGTACCAGATCATTGTTTTGTGTACTTACAAAAAAACTTTGACTATTTGCTTTCTCCTGACCATATCCAATATGGCTCTTGTTTGTATTAGCCTTGTCCGTACTGCATGAATATAGGATTATTAGCAATAGTATTAAAAACAGCAAAGTTATAGTTCTTTTCATTATGATAGGCCTCGTTTCTGAGTTAATTGTTGATCACTATAGATGCTTCAGCAAGTGAGATGAAATTACAATTAGGGACCACTATGGTGAGAGAAACTTACATGAGTGGGAAAACAGCTGAACCTGGTCGTTTATTTACGAACACACGAACATCATCCAGGCTCATACCATCAGTGAAAGCCCCTATATTACCAGCATAATACACAATATAGCCCAGTCTGCCTGACTGCTGCCAAATACTATATTCAAGAACGTATACATTATCATTATGGTGCTGCGGCTTTCGTTCAAAGATGCTTGTGCTTGCTGAAAAAACCAGAACGTCAAAAGAAGTTCCGTCTTCATAGACTTTAATGATTTTGCTCTGTACTGTTGACAGATTTACGCTTTCATCGTAATAAAACAAATACACTGTCCCTTTTGCAACTTTTGAATTGCTATCATATACATCCTCACAATCAATCCGCATTGATTTTTCATCGAAATGTGTATAAGATTTTCTGAAGATCCCTGCAAACGAAACAGCAAAAAGAATAGTAATCAATAGAATTAATATAATTGTTTTTTTTGATATCGTCTTATGCGCAGCAGTTTTTTCATACAACTCTCCGTTCAGCAGTTCCTCTCTTGAAATACCTAAAACATCTGCGAGTTCATCTATCACCGAAAGATCTGGCAAATGGTGACCATTCTCCCACTTGGAAATTGCTTCCCTGGAGATATTGATCATATCTGCAAGTTCATTTTGAGAAAGACCCTTCTTCTTTCTTGCAGTTCTGATCAACTCACCTACTTTATTTGAATCAATCATATTAATATCCTCTTCACTTATAATTATAATTGAGTCAATATAATTAACAAGTGAGTTACTCTCACATCGGTATTTTAGATGACTTCAATGATATATTTCCACGCTGACTATATGTTTTCATAAATGCAATACAAAACATCCGACCAAGTACGCTTCATGTTCTCACGTGAGGGGGCTGAGGGGCGTTCTGGCGGGATTTGCGCACTGTTTTGAGTAACTGAGCGTCTGCAATAAAAAAGCGCTTAAATCGGCTGTTAGGGGCCTTTAAGCGCATTGTCTTTTATTTGATATTTCCGGGCAGAAGCAGCTAGAATTCCGCAGCTTCCTCTATCTTCTGCTCCACGCCGACCTTCTTTATCCACTTGCCGGACCACAGCCTTCCCAGGCACCAGAATGCCTTTACTATCTGGTCCAGCTTAAGGGCTATGTAGGTCCAGAACGCAGGAGCCTCAAGAACTATGCCAAGAAGATATCCGGCCGGGATGGAAAGCACCCACAGGAAGAGTATGTCCGCCAGCAGCAGGAACTTAGTATCTCCGCCGCCGCGCAGCACGCCCTTGGTAAGTATGGTGTTGACACACTGGAATATGATTATTATGCACAGCGCGTCCATCATCTGCTGCGCAATGGCTACAGTGCCAGGCTCAAGCTTGTAGTAGGAAATCATGGGAGCGGAAATGATCTTTATGATAACAGCTCCGATAGTTCCTATCACAGCACCGATAAGGAAGAACGAATTCCCCTGCTCTTCCATCTTGTCGAACTCTCCCTTGCCGAGGTTCTGGCCGGTAACTATGCAGGCTGCTGTGGAAAGACCGCCGGCAAAAACCGTTATCATCCTCATCACGACGACCGCGACAGCGTTGGCAGCAACAAAGGAACCACCTATGTGCCCCATTACCACGGAGACCACATTGTTTCCCAGAGCCAGCAGGAAATCCGACATTATCGGAGGCACGCAGAGCTGGACGTAAGTGCCGACCAGATCTCCGCACTTCATGAATATATCCTTGATCTTGTACCCTATCTTCTTGTCCAGATGGAAGAAGTAGATGCCTACTACCAGGAACTCGAACACCCTTGCAATAAGCGTTCCGAGAGCCGCTCCCGCTATCTCCATGCGCGGGAAGCCGAACTTGCCGAAGATCAGAACGTAGTTGAAGAAGATGTTGATAAAGAAAGCTCCGATAGAGCCGTAGAGCGACACCTTGGTAACGCCAAAGCTGCGCAGAACCTGCGTGAGCGGCAGGCAGACACCGGTCAGGAAGAACGTTACGGAAGACCAGCGCAGATACACTGCGCCCTCGCGGATTATCTCTTCCTCGTTGGTGTAGATAGTCATTATGGCATTAGGAATAAACAGCGATGCCAGGAAGAACAGCACGGCAAGGACCAGAGCTATCCTGATCATTATCGTGACTGACTTTTTAAGAAGGTCTATGCGTTTTGCACCCCAGTACCTGGCTGTAAGAACAGTTGCCCCTACGCCAATGCCAAGGCACATTACCTGATAGATACTGATGAACTGGTTGGCAAGCGAGGATCCGGCTATCTGACCTTCCCCAAGGCGCGCAAGCATAATGGTGTCCATGATATTGACACCTACCATTATAAGCTGCTGCGCTATTATTGGTATGGCAATGGCCCTTACAGTGTTATAGAAGGCCTTTTCTTTTGAGACCGGGAATTTCATAAACTTACCATAAACTTTCTTTACTTGCTGTAAAGCTTGGCATATTCGGTCCTGATATGCCCTGCCATGTACAGAGATCCGAAGGCAACTACTATGCCGCGGTCTCCGGCTTCCTCTACGGCGCGCTTAATGCCGTTTTCGTACTTAGCGCACCATCTTGCGCGGCAGCCGTGTTCCTTAAAGAACTTGCAGAGCTTGCTTGCAGGAAGCGCCCTGTTGCTCTGCGGAGTAAGGCAGACGAAGGACTTTGCGTAAGGGATCATCATCTCCATCATGTGGGGGTAATCCTTGTCCGCAAGCACGCCAAGCAGGAACACTACCTTTTTGCCGCCCAGCAGGCTCTTAAGAGCGTTTGCCAGGGCTTCTGCGCACTGCGGATTGTGGCCGCCGTCCAGTATAAAGAGAGGCTTTCTTCCGAGTATCTCCAGCCTTGCGGGCCATCTTACGTCCCTGAGACCGTCTTTTACAGCCTCGTCCGGAACCTTCCAGCCGCGCTCTCTCATGGCTTCCACAACGTTGAGAACCGTTGCGGCGTTGTGGAGCTGGTGGTCTCCCAGAAGAGCAAGCTCGTACTCTTTGCCGTCCCAGCGGAAAGTCTGGCCGGACAGCGTGGAAGACAGGACTTCCATCCTGGAGAAATCTACGCACTTTAAAGGCACGTTCTTTTCCGCGCAGACCTTCTTTACAACTTCAGTAACGGAAGGCGCTCCGTCGTAGCAGACCGCGTTGCAGCCAGTCTTTATAATGCCCGCCTTTGTGGCAGCTATCTCTTCTATGGTGTTGCCCAGGTATTCAGTGTGTTCAAGGCCTATATTGGTTATTACGGCAACTTCCGGAGGATCTATAACATTGGTGCTGTCCAGTGCGCCGCCCATGCCTACCTCCAGGACTACAAGATCGCAGCCTTTTTCGCAGAAATAGAGCATGCCTATGGCTGTTACCAGCTCGAACTGGCTGGGGTGGTCCTCCATCTGTTCCGCCTGCTTCATTACGTATTCAGTAAGCCTTGCCAGGGAATCTCCGTCTATATACTCACCGTTGAGCTGTATCCTTTCACAAAAGTCCTGGATGTACGGGGAAATGTACATTCCCACGTTGTAGCCGGCTTTGCGGAAGATGCAGTCCAGCATGGCGCAGGTGCTGCCTTTGCCGTTGCTTCCTGCAACATGGATGAACTTGAGCTTCTTCTGCGGATCTCCTATCCTGTGAAGCAACTCTCTTGTACGCTCAAGGCCGAGCCTTGTTGTGCTCCAGCCGTAATTCTCGATATAACCTATAGCCTCTTCTTTAGTCATGACACACCTGATAAAACGATGATCTGATTATTTTGCTACTTTCTTTACAGCTTTGTAAAGAATAGGAACAATTATTATGTAAACAACTATGCGTACTGCGGTGATGGCAAGCCTGAGAGGGATGCCCGCTGCTATAGTGGCCCAGTTTCCCCACCCCTGGATGATAGCCGAGATGGCATTTACAGGAGTGTTGAGCACTGTAAGCAGTATCTCGCAGACGACCACGATCACAATGAGCTTTTTATTGTCCAGCTCTCCCTTTTTTGCTATCAGCCCGGCAACAAGTCCGCAGACGGCATAGGGAATAAGCCACAATACTGTTGTGGGGTCAAGTCCGTACTGGATAAGCTGATAGATGAATTCCCCAATAAGGCCGACAAGAAGACCAGCCAACGGCCCCATGGTGATGCCTGCCATAAGAGTGGCAAGGCTTTCGAAAGATGCCTTAAAATCGTTCGTACCCACGCTTATAAAAGCAAGGATGACAAACAGTGCCGCAAAGACTGCGTTAAGAGCTAGCTGTTTTGTGCTTAGTTTCATAATAAAACTCCTTCCATGGCACAGTTGCCACAAAAGGAGCGCCCTTTTATGGCAGCGGATGCGGAAACGGCACCGCGGTGACCCTTCGTCCGGGGGCAACGTCCCATCCCCCGGCACTTTACGCGCCGTAACCTACTCTGACCTAGTATTCAATTACATATATATCTTAATACACTTTTTGCTCTGTTACAAGTAAGTCCATTAAAATATCGTGCTTTTCAGTGGCTATCTGATGTATCTTTTGTGCTTCGAATGCAACAAGAACGAACTTTGCCTTAGTGCAGTCCGGAAGGTATCTATCGTAATACCCTCCTCCGTGTCCAAGGCGGCGCTTTTCTTCGTCGAATGCCACGCAGGGCACAAGCACAAGGTCTATCTCCTGCGGAAGCACAAGCCTTGACTGCTCCTTGACCGGAGCTTTTATGCCAAGGAGGCCTTCTTTAAGATCTTCTACGCTTTTCGGAGCGTAGGCCTCCATTATGCCGCCCTTATAAGATACAGGGAAAGCCACTGTTTTCCCCTGCTCTTCCGCAAGCTTGCAGAGCTTTGCGGGGTCTGCCTCGTCCCAGGTGGCGGCGTAGGCAAGGATGACCTTTGCATCCTTGTATTCCTTCAGCTGCGCAATGTTATCGCAAAGGCGGCAGCTGAAATCGGCGCGCTGCTCGGAAGTGAGAGCGCGCCGTGAATTTATTGCCTGTATACGTTGTTCCTTCTTGGAAGAGATCACTTCTTATCCTGCGGTCCGAAGATGCCTTCGCGGAATGCGCTTACGTACTCCATGCAGTAGTAGTCTTCGCCGGTGAGAGCTTCAGCAGCGTAGATGGAGCCGCGCAGATCCCTGTTGAGAGGATCGAAGATACCGGAATCCATACCGTGCTGGATGCAGACAACGGTGAATGCCTGGTTAACGATCTTTCTGTAAGGCAGGTTGAAGGAAATGTTGGAAACAGCGCCGGAGATGTGAGCCTGAGGATAGTGCTCCTTGATGTAGTCCATTACCTCAAGTACCATTGCTATACCGTCTTCTGCGGTGCAGAGCATCTCGATCAGCGGATCGATGTGGATGCGGCTTTCCTTGATGCCGTATTCCTTAGCCTTTGCCATGATGTTGTTGAGAACTCTGATACGGTCTGCAGCGGTCTTGGGGATACCGGTATCATCGCAGAGCAGTGCCATAACATCCCACTTTGTATCGGCGATAACAGGGAACACGATATCCATCTTGTTGCCTTCGCCGGATACGGAGTTGATCATTCCGGGGCGCTTGCAGAACTTCATAGCATCTATGCAGATCTGCGGGTTGGGGCTGTCTACAGCGATCTTCTTGTCGGAAACTTCCTGGATGAGGTTGATCATCCATTCCATCTTTTCGAGCTCTCCTTCTTCAAAGCCTACTGCGCAATCGATGAAATCGTCATCTCCGATTACAGCGTCCTGCTTTCTGGCGACATCTCTGATCCAGTCTTCATCATGCTCTGTGATCGCCTTTGCCATGGAAGGAATAGATCCGTTGATTTTTTCAGCAATGATAATCATGTTTACTCTCCTGTTTTTAATTGTGGATTAATTTATTATTTAAGACCATCAAGGACTGCATCGTAGATGGCATCTGCCTTCTTGCCGTATGCGGAGGTAAGTTCCTCGCAGCGTGCGTTAAGGGCTTCCGCGTGAGTGCGGTCCTTCATGAGCTTAGTGTTCACTCTTACATTGAGTATGGCTCCCTGAAGCGCAGATTTGGCGAATATAACGCCGGTTCCTGCATCTGAGACCATAAGCTTGCTTCCCTTGGCGGCAAACTCTTCCTGAAGGTCTATTACCTTTGCGGAGAGCTCAGCGATCTGCATAGGGACCGCTGCCGCATCGTGGAGGCACTTTTCCAAAGTTTCGTCCCTTCCGGGAGCGTCCTTTGGTATTCCGTAGGCCTTTGAGAGAGGTTCGAACCCTTCTGCATCTTTATCTATGCAGGCAAGAAGCTGATCCTGCAGGCTTTTTGCCTCTTCCATAAGCCTTATGATATCCGGCTCTACATCGGCGTACTTTTTCTTACCTAAGGTGAAGTTGCCGACCATTGAGCCCAGAGCAGAGCCAAGAGCTCCGACGAGGGCAGAAGCACCTCCGCCACCAGGGACGGAGGTCTTTGCTGCCAACTCATCAGCAAATGCCCTGACACTCATATCGTTCATGGACATTGCTGTTCTCCTTTAGAATAATCCTGAAACTGCGCCAGTAGCTGTGTCTACATCTATGCGCCTGTAAGCGGGGTTGCTGCCTGTGCCGGGCATCATGGAGATGGTGCCTGCCATCGGGCAGAGGAACCTTGCGCCGCCGTACTCCAGTATGTCTCTTACCGGCAGTCTCCAGCCCTTTGGAACTCCCTTAAGGGTAGGATCGTGGGACAGAGACAGATGGGTCTTGACCATCATCGTGGAGTAATCCTTGTACTTAGGATCCTTCTCGAAGCGTTCGGCCTTTTCCAGAGCCAGCGGGCTCCAGTCTACGCCGTCTGCACCGTAGATCTCGGTAGCGATCAGCTCAACACGCTTTCTGAGCGGCGTATCGAGATCGTAGAGGTACTTGATGGGGGTGTTTTCTGCTTCGTCGCAAGCGTCGATGACCATCTCAGCAAGCTCTCTTGCGCCTTCTCCGCCATACTGCCAGTGCTCGGACAGTGCGCAGCGTACGCCCTGCTCTTCGCAAAGCTTTCTGAGGAGTGCAACTTCAGCATCGGTATCGGTGTAGAACTTGTTGATGCATACAACAGGAACTATGCCACTCTTCTTGACGTTGTTGACGTGGTGGAAGAGGTTTGCGGTACCCTTTTCGAGAAGCTCGAGGTTCTCCTCTGTGTATTCCTTGGGAAGAGGTCTTCCGGGAACGACAGCCGGGCCGCCGCCGTGCATCTTGAGAGCTCTGATAGTAGCAACTACTACGGAGCAGTGCGGCTTGAGGCCGGAGAGTCTGCACTTTACGTTCCAGAACTTCTCGAAACCGATATCTGCCGCGAATCCGGACTCTGTTACGTGGTAATCGAAGAGCTTAAGTGCAAGCCTGTCTCCTATTATGGAGCTCTGGCCTATCGCAATGTTTGCGAACGGGCCGGCGTGTACCAGGCAGGGCTGATGCTCTACTGTGTAGCAGAGTGTCGGGTTAATGGTGTTGCGCATCCATGCTGTCATGGCGCCTGCAACTTCCAGGTCTTCTGCAGTTACGGGGTTGCCCTTCTTGTCGTAAGCAAGGACGATATCGCCTATCCTCTTGCGAAGATCCGGCAGGTCCTTAGCTACAGCAAGGATAGCCATAAGCTCGGAAGATACCGCAATGTTGGTGCGGGTGGTCATCCTGTAGCCTTCTTTGTCTCCCTCGCCAAGGCCTATCTCCATCTTGCGGAGAGCCTGGCAGCAGAAGTCCATTACGAAATTCCACTGCACTCTCTCGGGATCGATGTCGAGCCTCTTGATGCCTATCTTGGCAAGGCGCTCGTCATCGTAGTTGCGCTCGTGCTGCATACGCGCATTGAGTGCTACCATACCGAGGTTGTGAGCGTTCATTATGTCGTTGATATCTCCGGTGAGTCCGAGGGAGAACTCGGTCATCGGGATGAGCAGTGCGTTTCCGCCGCCTGCAGCGGTTCCCTTAACATTCATGGTAGGACCGCCGGAGGGCTGTCTTAAGCAGCCGCCGACGTTCTTTCCAAGAACTCCAAGGCCTTCGATAAGGCCAAGGCTTGTTGTGGACTTGCCTTCTCCGAGCGGAGTCGGAGTGATAGCAGTTACTTCAATAAACTTGCCGTCCGGCTTGTCCTTAAGGCGCTCCATGATCTTTATGAAGTCGAGCTTCGGGGTCTTTCCGTAAGGAATGATCTCGTCCGGAAGCAGACCCATCTTTTCTCTGAACCAGTCTACCGAAGGAAGCTCTTTTTCAGCTGCTTCGGCAATCTGCCAGTCTTTATACTGGGTAGGATCGAGTTTTGCCATTTAAGACCTCCGTTAGATAACGTCTACGAGGTGAGCGATCTCTGCGATCTCTCTAACTGCATCGGACTTGTTGAGCGCATAGAGGTGGATACCGTCGATGCCGCATGCTCTGTACTCGTCGATGAGCTTAACTGTGTATTCGATACCGTACTTTCTGAAGTCTGCCTTCTTCTGAGCTATGGATTCCTCGGATTCGTTCGGTGCGAACGGGTTCGGGAAGATCCAGTGGTTGGAGATGAGTGCTGCAAGATCTCTGGGGATGACGCAGCCGTTTCTGGAGAGCGCCATGTTGATGGTAGCTCCCATATCAAGAACAGGCATGATACCTACGTCTACAGGCATGGTAACGCCGGCATCGTAGATAGCATCCAGCCAGTACTTGAACTGGTCCATATCCCAGCAGAGCTGAGTCATAATGAAGTCTGCGCCGTTATCCTGCTTCTGTCTGAGGTAGGATATATCGGAGTTGAGGCTTCTGCACTGCATATGACCTTCGGGGGAACCTGCAACTGCGATGGTGAACTTGTCGCCGAATTCATCTCTGATGAACTTAACGAGCTCTGTTGCATAGTGCAGGTCTCCGCCTGTTCCGGTCCAGCCGAAAGGAAGATCTCCGCGAAGCGCAAGGATGTGGTCTATGCCGTTCGCAAGATAATCAGAGAGCTGCTTCTTGATACCCTCTTTGGTGTTTCCGATGCAGGTGAAGTGAGTGACAGGAGTGCACTTCCCGTCCTTGGCGATCTTGGAGAGCACTTCCAGGTTCTTTCCTACGTTGGTTCCGCCTGCTCCGTAAGTGCAGGAGATGTAGTCCGGGTTCATCTTATAAAGATCATCGAGGACTCCGCCGTCACCGCAGAGTTTTTCCATACCCTTGTCTGTCTTGGGTGGGAAAACTTCGAATGAGAAAGCTCTTCTCTTTGCGAATACATCTTTTACGCTCATGTTGGTCTCCTTTTCGTTATATTTATTAGTTTACAGTTTTAAACTAGAGGGATGCAAGCTCCTTAGCCTTAGCTGCAGCGGAAGCTGCGTCTGTGGTGTAAGCGTCTGCACCGATCTCGTCTGCGAATGCCTGGGTGATGGGGGCGCCGCCGACCATGATCTTTACCTGGTCCTTGCAGCCGGCATCGATGAGAGCCTTAACGGTGTTTCTCATGGATTCCATTGTGGTGGTGAGCAGAGCGGAAACGCCTACTACCTTGCAGTCCGGGTTAGCCTTAACAGCTTCTACGAACTTCTCTGCGGGAACGTCGATACCGAGGTCGATAACTTCGAAACCTGCTGCTTCGATCATGATAGCAACGAGGTTCTTGCCTATGTCGTGGAGGTCGCCTGCAACTGTTCCGATGATGTACTTTCCGAACTTGCCTACTGCATCGCCTGCGAGAAGCGGCTTGATAGCTGCAACACCGCGCTGCATGGTCTTTGCGGATACGAGCATTTCAGGAACGTAGATCTCGTTGTTCTGGAACTTGGTTCCTACTTCATCCATAGCAACCATCATGCTGTCCAGGATCTCGTCTGCGGATGCGCCGCCGTCGAGTGCTTCCTGAATGGTGGGCTGGATCTGCTTAAGTCTTCCTCTTACGACTATGTCTTTTACACTTTCGATCATTTTTTTTCTCCTTCCTAGAATTACGATCTGTGCTGCCGGAACCTTTGTTTTGCGCTGCTGCTCGTCCACTGCACCAGCGGTCTGGGCCGGCTAAAAGGCGGAGCTTATACTGCCCCCCTTTTATACTTAACATTATACTTTAAGCGCCTTTTAAAATCATTGTAGAAAACTACAATAAAAATTTTTTTTGATGTCAGTTTAAGAACAAATGACAAAGTTTTGTGAAAATATTGAATTGAGACAAGCGCCGTCTTTTTGCTGTGCAATATTCTTTTATTTTGTAACATCCTACAAAAACTTCTTGTAAAATGAACCTTTTTGTCATAAGCTATTGATTAAAGGAGTGGAATTATTATGGAACTTAGTTTGAATATCCTGTTGGATGAACTTACAGACTGCAATCCGGTCTGCTACCTTAAGAACAGAAACAGATCGTTCAAAGGGGTAAGCCTTCTGAGCACAGCCGGAGGAGATATGCCAAAAGACAGGCTGATAATCTGCAGGCTCTCCCTTCTTTTGGGCAATCTTCCTACAGACCCCGCATGCTGCGTGGCGGCTGTTATAGACACTGGCCTTCCCAAGGACAACTCAGCCCTTCAGAACGTTATACTCTTTGACACAGAAATGGATGCCGTGGACTTTTTCATCTACGTGCAGTCGATATTTGAAAAGTATTTCGACTGGTGCATGAAGATGAACAGGTATCTTATCAAGAATAAGACCATTCAGGACATCCTTACGCTTTCAGAAGACATAATAGGCAACTACATTACTATTTCGGATTCGGCCTTCTCCCTTGTGGCTTATACCCAGGGCCTTGAATGCGACGATCCTCTCACAGCTAACCTTGTTAAAAAGGGTTACCACGATCAGGCTGCCATCAATGTTTTCACCAAAAACAACCTTATGGATTTCTGGCGCGATGCCGTGGATATCTACGAGCGCAAAGAAGATGCCATAACGGCCTACCCCATGCTGGGCAAAGTTATACACTACAACAATTCCTACTTTGCGCACGTGGTGATGATATGCAACAACAGGCCGCTTACGCCAGGACTTAAGGACCTGTTCAAGCTTCTTATAGACCACCTTATGGTGTGCTTCGAAAGGCAGTGGATAGACAACAACCAGATGCCTCATGTCTACGACAGCCTGCTTCTGGAACTGCTGTCCTCCAACGATCTTTCGCAGGAAGACATTAACGCAAGGGCCAAGAACGCTGGCATACCAACTAAAGGCAATTTCAGGCTTATAAAAGTGTCTACGGACGATAAGACCGGTATTATGCTGCAGAGGCTCTGCCAGGAGCTTTCCACCAAGCTGCCCAATGCCAGGGTAACGCTAAGCAAGGACATTCTTATTGGGCTCATAGCTCTTAAGGGCGGCAGCTCCCAGAGCACCGTTACCGACATGCTTGTGCAGATAATGGAGCGCTACGAGTCCAAATGCGGCATCAGCGATCCTTTCGATACTCTTACGGATATAAGAGTGGCCGGAGAGCAGGCTCAGATAGCGCTTTCCTTTGCCCTCTCCTCCGATGTCCAGGGCTTCCCCACCGGAAAGAAAGAGGCATCCGACAGGGTGCGCAGCTTCGATTCCGTGTACCCAAGGTACCTGCTGTCTTCGGACGCCAAGAGCACAGTTATCGCAAAGCACACGATAGCTGCTAAAGCGCTTAGGACTTTAAGCGATTACGATCAGAAGCACGGCACAAACAACCTGATGCTGCTCTTCGTTTACCTTATAAACGAAAGGCGCGCGTCGGATACTGCGCAGATAATGCACATGCACAGAAACAATGTTATCTACAGAATAGGAAAGATCTCCGATATGATAGGCATGGACCTTGCGGACAGCGGGGTGCGTTTCCGCCTGCTTATAGCTTATGAGATCTATGATATAAAGGAGCAATAATGTACGAAGGATTTTACAGCAACATCGAAGACTGCGGAGCTTACCTTGCAAGGCTGCACATGGACGCAGCTGATTTCAGACCGGACAGAGAGCATCTGGATATGCTCCTGAAGAACCACCACCGCTACGTACCTTTCGACAACCTCAACGTCTGGGACAAAGCAGAGCTTCCGAGCCTTAATGTTTCCGACCTTTTCAAAAAGATAGTAACAGACAGGCGCGGCGGATACTGCTACGAGATGAACGGCCTTCTGGAGGCTGCTCTGCGCACTCTTGGCTACGAATGCTACGGCGTTGAGATAAGGATAGTGCGCGGCAGAGACTTTATGCCGCCCTTCCGCCACCGCGGAGTCGTTGTGGTCCTGGACGGAAAAAAGATGTTCTGCGATGTTGGCCTCGGATTCAAATTCTTCCCGCAGGCTGCCGAATACAACACCGGCTACAACGAGTCCGGCTACAAGGTGGACTGCAAGGACGGGATATGCGAGCTTTGGGAAAAGACCGAGGACGGCGGAGAGCAGAAGATCATATGGTACCCGGACCGCCCGGTGCTTGCTGTAGACTTCCTGAACCCGAACATGTGCTGCTCCATAGACCCTGCATCCACATTCAGGACCAGGTTCACTGCTGTAATAATGACTCCTGAAGGTTACAGGAAGACCCTGCTCTGCACCCAGCCTTCTCCAAGGGCAGAGAGCAAGGACGCTCCGGAATTTACCATCAATATCAAGGATGGCTCCAAGGTCCTTTTCGAAAGAAACGGCAAGGGCACGGAAGACATGTGCAAGACCCTTCTTGAAGAGTTTGGCATAGAGTACAGTTTCGGAAAGTAGTTTTCAGGACCTGATCAAAACAGGAACGATATGAAGAGTTTAACGCATTTATACAGGATAGGAAGAGGCCCCTCCAGTTCTCATTCGATGGGGCCTGAAAGAGCTGCGCGCCTTATGAAGGAGCTCTACCCTAAGGCGGACCGCTTTAAGGTTACTTTATACGCTTCTCTTGCAAAGACTGGGCGCGGCCACATGACAGACACAGTCCTTGAGGAAAGCTTTGCTCCCCTTCCGGTGGAGATAGTTTTTGATTGCTCTGACAGAGAGGATCTGGACCACCCTTGCGCTATGGATATAGAGCCCTGGTCCGGCGCGGACAAGCTTGCCTGCGAGCGCGTCTACAGCATTGGCGGAGGCGCTATAAGGCTTGCGGACCGCACCTACGTGGAGGCTATTGATGTTTACCCACACAACAGCTTTGACGAGATAGCTGCTTACTGCAGGGAGAAAGGCTTAAGGCTGTGGCAATATGCAGAGGAAATGGAAGGCCCCAGGCTCTGGGAGCATCTTTCGGATGTCTGGCAGGCTATGAAGGCTGCCATAGGACGAGGCCTTGCCGCGGGCGGCGTGCTTCCCGGAGGGCTTGATCTACAGAGGAAGGCCGGCTACCTGTTCCGCCAGTACGCGCCCGGGGAAACTCCGGAGACCAGGGAGAACCGCATTGTATGCTCCTACGCCTACGCTGTCTGCGAGGAGAACGCCAGCGCCGGAACCGTTGTAACAGCGCCTACCTGCGGATCCTGCGGCGTGGTGCCTGCTGTGCTCTACTATCACCAGCAGAGACTTGGAATATCAGACGAGACCATACTCCACGCGCTGGCCACGGCTGGGATAATAGGCAATATAATCAAGACCAATGCGTCTATTTCCGGCGCGGAGTGCGGCTGCCAGGCCGAGGTCGGATCTGCCTGCTGCATGGCATCTGCCGGGCTTGCTGAGCTTCTTGGCATGGACTTAGGCCAGATAGAATATGCCGCCGAGATATCCATGGAGCACATGCTTGGACTCACCTGCGATCC
>JAZQIH010000142.1:0-7498 GCA_045541015.1 Anaerovoracaceae bacterium | reverse complement strand
ATGATGTGCCCGCACTGCGAGGCCCGCGTTAAGAAGGCTCTCGAGGCTCTGGACGGCGTTACCGAGGCTGTAGCAAGCCACGAACAGGGAACTGCAGTCGTTACACTTTCCGCAGACGTTGCAAACGACGTCCTTAAGAAGGCTGTAGAAGACCAGGACTACAAGGTGCTGGGCGTAGAGTAGATCCAGAAAGCCAACAGAATTTAAAGCAAATAAAAGACCTCCGCTGATTTGCGGAGGTCTTTTAGCTTGATATTCTTGGCCCCTTGTATCAAGCAGTTATCGTTTAACGAAAGGAAGTTTCTATTGATGTCCGAGGTCCTCGGTGGCGCGCTTCTGGCCCATGCCGCCGGAGATGGTCCAGTGACGGTAGGTGCCTGCAGCGTCAGCGTTCTCGATAGCCTTCTTGGCGTTCTCTGTGTAGAGGCCCTTCTCCCACTTCTCGTAGCATTCCTGGTAGCTTGCGTCTGTGTGGCTGTTTCTCGGAAGAGGAACGTCCTGCTCGCCGGCGAGGATGTCCTGTACCTTGCGGATGTTTACATTCCTTGTTGTGGTGCCGTCTGCAACAGCAACTGCTGCTGCAACGCCTGCTGCCTGGCCTGTGCCTACGCACTGCGGGATGAGGTTGACGTTGTCTATGGCTATCTTGTCCGCGGAGATGTGGCGGCCGGGAGCAAGGATGTTGTCTACCTTCTGCGGCAGTATGGAGCGGTAGGGGATCTCTATTGGAGCGTTGTCGTTAAGCGTGTTGACTGTGGTGTGCCATGCTATAACGTCGTCGTGCTCCTTGGGGAATACCCAGTCGTTGGAGTCGATTATGTATTCGCCCACGATGCGGTAGGAGCCTCTGGTTCCAAGCTGCGGAGCGATATCGTACAGGTAAGCGTTTGCGAAGATCTCGGGGACTGCTTCTCTGTAGAACTCTATGATCTCTCTGATCTTGAGCCTGGTGCCCATCTCGGTCTTGGTCTGGTCCTTGATCTTGGAGCAGTCCATCTTGGGCTGCCAGTTGTTGACCCATGCAATGTCGTCTGTCGGGCCTGCGATAAGGCCTGCTCTGAAGCCGTGGATCTTCTGGGTGTGTTCTGCCAGGGATTTTGCGAGCTCCGGATTTGCCTTTCTCCATGCTCCGTAAGCGCGGCAGCTGATGCCTCCGATACGGTAAACAAGAGCGGTGGTTCCGCAGCGGCATTCATCGTCTATAGCAGAGGAGGTGGGTGCACCGGAGAGCCTGCAGAGGTCTGCGTCACCGGTAGCATCTATGACTACCTTGGCCAGGACTGCCTTGCGGCCTTCCTTGGATTCGAATACTACGCCCTTGCAGATGTTGCCGTCCATTATAGGCTTGCAGCCCCAGGAGTGGTACATTACTCTGATGCTGCCGGATTCTTCGTCCAGCATCTTATCCATTTCTATCTTGAGCTGGTTGGGCTCTACCATGAAGCCGTGGCAGACCATCTGGGGAGGCACGAATGTTGCGCCGCCTACGCCTGCCCAGGCTCTGATCTTAAGGGGATCGAAGCTGCCTGCTTCTTCCGGTCCGGGTCCGCAAACTGCTCCGGGAATGCCCTTGAGCCTTGTGAACCATTCTTCCTGGATGCCGCGTACGTAGGTCTTTTCGTGGAAGGAGAGGTTGGGGATCAGAAGTACGTAGCCTCCTGTAACATCTCCGCCGCAGTATCCGTAGCGTTCCATAAGGATGATGTTCTTGCAGCCTGCTCTTGCAGCAGCAATGGCTGCGGAGTGTCCTGCTGCACCGCCGCCGACTACGAGTACATCGCATTCATCGTATACGGGTATGGTGGTCTGCGGTTCTATATAGGTCTTTGCGCTCATGTTTGCCTCCTTGTATATAAGTGTAAAACATTATTGACCGATTCTATTATAGAACGTGTTCGGGCAAGATGGCAGACTAAAAATGCTTACACCACTGCAAAAAATAGTAAACCAGCGTTTTATCAGTATGGCTGAGACCGCGCAGCAGACGATGTCCGCTATAGGTGTTGCAGCAACTATGCCGTAGACAGGGAATAAGCGCCCAAGCAGGAACATCAGGGGAATATCCAGAGCTCCTTTACGAAGCACTGCAAGGCAAAACGACTTTTTCCCACGGCCGGTGGCCTGGAAAAACGAAATGATCGTATACGCGAAAGCCGAGAACGGACATCCCGCGCAGAGTATCCTAAGAAATATGGTCCCGTAGGCTATCGATTCGCTTCCTGCGGGCAGGAAAATATCCACGAGCCGGCCCGCGAATATCATATCCAGTGCCATTATGACAGCGGAGATACCTACCGCGCTAAGGCAGGTCAGTCTGATGATATTGCGCAGCTTTCTGTATTTATGCGCGGCGTAGGTGTAAGCCAGGAGCGGCAGTACGCCCTGAGCAAGGCCCCTTACTATGCTATGCGCCAGCATGTTGATCTTCTTTGCAACGCCGACAGCCGCCTGCGCCGCTATGCCAGAGGCTGCCATCAGGTTGTCCAGCACGGCGTAGGAGATGTTCTCGCACAAAGTCATCAGAAAAGCCGGAAAACCAGTCAGAAGGATGTCCCTTAGTATCTCGCGGGTCCCGGAGCTGAAAATGCCACAGACTGCGGTCTTTATCCTGAAGCTCAGCAGGGTAGTCTTCCCGGAGAGCAGCACGGCGTAGTAAATAAATGCAGCGAGATTTGAGACGGCTGTCGCAGCGCCTACCGCAAGCACAGCCTTCTCTTTTGGAAAGACTGCGAACATAAACAGTGGATCCAGCGCTATATTCAGAATGCCGCCCAGCATTACGCCTGCGCTGGCCTGGGGAGAGCGGCCTTCGGCCCTTACCATGTGCGCAAGGTAGGCCCCCAGGGAAGTGAACAGGCCGCCTGCACAGACCGTGACCATTAGGTATTCCATGGACATATCCATAACAATGGCAGAGCTCGCACCCAAAAAACTCAAAAAAGGCCTTCTGAAAAGAGCAACTGCAGCTGTATAAGTAAGCGTTACGACTGCGCATCCAGCGGCAGAGACAGAGCAGACTGTGGCCGTCTTATCCAGCTCGCCGCGTCCCAAAGCCCTTGAAAACACTGCACCTCCGCCTATGCCGAAAAGATTGGCTACAGCTGAAAGCACCATAAAAGCAGGCATGCAGACCGTGACTGCGGTTATCATAGCCTCGTTTTGCGTAAGCCCTACAAAGTAGGTGTCCGCCATATTGTAGACCACCAGGATCAGCTGCCCTATGACAGACGGCAGCGCCAGCCTGGCAACGGATCTTGTTATTCTTTCGGTCTCAAAAAGTTCCTTGCGCTCCTTATCCATTTCGTGTCTGCGCCTCCTTTCGGACCATATGATAAACCCGCCGACCCAAAAGTTCAAATTATGATTTTGTATATACTCAAAAGTTTTGCTTATGACACAACATAGGGGACGGTTCTCCTTGTTGATTTTGTACAGGTGCGGGGGTATAATGTCCTGTAATGTTATAAGGGACAATCATAAACAGGAGTTTTGCGTTATGCTTGATACAAAGCTTTACACTCTTATAAAAGTTGCGGAGCAGGGGAGCTTCACCAAAGCCGCAAATGTGCTTGGCCTTACCCAGCCGGCAGTCAGCCAGCACATAAGGGCGCTGGAGACAGACTACGGCACCCGCATCTTCGACCGCAGCACAGGCAGGCTCATACTCACCCGCGAAGGAGACAAGCTCCTTACCGCGGCAAAAGCCATGCTTGCACTGGACGACAAGCTGCGCCAGGAGCTTTCGGGCGTCAATTTCGGGGCCAGGGATCTTAACATAGGCATAACCCACACCGTGGAGAGCAACAGGATATCCCAGATCCTTACCCGCTACGCAAGCGAGCGCGGCGTTACCATAAGGCTCTTTACGCACCCGCACGAAAAGCTCTTCCAAAGAATAAGGAACTACGAGCTGGATCTTGCAATTGTAGACGGCATGGTAACAGACCAGGAGCTGCGCAAGACCACGCTGGACACGGACAGCCTGGTGCTTGTAGTATCCCCTGAGCACGCATTCTCATCGCGCTCCAGGATATCCATAGACGAGATCAAAGCCGAAAAGCTCATCCTGCGCCTCCCGAGCTCCGGAACAGTAAACCTCTTTACGTCAACAGTGGAGAGCCGCGGCATAAGCATGAAGGAATTCAACGTCATCCTGGAGGTGGACAACATAGCAACCATCAAGGATCTGGTGCGTGCGGGCTACGGAGTTTCAGTGCTGGCAAAGAGCGCCTGCGCGGACGAACTCACCAAGGGCAAGCTTATAGCGCTTCCGATAGAGGGCATGGACATGACCCGCGAGATAAATATAGTTTATTCGAAAGATTTTCAGTACGATGCATTCCTTAAGGACATCGTGGCATATTACAGGGAAGGATAGAAAATGGCAGCAGAAAACAAGGATCTTATCGAACTCATATCAGAAAAAAAGCAGGGCGGCAGCGAGTCCAGAGACAAGACCATCATCAAAACAAGTATCATAGGAATAGTCGTTAACGTGTTCCTGTCGGCGTTCAAGGCAGTTATAGGCCTGATCTCCGGCTCCATAGCCATCGTTATGGACGCGGTAAACAACATTTCGGACGCAGGATCTTCGCTGATCACTATCATTGGCACCAGATACGCCAAAAAGCCGGCGGACAGAAAGCACCCGTTCGGCCACGGCAGGGCGGAATACCTCTCGGCCATGATAATCTCCGTGCTTGTGCTCTACGCAGGTATCACATCCCTGGTGGAATCGGTCAAGAAGATCATAAGCCCGGAGACCCCAGACTACTCCGTGCCCAGCCTTATAATAATTGCTGTAGCCGTCGTTGCTAAGGTGCTGCTTGGGCGCTACTTTGTAAGCGTAGGCAAGAAGGTCAATTCCGACTCCCTGGTAAACTCCGGCGAGGACGCCACCATGGACTCCGTCATCTCCGCCGCAACCCTGGTAGCCGCGGTCATCTTCCTGGTCTTCCATATTTCCGTTGAGGCCTACCTGGCAGCGGTCATCTCCATCATGATCATCAAGTCCGGTATAGAGATGCTGTCCGAGACACTCTCCAGGATACTCGGAGAGCGCGCGGATGCCCAGCTTGCAAGGGATATTAAGGAGATTGTCTGCAGCTTCCCTGAAGTCTACGGCGCTTACGACCTTATCCTCCACAACTACGGACCGGATTCCTACAACGGATCAATACACATAGAGATCCCGGATACCCTTACCGCGGACGAGATAGACGCCCTTATAAGGCGCATCACAGGCGCAGTTTACTCCAAGCTCGGCGTCATCCTTACCGCAATAACTATCTATTCAAGGAACACAAAGAACACCGAGGCCGCCCGCATCCGCGACGAGGTCTACGCTCTTGCTATGTCCCACGATTATGTTATGCAGACCCACGGCTTCTACCTGGACGAGGAGCGCAAGATCATAAGGTTCGACGTCCTTGTAAGCTTTGACGCTCCGGACAGGCGCGCCGTCTACGAGCACATAGTTAATGATGTCAAGAATGCCTACCCGGACTACACCCCGGTAGTGGCTTTAGATACGGACTTCTCCGAGCCGGAAAAGAAGGAAGAAAAAGCGTAAGATCAATGAATAAGTACTATTTGGAAAGCGCAGAAGAGGTCTTTAAGGAGCTTGGAACTTCCGAGCATGGCCTGTCTTCTGCGGAGGCAGCTGCAAGGCTTGCAAAGAACGGCAAGAACAAGCTCAAGGAAGAAGAAAAGCGCCCCATGTGGCGTAAGTTCCTGGACTCCGTAACAGACCCCATGATACTGATGCTGCTTGGCGCAGCTCTGGTGCAGGTAATAGTTACGATACTGGAGGCCAAAGGCAACTTTACGATCGGGTCCTTTACGGACGTATTCGTAATACTGGCTGTTGTTATCATCAACGCCATAATGAGCCTGGTCCAGGAAAACAAGGCAGAGGCCGCCATGGCCGCGCTTATGCAGATGACTGCAGACACCTCCAAGGTCGTGAGGGACGGCCAGGTGGTGGTCGTTAAGAGCGAAGACCTGGTAGTCGGCGATGTTGTCCGCTTTGAAGCCGGAGACACCGTTCCCGCGGACTGCCGCGTTATAGAGTCCCACACGCTGAAGGCTGAAGAAGCCGCCCTTACAGGAGAGCCGCTTGCAGCCGAAAAGCTCATAAATACTCTGATGCTTGCGGAAGGCCAGGACAGCGTGCCTCTTGGGGACAGGGCCAACATGCTCTACAGCGGCTCCACCGTGGTCTACGGACGCGGCACAGGCGTTGTTACAGCAGTGGGCATGGACACCGAGATGGGCAAGATAGCAGGCGCTCTGAGTCTTGCCGAAAAGGAGCAGACCCCGCTGCAAAAGCGCATGGCGGAGCTTTCGGCCTTCCTTACCAAGCTGGTTATAGGAATATGCATAGTCGTGTTTGCGGTAGGCTGCGTGCAGTCCATAGTACTGACTGACGCACCGTTTTCCTGGGAGCTGTTCGGAAGCAACGCGGTAGGAAGCCTTGTTGCAGCAATAGCTCTGGCCGTTGCCGCAATACCTGAAGGCATGCCTGCGGTAGTTACCATAGTGCTCTCGATAGGCGTTACGGACATGGCAAAGCACCACGCCCTTATACGCAAGCTCACAGCTGTAGAGACCCTGGGCTGCACCCAGATAATATGCACGGACAAGACCGGTACTCTTACCCAGAACAAGATGACCGTAGTAAAGGAGTTCACCTCCGACAGCAAGCTTATGGCTACGGCTATGGCGCTGTGCTCCGATGCGGATATTGCGCCGGGCGACGAGACCTCCACGGGCGAGCCCACAGAGGCTGCACTTGTAAACTACGCGCTTGCGATAGGTCTTCCCAAGTACGATCTTGCCAAGGCTCAGCCGCGCGTTGCGGAGGCTCCGTTCGATTCGGACCGCAAGATGATGAGCACTATACACAAGACCGAAAACGGCTACATACAGTACACCAAGGGCGCTTTCGATATGGTCATCCAGCACTGCAGCGGCTTCCTTAAGGACGGCCAGGCTGTGCCCATGACGCCGGACGTTCTGGACGAGATTCGCAAGATCAACAAGTCCTACGCGGACCAGGCTCTGCGCGTGCTGGCAGCGGCTTACCGCAGCTATGATGTCCTTCCGCAGGACACCGCTCCCGAAGATCTGGAGCAGTCCCTGGTGCTTATAGGCCTTTACGGCATGATAGACCCCTGCAGGGAAGAAGCCTACGACGCCATAGCCAAGTGCAAGATGGCAGGTATACGCCCCATCATGATAACCGGAGACCACAAGGACACCGCAGTTGCCATAGGCAAGGATCTTGGAATAATAAAGAGCGCAGACGAGGCCGCACTTGGCGCGGATCTGGACAAGTACACGGACGAAGAGCTTATAGAGCTGGTGCCTAGGTACTCCGTCTATGCGCGCGTTCAGCCGGAGCACAAGACACGCATAGTAAACGCATGGCAGGCCAGAGGCATGGTAACAGCCATGACCGGAGACGGCGTAAACGACGCGCCCTCCATCAAGAAGG
>JAZQIH010000141.1:0-6784 GCA_045541015.1 Anaerovoracaceae bacterium | reverse complement strand
GGTGCTGAGCCTTGCGGTGTGCATAGTTGTGGTCTATCTGGTAGTGTACCTGTGTTCAAAGGTCGGCCTTACGAATATCTATTCGGAATATGTAGACGACAGCTACGTTCTGTCCTTCCTTATGAAATTCATTCCCAAAGCATAAAAAAAGATCCCGGGTCTTACGGCCCGGGACCTTGTGTTTTCTTAGTTTAGTTGAGGACTTCGTATTTGTCCAGATAAGAGCCGAGTTCTTCTCTGTCTGCGGATACGCTTACTATGAAGTCCATTCCGTACTTGGCGGAGATGGCAGCTATCCTTGCAAGGAAGTCTTCCATGTTCTCCGGCTTGATGTCTGCGTGCTTAAGTATGCTGTCTATAAATATCAGCTCTATATCGTGATCCTGGCTGATTATGCCATATATAAAGCCTATGTATTCGTCTACGTTGACGATCTCCTGGAAATCGTCCATGGATATGACGCGGATCTTGTATTTAAGATCGTAGGTCAGTCGTGCGTTCTTGTTGATGTAAACTATGCTTCCGTTTACAGTATCCAGGCTGGAATTGGCCATTTCTATCATTTTCTTGGTCTTGCCGCTTCCTTTGTGCCCAATGAGTAATTTTATCAAGGTGGTGTACCTCCTTTATTTTTAATAGATCTGTTTAGGATCTGTAATCATTATACTTTATCGGCAGAGTTATTGCCAGCATGATTTTCCGTATATTATGTTTTTAAGTGCTTTTTTCGAAGCTGGCCGCAGGCTGCGTCTATATCCGCGCCAAGCTGGCGTCTTACAGTGCAGGGAATGCCCAGGCTCTCCAGCTTTTCCGCAAATCCGTGGGCAAAGCTGCGGGTAACGGTCTGCATGCCGCTTTCTGTTACAGGGTTCAGCGGGATGAGGTTTACGTGGCAGTTTATGCCGCGGAGCAGGGCTGCTAGCTCTTCCGCGTTTTTGTTGCTGTCGTTGCGTCCTTTTATAAGTGCGTATTCGAAAGTTACCCGCCTGCCGGTCTTTTTCGCATGAGCTCTGCAGGTAGGGATGAGTTTATCCAGCGGATAGCCCTTTGCAACAGGCATCAGTTTTTCTCTTTCGCTCTGCACAGCCGAGTGCAGGGAAATGGCGAGGTTGACCTGCGGGAAATCTTCGGTGAAGCGCTCTATATAAGGCACCAGGCCGCAGGTGGAAAGTGTAATGTTGCGGTAGCTTAAGCCTATGCCTTCCGGCGCGTGGATCTGGCGGAGGAACTCCGATACGTTTTTATAGTTATCGAATGGTTCACCCATGCCCATAAGGACTATGTGGTTTATCTCCTGGCCGGATGTTTTGCGGCAGAACAGGTATTCCTCCAGTATCTCCCAGGCTTTCAGATCCCTTATCTTGCCGTCTATGCCGGAGGCGCAGAACGAGCAGCGCATGTTGCAGCCCACCTGGGTGGATATGCAAAGCGAATTGCCGTAGCTGTACTTCATGAAAACAGCTTCTGCGTACTGGCCGTCCGGAAAGGCTATAAGGTATTTTTCCGTGCCGTCCGAAGACTTCTGGCGCTGCTCCACGCGTGCCTTTTCAAAGCTGTAGGCGGAGGAGAGCTTTTCTCTTAAAGCAGCGGAAAGGTCCGTCATCTCGGAAAAAGAGGACGCACCCTTACATATCCAGCTGAATATCTGTTTTTCTCTGAAGGGCTTTTCTCCAAGCCCTGCCAGAGCTTCTTTTCTTTCTTCTCTTGTAAGATCTTTAAAGTCCATGGATCTAAAGCCCCGCTATGAACAGTTCAAGGCTCAGCCTTGGCGCCAGGGTGCCGCTTTTGATGTCTTTTTCTACCTGGTAGGCATTGTCCAGGTCTCCTCTGAGGTCTTTTACGCTTTTTTCGCTGCAGGCTCCCATTGCCTTGCGAAGTCGGTATTCGTTGGTGCCCATCTCCTGCTGAATCGTAAAGAAACGCTGGCCTTCGGCTTCGCGCTCTTTGGCCTCCAGCATTATCTCAAGCTGAGAGCAGAGAAGGCCCAGGAAACTTAGTATAACGCCTTGCTCCTTGGACGGCTGCTGCACGTCTATGGTGGCGTTCAGTATGCTGAATGCCTCGTCCTTTCTGCCGGAGAATGCGCTGTCCAAAAGCTTGAAGGCGTTGAGCTCTGCCTGGCCGGCTGCTGTCTGCATGAGGTCGTCCAGGCTGAGTATCTGGTGGTCCGTTGCTGCTATGGCTTTTTTTATGTCGTTCTCCAGGTTGTGGAGGGTGTAGGTGCGTTCGGGATCTCCGTAGCCGCAGGTCCTTGCAAATGCTATGAGGTCCTTGGGATCCGCGGCCTTGCCCGCTGCGCGAAGGCGCTTTGTCATCCAGCCGGAAAGGGTGGCATCATCCAGAGGCGTAAAATCGTAGATTATGCCGCACTTCTGTATGGCTTTGTACAGGGCTTTGGTCTTGTTGGGCTTGCCGCAGGTGAAAATAAGAAGGGTGCTTTCCGGAAGCTTTGGTATGTAAGCTGTCAGGGCGTTAAGACCCTCTGTGTTTATATCTTTGGGGCTTTGCGCGCTGAGAATGTCCAGGCCGCTTGCAATTACTACTTTGCGCTGCGACATCATGGGGACTGTTTCGCAGGAGGCTATAAGCTCGTAAGGGTCTATTGGGCCTTCGGAATAGCTTACCAGATCCAGAGCCTGGGTGGCAGGGGAGAGCAGCTTGCTCTTAAGAAAGCTTACAGACCAGTCTACAAGGAAATCTTCCTTACCGCAAAGAAGCATGACCCTTGGCCACGCTCCGCTTGCCTCTGCTGCCTGGACCATCTTGACTATGGTCTTTGAGGGATGCTCTGTATTTGATCTGTTGTTCGAATAAGCCACTGTTTGTCCTTTGCTGCGTTCTCGAATGTGAGAAGCCCGTTTTCTGCTTTTTTTAAGTATACGGCGCCGTCTGTATCGGTCCTTGCATATATTATACCCGAATTCTCCAGAAGTTCAACAACCCTGTCCGCCGGATGGCCGTAGCGGTTGTTCCTTCCGCACGATATTACAGCAAAGCGGGGCCTTGCGCACTGCAGCAGGTCCGGCCCGGTTGATCCGGCGCTGCCGTGGTGGCCGAGCTTTATGATATCGCAGGAAAGCTCCTCCCCATACATGCTGCACAGCAGCTTTTCCCTTGCTATTTCCGCGTCTGCCATAAGAAGGGCGCTGAAGTTATTATCTCCTGCTTTCAGTATCCCGCAGTCTTCGTTGGTCTCCCCGAGCTTTATGCACTCATCCACCTGAAATATCTCCTGCAGCTGGCGTATGCCAAGCGCGTGGTCTATGTCTTCGTGGGTGATGTATGCTGTATCTATGTGATATATGCCGCTTTTCAGAAGGTAGGGCCGCAGGGTGCGCTCCGCTATATCCGAAAACGCGTTTCCGCCTCCGTCAACAAGTATGTTCCTTCCGCCTGTGCAAACGTGTATGCAGTCTCCCTGGCCAACGTCCACAAAGGTTATGGGGTGGGTGTCGTACGCAAATGGGTGTATGTGATCGCTTAGGCCGAGGCCTTTTGGCATTACCAGAGCAGCGCAGGAAAGGAAAGCTGCTGTAAGTATCGCAAAGCCGCGTTTTCTGCGCCTTCGCAGCACCACTCTGGTCTCGGAAAAGAACCAGAAGAAGGCTATGTAGTAGAGGGCAAGGGCCTGCAGCGTGGGCGCGGGAAAGTATCCGCTTCCGCCTATGAAGCCTCCTGCATCGGACAGGAGCCCTAGCAGGAAAGCAAAAGCACGTGCCGGGCCGGCTGCAGCCGCAAGGACTGAACCGCTTAAAAGCAGGCTGAACATAAAGCCGGCCAGTCCGCAGGGAAGAAGCAGCCCGGCCAGGAGCACAGCCGGCGGGTTTATAAGCATGGATACCGGAGACAGCGTCAGGAAGTGAAACAGTATCAGCGGCACCATGCCCAGCTGGACCATGAAGGAAGGGGAGAAGATCTCAAAAGCTGTCAGTATCCAGCGTTTTTTATACTTATCGGACAGCTCTATGCCCTTGGATTCTGCCCAGGGGAGGGCTATACCTATGGAGTAAGCCGCGGTGAAGGACAGCTGAAACCCAGTATCGAACAGCTGCCAGGGGTTTATGAAAAGAAATACTATTGCCGTAAGGCTTGCCGCGCAGACAAGGTCGTAGCGGCGCCGCAGGTGGAAGGAAAGCAGGTTGAGAGCTATCATGCAGGAGGCGCGGAGGACGGACACCGAGAAACCGGACAAGGCCGCGTACACAGCAAGGCATGCCGCTGTGGCAAGCGAGGACGCTGTGCCGCGCCTTCCTCCAAGCAGCTTAAGCACAAGGCTGTATAAAAGCCCCACGTGCAGCCCGGATACAGCAAGCACGTGCGCTATGCCGTTGAGCCTGAACTGCTCGTAGAGATCTTCATCCATGTAGGATGTTTCTCCGAACAGCAGGCCTGCGGTTATCTGGAATTCTTTTTCGCTCATGTAGGGGCGCACGGCAGCGTAGAACTGTCCCTTTTTTACGGAGAGCCAGTGGAGCACAGGCCTTTTTATCCCTCCTGCTGCCAGGCGGTAGCGCGAAACATCCATGATAGTGTAGACTTTGCGCCCTTTAAGGTAGAGCCTGTAGTCGAAAGCCCCGGGGTTGCGCCTTGCATCCGGCAGGCTGAGCACTCCGGTTGCGGATATGCTTCTTCCGAGAAGGTCGTAGACTGCCGCGTCTGCATCCGTTACGGAGAGCCTTATAAGGACCTTCTCCCTGCCTGTATCCACAGTAACTGCCGCATAGCGCTGCTTTACAGCAACATTGGTAACGATGCCCTCTGCGGTATAGAACGCTCCTGCCTTTTCCGACAGCTTTCCTGAAGGCAGCAACAGGCTCCCCAGCCCGAAAGGATCCAGGCAGGCAAGTATAAGTATTATTATGCTTTGCGCAAACAAAAAGAACAGAAGGGGTCTTCTCATGGCACCTCTTTTGTCCGTCACGCGGAAAGTATACAGCCCGCTTTAAGCGGCGTCAATATCATTAGGCAAAGTGTGTGCTGTTATTTATTGAATTTGCAGCCCGGTGCTGTTACAATTAATCGGTAACGAAAAGAGGTAAGACATGGAATACTTGCAGCTGTTCCTCTCTTTTGCGAAGATAGGCGTGCTGACTTTCGGCGGCGGCCCGGCTATGCTTCCGATGCTGCAGAGGGAACTTGTAAACAACAAAAAATGGGTAACGGAAGATGAGATCCTGGACTACTACGCAATAGGGCAGTGCACGCCTGGCATAATAGCCGTAAACACTGCAACCTTCGTGGGGCGCAAGCAAAAGGGCGTGCTGGGCGGCATAGTCGCAACGCTTGGAATAGTCTTTCCGTCCCTGGTCATAATAACCATGATCGCGGCTTTCTTAAGCGGCTTTTCTCACATAGCTGCTGTAAAAAACGCGTTTTCAGCCATCAGAGTATGCGTCTGCGCACTAATTCTCAATTCTGTCATAAAACTCGCTAAAAAGACCGTTTTAGACGCTCCTACGGCCATATTATATGCAGGGGTGGTCCTGGCGGCAACCTTCCTTGGGGTCTCTCCGATTGTATACGTGGTATTCTGCGGAGTGGCAGGCGTAGTTGTCAAAAGTCTGGGGGTGAAGAAATGATACTCCTTCAGCTTTTCTGGGAATACTTTAAAGTCGGCCTGTTTGCCGTGGGCGGCGGGCTTGCAACATATCCTTTCCTTAAGGACCTCGGCGAGCGCACCGGGTGGTTCACCATTGGCGAACTTGCGGACATGCTTGCCGTGTCCGAATCCACGCCGGGCCCAATAGGCGTAAACATGGCAACATACGTGGGTTTTTCCCTCAAAGGCATACCCGGAGCCATCGTTGCAACTGTCGGCCTTATAACGCCTTCTGTTATAATAATTCTTATAATTGCAATGTTCCTGGACAAGTTCAGGAAGAACAAGTACGTGGATTACGCCTTCTACGGCATAAGGCCTGCGTCTACAGCTATGATAACATCGGCGCTGCTGGGACTGCTTGCGCTGTGCCTGTTCGGGGCATCCAGCGTTAAGGCTCTTATAGCAAGCGGCGGAGTGCTGGACATAAAGGCGCTGGGTCTCTTCCTGGTGCTGTTTGCTGCCATGAACGTAAAAAAAATAAAGGACCTGCATCCTTTAGTCTTTATAGCAATATCCGCTGTTGTTGGCATAGTGTTCCGCTTTGCCGGAGAATAGATAAAGACAAAGCCCGGAGCTTTCCGGGCTTTGTTTTAGCTTAGGTATCTGAATACGCCTTTTACGAGGCCTATGATCTCGCAGTCGTCCACGATTATAGGATCCATGGAGCTGTTCTGGGGCTGCAGCCTTATGTGGCCGTTCTCCTTGTAGAAGGTCTTTACTGTGGATTCAGAATCGAAATCCCCCTGGACCATTGCTACGACTATATCTCCGTTGTTGGCGGTCTTCTGCACCTGGACGAGGATGTAATCTCCGTCCATTATTCCGGCTTCTATCATGGAATCTCCGTGGACTGTGAGCATGAAGTTTGTTCCGCGGCCCACGAACTGTGCAGGCATCGGGAAGCTTCCTTCTATGTTTTGCTCTGCAAGTATCGGGGTTCCGGCTGCAACTCTGCCGACAAGGGGCACATCCACTATATCCGCGCGCTCTTCAGCTTTTGCTGCGGGGGCAGGGGAGGCATCCGCTCCGCCCTGGACCACTTCGAACGCTCTGCGCTTTCCTGGCTGCTTTCTTATGAAGCCTTCTTCTTCCAGGATCTCCATGGACTTTTGGACCGTGGAGGTGGACTTGATGCCCAGCGCCGCGCCTATATCAAGTCGGGGGCCAAGCGGGCTTAGGGAG
>JAZQIH010000140.1:0-2950 GCA_045541015.1 Anaerovoracaceae bacterium | reverse complement strand
CGCAATCCCTTCCCCATTATCTGAAATATGGATATGCGTTGCCAGATTGTCCTGTCCTGCGGTCAATCTTACCGTTCCCCCTGTCTGTGTATGTTCTATGCAGTTTTTAACAATATTAGAAATCGCCTCACATCCGCCAGCCACTGGGTGAAGTTGCTGACCGCAGCCTTTGCGACCTATCATCTGCCTTGCAAATGCCTGGGTAGGGATCAGGGATCCTATGAAGTTGAGGTTGAACACGAATTCAACGCCGCTCTTGTCCAGGTCGAAGAAGCTCTTGGTGTCTGCTTCTATGTCTCCCGGCTCGAAATATTCCTTGTCTGTGGTGGCTCTGGGGTTGTTGCCGCCGGCTCCGTTGATCAGAACATCGCAGGGGCCAAGATCTGCGCAGACCTGGTCTGCAACAGCGTAGCAAACGTCCTTGTCCAGCACGTTGCAGGCGTAAGCCTTGGCAACGCCGCCTTCGGCGCGTATCTCTTCCGCGTTTTTTTCAGCAGCAGCCTCGTTGAGGTCCAGAAGGGCAACCTTTGCGCCGGCCCTAGCAAGCACCTTTGCGAAAGCGGAGCAGAGCACTCCGCCAGCTCCGGTAACAACGGCAACCTTGCCGCTAAGATCTGTATTTATAACGTTCTTTTGCATAGCGTCCTCCTTAAGCAGAATAGACAGTGGAAGCGATATCTCCGCCTTCACCGGTCCAGTTGGTGTGGAAGTGCTCTCCGCGCGGAGCATCTGTCCTCTCGTAGGTGTGGGCTCCGAAATAGTCCCTCTGAGCCTGCAGCAGGTTGGCCGGCAGGTTCTCAGTGGTGTAGCCGTCGAACCAGGAAAGGGCAGAAGACAGAGCCGGAACAGGAATGCCAGCCGTAACAGCGTAGGCGATCACTTCTCTCCAGGCGTCCTCCAGATCCTTCATGGTCTGCTCAAAGTAGCTGTCCATAAGAAGGTTGGTGAGCTGCGGGTCCTTGTCGAACGCTTCCTTGATCTTTCCGAGGAAGACGCTGCGGATTATGCAGCCGCCTCTCCACATAAGAGCAATTCCGCCGTAGTTGAGGTTCCAGCCGTAGGTGTTTGCGGCGCTCCTCATAAGGGTGTAGCCTTGAGCGTAGGAGACTATCTTTGCTGCGTAAAGCGCCTTGCGCAGAGCTTCTATGAAGGCCTTGCGGTCTCCGCTGAACTTCTTTATCTTTCTGCCGTACCTTGCAGCAGCTGCAACGCGTTCGTCCTTCTGGGAAGACAGGCAGCGCGCAAATACGGCCTCGGTTATAAGGGTGAGGGGAACTGCCTCGTCCAGAGCAGCTATGCCTGTCCACTTGCCTGTACCTTTCTGGCCGGCGCGGTCCAGGATGTGCTCTACGGTAACTTCTCCGTTAGCGTCCTTGTAGCCCATGATGTCTGCAGTTATCTCTATCAGATAGCTCTTCAGCTCTGTTTCGTTCCATGCGGCAAAGATCTCGTGCATCTCCTGGCTGGAAAGGCCAAGGCCGTCACGCAGGATCTGGTAGACCTCGCAGATAAGCTGCATATCGCCGTACTCTATGCCGTTGTGGACCATCTTTACAAAGTGGCCTGCGCCGTTTTCTCCAACCCAGTCGCAGCAGGGGCTGCCGTCCTCGGTCTTGGCGCAGATAGCCTGGAATATGGGCTTAACAAGAGGCCATGCAGCAGGGGAGCCGCCGGGCATCATGGAGGGGCCCTTAAGAGCGCCTTCCTCTCCGCCGGAAACGCCTGTTCCTATGTAGAGCAGGCCCTTGCTCTCCAGGTATTCTGTGCGCCTGGTGGTATCCGGGAAGTGGCTGTTGCCGCCGTCTATGATAAGGTCTCCCGGCTCCAGAACTGTAAGGAGCTCCTCAATAAGGTCATCTACAGGCTTTCCTGCCCAGACCATAAGGAAGACCTTGCGGGGCTTGGAAAGGGACTCCTTAAGCTCTTCAAGGCTTGCGCAGCCGGTAAAGCCTTCTGCTGCCATGCGTGCTGTGCGCTCCGCGTCCTTGTCGAAAACAGAAACGGAGAAACCCTTGGACTTCATGTTCTTGGCCAGGTTGCTTCCCATTACGCCAAGGCCTATCATTCCTATATTGTTTTTCATGTCTTACCTCTGAACTCTTGCGTTTCCTGCGTAAATGTCCCAGACCTGCTTTTCGTCTGCAGGCTCTGCGTAGTCGTTAAGGCTTGTTGTTGCAAGCACGCCTGTTGCCCAGCCGAACTGCAACCACTTTTCAGCTTCCCAGCCGGAAAGAACTCCGTAGAGCAGTCCGCCGGAGAATCCGTCGCCGCCGCCTATGCGGTCCATGATGGGGATGGGACGGGGCTCTTCTACGAACCACTTGCCGTCTGCCCACAGCAGGGCGCCCCAGAGGTGCTCGTTAGCGGAAACTACCTGGCGCAGGGTGGTTGCGTAAGCAAACGCGTTCGGGAAGGCCTTGCGGACTTCGCTGATCATACCCTTGAAGCTTTCTATCTTGCTGCCAAGGTCCTTGCCGCCGGCTTCGGGTCCCTTGAATCCCAGGCAGAGCTGGAAGTCTTCCTCGTTGCCTATGAGTATGTCCGCAATTGAAGCCACTCTCTTGAACGCTTCGGAGAGCTCTTTTTCGCGGCCCTTCCAGAAGGTTGCGCGGTAGTTGAGGTCGAAGGAGATCAGCGTGCCGTACTTCTTGGCAGCTTCAGCAACCTTTACGCAGCACTCGGTGGTCTCGGGGCTCATGGCAAGGATCAGGCCGGAAAGGTGGAGTATGCCCACGCCTTCTTCTCCGAATATCCTGTCGAGGTCGAAGTCGTCTGCGGAAAGGGTGCGGCCTACTTCTCCGGTGCGGTCGTTCCAGACGCGCGGTGCTCTGAGGCCGAATCCGCTGTCTGCTATGTTGAACTGGTGGCGGTAGCCCCAGGGATCGCCCTGCGGAACTTCCTTGCCCTCGTACTCCATACCGCGGCTGCGCAGGTCGTTCTTGATGAACTG
>JAZQIH010000139.1:0-7689 GCA_045541015.1 Anaerovoracaceae bacterium | reverse complement strand
CTATACTCCCACACATTAGGTAGCACGACTTTTGGTCGGAACAGTTAGAGATTATAACGGAAAGCCCCTTGGATGTCAATAGTTATTTTTAATAATTTGAAACTCTTGAGATGATTTTGACATCACCGCTGCAAAGGTCGGAAAGCATAGCCATTACGCTTCCCTCGTCTTCCGGAGCGAAACTGATCCGTAGCTTTACGACATCGGTATAGGCAAGGTCTTCTATCTTAAAAGGCATTGAGAGCTCGTAGTTCTTTACCTTTCCGAGCATGGAGTAATCTATCTGAGTTTCCAGCTCCACGCGCTGGCAGACCTCCAGTTTGCCTGCCGCCTGCACAGCAAGTCTGGCGCTGGATGTGTAGGCGCGCACCAGTCCGCCGGTGCCCAGCTTTATGCCTCCGAAGTAGCGCGTAACGACCACAGCCACATTGGTTACGCCCTCCCTGGCAAGGTAGGCTGCTATGGGAGTTCCTGCGGTGCCGCCCGGCTCTCCGTCGTCCGAGCCCCACTGGTCCTGCATGCGCTCTCCCAGAACGAAGGCCGGAACGTTGTGAGTGGCGTCTTTGAACTCATCCCGGACAGACTTAAAGAAAGCCTCGGCCTCTGCCCTGCTCTGCACCGGCTTTATAGTGGCTATGAACCTGGACTTTTCTATGATCTGCTCCGCGCGGGCTTCTTTTTCCACCGTGGTGTAAAGAACAGCCATCTAGCAAGCCTCCGTCCTTATTATGAACTTCTGCCAGCGGCCTCTGTCTTCTGCGGATAGCTCTGCCTTTATGTAGGTGCCGTCTGCGCGGTATTCCAGCTCCAGCGGCTTTACTTTTCCTATAAGCGCGGAAACAGCATCTCCGCGGTCGTAGGGAATAAGCAGCTCTGTAAGCTCTATATCCGAAAAGAGCTTCTTCTTAATAAGCTCCGTAAGCTCCTCTATGCCCTGCCCTGTTCTGCACGAGATGCAGACCGCGTCCTGACCATAGCCTAAAGGCTCAAAACCGGGCGCCAGATCGATTTTATTAAAGACAAGGATGTTTTCCTTGTCCGCGGCTCCAAGCTCTCTTAAAACGCCGTTTGTGACCTCTGCGTGAAAATCCTTTTCCTCTATGGAAGCGTCCACCACGTGCAGTATAAGGTCCGCCATGGTGACCTCTTCCAGGGTAGCCTTAAAAGCGTCCACCAGGCCGTGAGGCAGCCTGCTTACGAAGCCAACAGTATCTATAAGTATAAAGCTCCTGTTATCGTCCAGGTTTATAAGCCTTTGCGCGGTGTCCAGGGTAGCAAATAGCATGTCCTTTTCGAAGACCTGCTTGTCCTCTTTGGACTGCATGGCAAGGAGCCTGTTCATAAGGGAGGACTTGCCGGAGTTGGTGTAGCCGGCCAGAGCCACCACAGGAAGGCCGCTCTTTTCCCTTCTTGCCCTCTGTACGGACCTGTCGTCCTTGAGCGCAGCAAGCTCCTTTTTGATCTCGTCCATGCGCCTTCTTATATGGCGCCTGTCCGTCTCCAGCTTCTTTTCGCCGGGGCCTCTTGTTCCTATGCCTCCGCCAAGCCTGGAAAGCGCTTTGCCAAAGCCCAGAAGCCTTGGCATGCGGTACTGCAGCTGAGCAAGCTCTACCTGGAGCTTACCCTCCTTGGACACCGCCCTGTCCGCGAAGATATCCAGTATCAGTATGGTCCTGTCTATGACCTTGATGCCGGTGACTTCCTCTATGTTTCTAAGCTGCATGCCGGAGAGCTCGTCATTGAAGATGACCAGATCTGCATCCATCTCCATGCAAAAATCTGCAAGCTCTGCCAGCTTTCCGCTGCCTATGAGCGTAGCGGATCTGAAGTGGTCCAGGTATTGCTCCATCCTGCCGAGAACCTCTATATCCGCGGCTTGGGCCAATGCAGCCAGCTCTTCCATAGAATAGGAAATGTCCTCGCCGGTGGAAGCACCGACGAGGATAGCTCTTGCGCTCTCGCGCTCTTTTACGTTGTTGTTTTCGTCAAATATCATTATAGGATGAATCTGTCTATATCGTCCTGCCTGATAGTCTCTCCGAACTTATCCTGTACGAAGGCGGAGTCTATTACGATCTCCTTCTTGTTTTCATCAGGAAGCTCGTAGGATATGTCTTCCAGGAGCTTTTCCATGATGGTGTGCAGACGTCTTGCGCCTATGTTCTCGGTCTGCTCGTTCATAAGGAAGGCCATGGAGGCTATCTCTTCTATGGCATCGTCCGTGAACTTAAGGTCTGCGCCTTCGGTCTCAAGAAGTGCCTTGTGCTGCTTAAGAAGAGCGTTGTCCGGTTCGGTAAGTATCCTGTAGAAATCGTGCTTGGTAAGAGGTTCCAGCTCTACTCTTATCGGGAAACGTCCCTGAAGCTCCGGTATAAGGTCCGTGGGCTTTGCTACGTGGAACGCGCCTGCTCCTATAAAGAGTATGTGGTCTGTCTTTACCGGGCCGTACTTGGTGTTTACAACGCTGCCTTCTACTATAGGCAGGATGTCCCTCTGAACGCCTTCTCTGGATACATCCGCGCCGCCCTTGTAGCCGGAGGATGCTATCTTATCTATCTCGTCTATAAAGACTATACCATTCTGCTCGCAGTTTTCAAGTGCTTCTGCAGTTACCTGGTCCATATCTATAAGGTTCTGGGCTTCCTGCTCTGTGAGTATCTTGCGGGCGTCCTTTACCTTCATCTTCTTTTTCTTGTAGCGCTTTGGCATATCGCCGAATATGCTGCCAAGAGAGATGGTGCCTCCCTGGGAGACATCCAGGTTGTTGTCCTTGGGCTGGTCTTCTACGTCTATCTCTACGTACTGATCTTCCAGAAGGCCGTCCTTAAGCTGCTGCCTTACCTGATCCCTTGCGAGCTCGGTCTGGCTGTCCTGAGGCTTTTCTTCTATCTTTTCAGTGGTCTTGTTGTAGGTTGCGCGGCCGCCGCCCATTATGAACTGGAACGGGTTGTTGCCGTTGGGCGCGCTGCTCTTCTTGTTGCCGGGGATTATTGCCTCGATTATCTTTTCGTTAGCTATATCCTCTGCAACGGAGCGCTTTTCGTTCATGCGGTTCTGCTTGGTGACCCTTATGGATGCTTCCATAAGATCCCTGATTATGGACTCTACGTCCCTTCCTACGTAACCGACTTCGGTGAACTTTGTGGCTTCTACCTTTATGAATGGTGCGTCCATGAGCTTGGCAAGACGCCTTGCTATCTCTGTCTTACCTACGCCTGTAGGGCCCATCATGAGGATGTTCTTAGGAGTTATCTCTTCCCTCATCTTGTCGGGAAGCTGGTTCCTTCTGTAGCGGTTTCTGAGCGCTACTGCAACGGAGCGCTTTGCGCGGTCCTGCCCTATTATGTATTTATCCAGCTCTGCTACTATCTGGCGAGGGGTCATGCCCTGGATCTTTGCAGAGGGAGCTGTGAGTTCGTTAGCCATTCTTTACCTCCCCAAGAGTTTCCACGGAAATGTGGCTGTTGGTGTATACGCAGATGTCTGATGCTATCTTAAGAGCTTCCTGCGCTATCTGTGCGGCGCTCATGTCTGTGTGATCGTAGAGCGCGTGTGCTGCTGCGTAGGCGTAGTTTCCGCCGGAACCTATTGCTACGTACTGAGCGTCCGGTTCTATAACCTCTCCTGTACCGGAGATGACGAGTATATCGTCCTTGTCTGCTACGAGCATCATGGCATCCAGGTTTCTGGAAGCCTGGTCCATCCTCCACATCTGAGCCAGTGCCACGGCTGCCCTCTTAAGGTTGCCCTGGTGCTCTTCCATCTTCTTTTCGAACTTTTCCATAAGGGAGTAAGCGTCTGCTACGGATCCTGCGAAACCGCAGAGCACTGTGTCCTTATAGAGCTTTCTGATCTTCTTTGCGTTGTTTTTCATTATGGCGTGCTCGCCCATAGTAACCTGGCCGTCTCCGGCTATTGCTATGTCGTCTGCGCTCCTTCTGACTAAACATATCGTTGTTGCGCGAAATTGTGTCATCTTTTTATACTCCGTTATTTCTATGATATTGGTTGCCGTTTGTCTTGTTAGCACTCTTTTAAAGGGAGTGCTAACAGCTCGTATTTAATATAATCCCCTGAAGACGGTCTGTCAACAGGGGAATTGTGTGGATTATGTGTATTTTTATTTGCTGCTCTTTCTTTCGCGGTAATCACACTCTGCGTTGGAGCATACGAGGGATCTTCCGCGCTCAACAAGAAGGCTGCCGCACTTGGGGCATTCTTTCTGCACAGGCTTGTACCAGAATACCTGATCGCAGTCAGGGTATCCGCTGCAGCCGTAGAAGGTCTTGCCCTTCCTGCTGCGCTTTACTATTATATCCTTGCCGCACTTGGGGCACTTTACGCCAGTTGACGTAATTATGGATTTCGTGAACTTGCAGGCAGGGAAAGAAGAACAAGCAAGGAAATCTCCGAACCTTCCGTGGCGGAGCGCAAGAGGCTTGCCGCACTGCGGGCAGGGTTCGTCTGTAAGCTCTACCTGAGGCTTTACCTTTTCCATCTGCTTTCTGGCAGTTTCTATCTCTCCTTTAAGGTGGCCGTTGTAATAGTCCCCTATTACTTTCTTCCAGGGAAGCTCGCCTTCAGCCACCTTATCCAGGTCCTCTTCCATCCTGGAGGTGAACTCCACGTCCACGACCTCCGGGAAGTAGACTTCCATAACGTCCTTTGTTATGAGCTTACCGAGGTCTGTAGGCATAAGGGCCTTCTTTTCCTTGGCAACGTACTTGCGCTCCATAAGCGTGGAAACTATTGGAGCGTAGGTGCTCGGGCGCCCTATTCCCTTTTCCTCCAGCTCTCTTATAAGGCTGGCTTCGGTAAAGCGGCTGGGCGGCTCTGTGGCACGCTTTTCGTTGTTCAGATCTATGAATATAAGGTCCTGGCCCTCTTCCATTGCGGGGAGCGGCTTGTCCTTTTCGTCGGAGCTGATGTTGTAGACCTTAAGAAAGCCGTCGAACTTCATGCGCCTTCCGGAGGCCTTAAGACCGTACTTGCCGCAGCTGATGTCCACGGATACGGAGTCGAACAGAGCCGGAGCCATGCGGCTTGCAACGAACCTGCTCCAGATGAGCTTGTAGAGCTTGAACTGGTCGGATGTAAGGGAGCTTTCCAGCGCTTCCGGGGAAAGGCTTACATTGCTGGGCCTTATTGCCTCGTGCGCATCCTGGGTGTTCTGCTTCTTATTGGAGAAGAAACCGCTTCCTACGTATTCTTTTCCGTAGTTTTCAGCTATAAGAGCCTTGCAGGCAGCGTCCGCCTGAGGATTTACCCTTACGGAGTCTGTTCTCATGTAGGTTATAAGACCTACCTGCCCCTGGCCTTTAACGTTTACGCCTTCATAAAGCTGCTGGGCTATGAGCATGGTCTTTTTAGGAGCAAATCCGAGCCTTACGGAAGCATCCTGCTGCATAACGCTTGTGGTATACGGAGCGTAGGGCTTGGTATTGGTCTCCTTGGCCTCTACTGCCTTTACAGTGTAGGTTCCGTTCTTCAGATCTTCTGCTATCTGGTCTGCGTCTTCCTGTTTGGATATGGTAGCATCGTGCTTGTCGTCCGGGAAGACTACCTTTTTGCTGCCTATCTTGTCCAGCTTGGCCGTGAAAGTGGTCTTCTTGAGCTTTGCCGGAGTGGAATCGTCTGTGGCAAGGTCTGCGGATATAGCAAAGTAGGTTTTGGGCTCGAAATCGTCTATAAGAGCTTCTCTGTCGCAGATCATCTTAAGGGCAGCTGACTGCACTCTTCCTGCGGAAAGGCCTCTTGCAACCTTGCTCCAAAGGACGGGGCTGATTCCGTAGCCTACGACTCTGTCTATTACTCTTCTGCCCTGCTGTGCGTCCACAAGGTCCAGATCTATGGCGCGGGGATGCTCCAGAGCCTCTGTTACCGCGTTCTTGGTTATCTCGTGGAACTCCACCCTGCTTGCCTTTTCGGCTGGGATATCCAGCAGGTTGCAGATGTGCCAGGAGATAGCTTCGCCTTCGCGGTCAGGGTCTGTTGCAAGGTAGACTTTATCGCTTTCGGAAGCAGCAGCCTTGAGCTCCTTTATGAGCTGAGCCTTGCCCCTTACATTTATGTATTCAGGTTCAAAATCGTCTTCTATCTTAACGCCCATGCGGCTTTTGGGAAGATCTCTTACATGGCCTACAGATGCCATTACCTTGTATTTGCTTCCCAGGAATTTGCCTATGGTCTTTGCCTTGGAAGGCGACTCTACTATGACTAATTTCTTCTTAGCTGCCATTGCGGTCCTCTCGGTTTTATGATTTTCTCTATATAATTAATATTAAATGAAGCTTTTGTCAAGAAAAACTATAGCTGCAATCAAATTTATTTTGCCATGTATATGCGGCGGCCCTGGGTGAATACCAGCCCCTTAAGCTCCAGAGCGGATGTAAGAAAGCTGGCAGTCCTGAGCTCCAGGCCGGAATTCATGGCTATTTCCTCTGCTGTAATACCGGGGGCTTCCAGCACGTTTCCTATGATTATCTTCTCCTCGTCTGTAAGGCGGTCTATAAAGCGCCGTATGCGTCCTGCGCCTATGCCAAGAAGCTCAGGGACAGTCTCCAGCTCCATTATTGGGCAGGCTCCGTCTGCAATAAGCTTGTTTACACCTATGCTGTTTGGCTGGTTGATGTTTCCGGGCACGGCAAACACGTCCCTGCCTTGCTCCAGGGCCAGCCTTGCGGTTATCATTGAGCCGCTTTTTATGGCTCCCTCCACTACAACAACGCTTTGTGCAAGGCCGCTTATTATGCGGTTGCGCTGCGGAAAATACGCGGGAAGGCCTTCCGTTCCAGGCTCGTACTCCGTAAGCATCAGGCCGCAGGAGGCTATCTTGGCATAGAGCTGGCTGTTGGATCTTGGAAAGCACACATCCAGTCCTGTACCAAACACGGCTACAGTGCCCATGCCGCTCTCCAGGCAGCCCCAGTGAGCCGCTGAATCTATGCCTTCCGCCATGCCGCTTACCACCGGAACGCCGCAGCCCGCCACGCGCTTTGCTATCTCCTTGGCTGCCCACCTCCCGTAAGGAGAGCATCGCCTGGTGCCAACGATAGCCACGGCCGGCTTGCTTATAAGGCTGAGGTCTCCTTTGTAGTAGAGCCTTAGGGGCGGGTCTTTTATGCTTCTAAGATGCGCCGGGTAGTCTGCGTCATCTATCCTTAAAACGTTCATATCCAT
Source organism: Anaerovoracaceae bacterium (assembly GCA_045541015.1). Classification (GTDB taxonomy): domain Bacteria; phylum Bacillota; class Clostridia; order Peptostreptococcales; family Anaerovoracaceae; genus RUG13409. The sequence continues at coordinate 510 of JAZQIH010000139.1, read as the reverse complement.
TGTTATTCCTCCTATTTGGGCATGCCGTCCGAAAACCTGTACTGTAAGGCTTCCAGCACGTGGTCTTCTTTTATGCTTTCGCTGCCGTCTATGTCTGCTATGGTCCGGGACAGCCTGAGTATCCTGTGGTAGGACCTTGCTGAAAGGTCCCACTTTTCGAAGGCATCTTTAAGGAGCTTTTCCGCCGCGCGCTCCGGAACACAGACCAGCTCTGTCATTTTAGGCCCCAGGGCTGCGTTGTACCTTATATCTAAGCCCGCGTAGCGCTCCGCCTGCATTGCAGCAGCTCGCTCCACGCCCTCCCTAAGCGCCTCGGTCCCAGTGGGTTTTAAGGTTTTGCCTGCCGCAAGGTCTTTGTAAACTACGCGTTCTACGCTTATCTGAAGATCAATCCTGTCCAGGAAGGGTCCGGACACCTTGCCTATATAACGCTTGCGGTCGCTGTCGGAGCAAGTGCAAGGCCGCAAAGGATCTCCCCAAAAGCCGCAGCGGCAAGGGTTCATGGCTGCC
>JAZQIH010000138.1:0-3683 GCA_045541015.1 Anaerovoracaceae bacterium | reverse complement strand
ACGCCCGAAAGCGCCGCCTTGAGCCTCCCCTTTATCCCTTCCTTGTCGCTTCCGGAGGCTATCTCGTGCACCGCTGTGGTGAACGAGCCCCTGGAGGTGTTCCCACCAAGATCGAACTCGGAAACGCCCTCCACCACGTTGCAGTCCCAGCCCAGGTGATCCTTTACGTAGGCTGCAAATTCGTGCTTGGAGTCCGCCTCTCCGTGGACCAGGAAGATCTCCTGGGGCTTGTGCTGAAAGCCCGACAGCCACTTGAAGAGGCCGTCCCTGTCCGCGTGGCCGGAAAAGCCCTGCAGGTTGTGGATCTGGGCGTTCACCGCTATGGCTTCGCCGAAGAGCTTCACCTCCGAAGCGCCGTCCAGAAGCAGCCTGCCCAGAGTGCCCTCGGCCTGGTATCCAACGAAGACCACGGAAGCCTTGGGGTTCCAGAGATTGTGCTTAAGGTGGTGCCTTATGCGGCCTGCATCGCACATGCCGCTGGCGGAGATTATGACCTTTGGCGTGGTATCTATATTTATTGCCTGGCTCTCTTCAGAAGTCTTGGAGAAGTGGATGCCCTGGAAATCCAGAGGATGATCTCCGGAAAGAACATATTCGCGCATCTCCTCGTTGTAGGCCTGGGCGTTCTCCCTGAACACCTCCGTTGCCGTTACCGCCATAGGGCTGTCCACGTAGACCGGCACATTTTTAAGGCGCGGCGTAAACGGCGTGTTGCCGTCGTACACCTTGTTGAACTGGTACAAAAGCTCCTGGGTGCGACCTACCGCAAAGCTTGGAATTACAGTGTTTCCTCCGCGCTCAGCAGTTGTGGCAACTATGTTCATGAGCCTGTCCACGCTCTCCGTGTTTGGCTCGTGCAGGCGGTTGCCGTAGGTGCACTCCATTATCACGTAGTCTGCCTTCTTGATGATGGTGGGGTTGTTGATTATGGGGCGTCCGCCCATGCCTATATCGCCGGAGAACACCAGCTTGGACGTGCGCTCCCCTTCAGTTACCCAAAGCTCTATGATGGCGGAGCCCAGGATGTGGCCAGCGTCGTTGAAGACTATCTTCATCTCCTCGTTAAGGACCACAAGAGTATCGTAGATGATAGGCTCCACGTGCTTGAGCGTATCAAGAACGTCGTTGGTATCGTAGAGAGGCTCTATGTCCGGAAGTCCGGCGCGCCTTCTTTTGCGGTTGTCGCGCTCCGCGTCCTGCTCGCATATATGCGCAGAGTCCTTGAGCATTACGTCCAGAAGGTCCGCTGTTGCGTCCGTGCAGTAGATAAGGCCCTTAAAGCCTCTTTTTACAAGCACCGGCAGCCTTCCGCAGTGGTCTATGTGCGCATGCGAGAGCACCACGCAGTCTATCTCCGCGGGGTCGAAAGGAAAGTCCTCCCTGTTGAGCTTGTCCGGGTCTTCTCCGCCCTGGAACTGCCCGCAGTCCAGCAGTATTTTGTGATGTTCCGTGGAGATCATGTGGCAGGAGCCTGTGACTCCGCTTGCCGCTCCGCAGAATGTAATCTTCATAGTGATCCGCCTCCTATGAACTCCCTTATGACAGCGTCGGATTCTATGCCGGATTCATCCTCTATAGAATCCACCTGAGCAAGGAGCTTTTTGAGTCTTTGAGCCTCGTTATAGTATGTGCTTCCCTTCTTTACGCTCTCGAGCATGGGCATGGCGTGCTTTTTGAGCACAGCAAGCTCGTAGGGCTGGGAAGAATTGAATATCTCATCCGCCTTTTTGCTGTAGGGGAATATGTTTACGTCTTCCCCTGCCCTTACCTTGGGCCACATGCTGAAGGTCTGCTCCAGGCCCCAGCCGCGTTTGGCGTGATCCCGGACGAGCCTTCTTATTTTTCTGATATCTCCGCGCTTTACCCTGCTTCCGTCTGTCTGCTTAAGGGAAGACAGCGGGCAGGTGTAGAGATAGAACTTCTCGTCCTCTGGAAGGTGCGCGGTGAGCTCGTCCGTAAGAGCCAGTATGCCCTCTATTACAAGCGGCCTGTCTTTGCCTGCGCACACCTGGCGCTGGCCGAAGATCTTCTTGCCGGAGATGAAGTCGAAGTGCGGCACGTCAACGGTCTTGCCGTCCAGGATGTCCGCCACCTGGCGGTTGAAGAGCTCTGTATCTATGGCGCTTATTGCCTCGAAATCCTGGGTGCCGTCCTCTCCGAAGGGGATCTCGTCCCTTTCCTTGTAGTAGTCGTCCACGCCGAGGTATACCGGCTTAAGGCCTATAGCCCGCAGGTGGATGCAGAGCTTTTTAGCCGTAGTTGTCTTGCCGGAAGAGCTTGGGCCTGCAAGAAGTATGAGCCTTCTGCCGCTCTTTTTTATGTGGTCGGCTATCTGGACCATGCGGCGGTCGTGCATTACTTCGCAGATCTGGATTATCTCAGGGATGCGGCCTTTTTCGTTCTGAGAGTTGAGATCGGCCAGGGTTATAAGGCCGAGGTATTCTCCCCATATTCTTTCGGTCTCAAGACCGCTTTCCATTATGGAATCGTCCATGCGTGTCCTCCGTTGTGTATTCTTTGGGCAAATTAGCACCAATTAAATTATAACCGAAAACGGGGTCTGTAGCAAGCACGGCGGACTTGGCAAATGGCGAGGTTTACTGTAAAATAGTCGGGTACAGAAAGAGAGAGAAAGATGAATATACTTGTTACTAACGATGACGGGATCTTTGCCCGCGGAATTCACCTGCTGACTAAGGGTTTTGGATCCTTTGAGGATGTAAATATCTATGTCTGCGCGCCGGACAGGCAGCGCTCCTGCGTGGGTCACGGGCTTACGCTTTTCGACGACATTACGCTTGAGGACTGGCCTCTGGACGATTTCGAGGGCCCGGTGGTCTGGGCCAAGAGCTGCAGCGGAACGCCCGCGGACTGCATAAGGCTGGCGCTCTGCGTTCTTGGGGACTCCGGGGTCCTTATAGACATGGTCTGCTCCGGGGTGAACGACGGCTCCAACGTGGGCTCGGATATCAATTACTCCGGCACCATTGCGGCCTGCAGAGAGGCTACGATCGAGGGCATTCCTGCCATAGGGTTTTCCTGCGCAAGGGGCCTTAAATACGGCGAGAATTTCCTGCGCATAATTCCGGAGATCTTCGGCAAGTTCAGGGGAAACATTCCGCCGCTTACCATACTCAACGTTAATACTACAGACCTGCCCTGGGAGGAGCTCAAGGGCTACCGCCCGGCCAGGCTTGCGCACATAACCTACCCGTGCCGCTACACTCCGCTGGAGAGCGAAGGCGGCAAGCAGCGCTTTGCGTTTGCGAGCTTTACCCTGGATGTTCTCTCAAAAGAAGAGGACGCGGACCGCAACCTCATTGATGACGGTTACATTGCCGTGTCCTTTATTCCTCTGCTGCAGGATGCAGGCAGCACTATGCGGGATGTGGAAAAGCTTCTATAGGCCGCTCCAGACTATGCCGTCCACTTTGCCGTCCAGGACCATCTGGTGGACCTTGTCGGAGTTCGACGTTCCGATTTACTCCTCTGCAATTCATCTGAACAATTATAACACAGAAAATGTGAATTGGGGACGGTCCCGGATTGACATTCTGGAAACTATTTCCAAAATGTGAATCCGGGACCGTCCCCAATTCACATTTGGTGGAAGCGGCGGGAAGCACATTTTGCTACGCAAAATCTGCCGTCCTGCGCTCGCCTCAGGCGTGCTCGGACCAGAA
>JAZQIH010000137.1:0-5214 GCA_045541015.1 Anaerovoracaceae bacterium | reverse complement strand
TGGCCTCCGACTTATGCTTCTGCAGCAGGTGTATCGCCCGGCTGATGCTGATGCTATGGATAAGACGATCACCCTGATCGACAGGCTGGCTTCAACGGTAAGCTTATGGCGATTGGGCTGCAATATGGACATCGAAGCGGCGAAGGTCGCTTACGATGCAATGAAAGGTTGATGAAAAATGAAACTTAAAAAGGAATTCCTGCTGCGCAACACCGGCTCAGAATCCATACTTGTGCCTACGGGCAGCGCCGCTTTTTCCGGCATCGTGCGCGGAAACAAGACCCTCGGAATGATCCTTGAACTCCTGAAAGAGGAAACCACGGAGGCCGAGATCGTAGCTGCCTTAAAGCGCGATTTTAATGCGCCGGAAGGTGTTATAGAACAGGACGTAGCGGAAATAATTGCCGGCTTAAGGGACATCGGTGCGATAGATGAATGACGGTATTTCTTTCGAGGAATATCTTAATAAAAACGGCAGTCTGACCTACTCAAATGTGGGGACGAGCATGCTCCCGATGCTTAGACAGGGTCGGGACATTTTTACTGTTAGGAAAAAAGGCGAGGATCGCTGCAAAAGAGGTGATGTCGTTCTTTATCGCCGTCCTCCGGATCAGTATGTGCTGCACAGGATAATAAAGGTGCGGCCGGAGGACTATGTCATCCTGGGTGACAACTGTGTTTCCAAAGAGTATGGGATCCGGGACGAGAGCATAATAGGGGTGCTCACCAGCTTTACCCGTGACGGCAAAGAGTACAGCGTGACAGACCCTGGGTACCGAGTATATTCGGCGCTGTGGCTAAATACCATGCCGATCAGGATCGCAGTCAAAAAATGCATCTTGAAGGCAAAACGCCTGGTCAGGGGGAAGCGATCATGAAAGACCGGGCTTTGTGCTGGCTTTGGACTTTGCCGGGCAATAAAAAACTGTATATCCTGGCATTGACAGTAGTGCAGGCGATCCATGGGGCATCAGGCGTTGTGTACGCCTTGTTTCTGCGTGAAATAGTCGATGCGGCTGCCGGACATGACAGCAGCGGTTTCTGGCATGGCATGATCCGCCTGATACTGCTTGCTGCAATTCAGCTCGCACTTCGTGCCCTGATCCGCTGGCTTACTGAGCTTTCAAGATCGACTTTTGAAAACATATTCAAAGGACGCCTTGCAGATACTCTGCTCCATCGGGATTATCTGAGCGTAAGCTCTGTCCATTCCGGCGAATGGCTCAACAGGCTCACTAATGATACGGTGGTAGTATCAAACGGATATGTGGAGATAGTTCCCGGTCTTGCCGGAATGGTGGTAAAGCTAATAAGCGCACTTGCCATGGTGATAGCGCTTGAACCTAAGTTTGCGGCAGTCTTTATTCCCTGCGGCCTGCTTCTGATGCTGTTTTCCTGGCTGTTCCGTAAGGTCCTTAAGCGTCTTCACAAAAACGTTCAGGAATCGGATGGACGCCTGCGGGTATTCCTGCAGGAGCGCATCGGAAGCCTGCTCATGATCCGCTCGTTTGCCGCCGAGCAGAAGACGAAGGCAGAGACTGAAGAGAAAATGGAAGAGCATAAAGCTGCCCGCATGAGGAAGAACCGTTTCTCCAATATATGCAATATCGGTTTCGGGGCAGCCATGAGCGGAATGTATCTTCTGGGAGTCGGCTGGTGCGGATATGGTATTCTTAAAGGGACCATAAGCTTTGGGACCTTGACAGCTATTACGCAGCTTATTACTCAGATCCAGACGCCTTTTGCCAACATCACAGGCTACCTTCCAAGATACTATGCCATGCTTGCCAGTGCGGAAAGGCTCATGGATGCAGAGTCTTTCGGCGGGGACATAGAAGATGCTGCTCCGCTTGATGATATGCTGTCGTTTTATGAGAACAGCCTTAAAACCATCGGGCTTAGAGATGTGTCTTTCACATATTATCCGCCGACTGATGGCATGTACTATCCGGAAAAAAGCAATATGCCTGCTGTTTTAAATGGTCTTTCGTTTGAGCTAACAAAAGGGGAGACTGTTGCTTTTACCGGTCAAAGCGGATGCGGTAAGTCTACGGCGCTGAAGCTTCTGATGTGCGTATATAAGCCTGACAGCGGGGAGAGATACTTCACTTCCGCAGAAGGAGGCAGACATGATCTTACGGGATCGCACAGGCGGCTTTTTGCTTATGTGCCGCAGGGCAATGCGCTGATGAACGGTACTATCCGCGATGTGGTGTGCTTTGCAGAATCGGATGCTATCCATGATGAAAAGCGTCTTTCTGAAGCGCTTAAGATAGCATGCGCTGACGAGTTTGTTTCTGGGCTGGAGCAGGGTGTGGATACCTTGCTCGGAGAGCGCGGGACAGGTCTTTCAGAAGGTCAGATGCAGCGTCTTTCAATTGCCAGAGCGATCTTTTCAGCAAGCCCCATCCTGCTTCTTGATGAGGCTACCAGTGCGCTTGATGCGGAAACAGAAAAGAGGCTACTTCAGAATCTGCGTGAGATGACGGATAAAACAGTGGTGATCGTTACTCACCGTCCGGCAGCACTGACAATATGTGACAGAGTACTGGACTTTACTGAAAAAGGTGTGGTTTGCCATGAATAGAGCGGAATACAAAAATGCAATAATGGATGTGGCATATCTTTGCGCCTGTGCTGTAAATGGACAGATACCGGATGCGGTGCGTGTAAGCGGCATGAATATAGGCCATCTTTATTCAGCCGCAGACCGCAACCTTCTTACAGGTATAACCGCTATAGCCCTTGAGAGCGCGGGTGTAAAGGATCCAGCTTTCACACAGGCAAAGGGCAAGGCGATACGCAAGGTCGCTGCTTTTGATCTGGAACGGGAAGCCATACTTGATGCTTTTGAAAAAGCAGGCATATGGTATCTTCCGCTGAAAGGAGCCGTACTAAAAGACCTGTATCCGTTGATCGGCATGCGGCAGATGGCGGATAACGACATTCTATGCGATGCGTCCAGGACGGCAGATGTTAGGGCGATCATGGAAAGCCATGGTTTTGAAACGGATAAAGCCTACGGGCATGGTGCACATGACAGCTTTTTCAAGCCTCCTGTATACAATTTTGAGATGCATCGCACGCTGTTCAGCGCCAACCATGATAAAAAGATCCGGTCGTATTATGAGAACGTAAAGGAGCGTCTGAAATGCGTTGACGGAAAGAAATTCGAGCGGCGTTTTTCTGACGAAGACTTCTATGTGTATCTGATCGCCCATGAGCATAAGCACTACTCGGGAGGCGGAACGGGCCTTCGTTCTTTGCTGGATACATACGTCTACATCCTGAATAAAGGAAAAACACTGGACTGGGATTACATTTCCGGTGAGATAGAAAAGCTGGGGATCACAGATTTCGAATCTAAGAACCGCAGCCTTGCCCTGCACTTGTTTTGCGGGGATGCTCTTAGCTGCGAGGATCAGTCTATGCTGGATTACGTCATATCGTCCGGCACTTACGGAACAGTGGCGAACAGGGTCAACAACGGTATCGCAAAAAATGGGGATGGCGTCCTTGGCAAGGTGCGCTATGTGCTAGGACGCATTTTTCTTCCGTTGGATGTGGTGCGTTCGTCATTTCCGTTATTCATTAAGTATCCGGTTCTGCTTCCGTTTCTTCCTTTTTATAGGGCGATCCGAGGAGTTACAACCCGCAGAAATGTAATGAAGGCGGAATTAAAGACTATTGCAGGGTATAAACAGAAGAAAGACAGGGAAAACAAATGAAGTATTACATTTCAACAATTGCAGATGTTGTCTGTGAAGAAGGCGACGGCGACTGGGAAAAACTCAATTATATCGACAGATCCGCACCGCTTGCTGTGGCAAACGGGATGGGTATCGAGATCGCAGAGTTTTGCATCTCAGACAACATGGACAACAGCTTTGATACTGTCCTTCCGCATGTGCAAAAGCACGCAGAGATGACGCGGGATAAGGTGCTTCATGCTCCGTACAATGAGCTTTTCCCCATGGCGATAGAACCGCTTATGGTAGAAGTTGCCTATAGGCGCTATGTGCAGACTTTGGAATACTGCAGGCGTTTTGGAGCATCCAAAATGATAGTGCATGCCAATTATGTTAAGGACATGTATTATACCGGCTGGTTCATAAACCGCCATATCGACTTCTGGAAGAGGCTTTTGAAAGAACGCGATGACGATGTGATCATCTGCATTGAGAACGTTCAGGAGGATGACCCGCAGCTGATACTCGGAATACTTAAGGGCGTAGATGATCCGCGTCTTAAAATGTGCCTGGATGTCGGCCATGCTAACCTTTCCGGTATAGCACCGATCGACTGGCTTAAGGCTTGCGCACCGTATATATCCCACTACCATCTGCACAACAATTACGGTGTGCCAAAAGATGGCAGGCGCAGTCTCGGCGACAGACATCTCCCCCTTGGAGACGGCAATATAGACATGAAAGCACTGCTGACGCTGGCGGAGGAACTGACTCCCAACGCCACCGCTTCCATCGAGTGCTATGAGCCCGAAAGCAGCGTTCAGTGGCTGAAGGATAACGGGTTTATACAAAGTATTTAGAAGTGTCCGGCTAAAACATCATTGGCCTTTGAAATGCCCCTGTGAGGCTCTGAGAGCCCGTCTGACGAGGGAAAACCGCAACTTGGCATTGTGGTGTATATAGGCACAAACTGACACTCAGCCTGAGATCAATAGTATTAGTTCCCCGACGCACTCTGCTGCGCCGAGTTTTCCTTCCCGGAGAAATTGGTTTCGCCAGTCTATGAGGCATTTGCGGACGATATGCAGCTCGGTGCCGGAAAAGATGATTCTGGCTTTTCGTTTTGGTTTTAAAGATTCGTGGATATCAATGAGCCGTAGCAACAGATCATTTATCTGGCTCAGTTTTTCAGAGTCATATTGATCTCTCATAGTATATAGCCCATTTATTAGAATGCTCAGGTTGTAATGGTCTAGTTTAGTTTTCATCGAAAAGCCTCCGTTGGGGTTCGTTCATATAATAAACAGGGACTAGCTTAATGGACCACAGAATCTTTCGTAGAGGTCTTCTATGCTTTCCATAGGAAAAACACATCCGAACGCATGTCTGTAGACGACAAGTTTCGGATGTGTTTGAAGTGGTACACAAGAATCTTTCCTGTCCGAATAAAGGGTATTTTTAGTATCCTCGAAACTCAGTGTGAGTGTGCCATTTTTATAGTTATAGTTAATAATGAGCCTGTCAT
>JAZQIH010000136.1:0-9261 GCA_045541015.1 Anaerovoracaceae bacterium | reverse complement strand
CTCATGTCCCATGAGGATTCGGTGATCTTGTTGTTGAGACTGTTGATCTCGTACTGGAGCTTGGAAGAGAGCGCGTTAAGGTAGACCAGCCACACGCAGAACGCGCAGATGGCTATGATGAGGATCATTATCAACGATTTTTTCTTGAGTATCCTTGCCATTTGGTCTCCTGACTTTGTAGGATCAAAGCTTTTCTATGATCCTCAGCTTTGCGCTTCTTGCTCTCGGGTTTTCCGAAAGCTCCTTGTCCGATGCCGTTACCGGCTTTTTTGTTACCTTCTTTACGTCCGGCTTTCTGCCGCACACGCACACCGGGAATTCCGGGGGGCATATGCACGGAGCCAGCCTTTTGTTGAAGGTCTCCTTTACGATCCTGTCTTCAAGCGAATGGAAACTTATAACTGCGAGCCTGCCTTTCGGCGCCAGGACATCTATGAAGTCCGTGAGCGCCCTGCTGAGGCTTCCCAGCTCATCGTTGACTTCTATTCGCAGCGCCTGGAAAGTTCTTTTAGCCGGATGCGGACCTTCTCTTCTTGCGGCAGCCGGGACGGCAGCTTTTATGACGTCCACCAGCTCAAATGTTGTCCTGATCCTGCTCTCTTTTCTGCGCTGCTCGATGAACTGCGCTATGCGCGCTGCCCATCTTTCCTCTCCGTATTCGCTTATGATCCTTGTCAGCTCTTCTTTCGAATAGCCGTTTACTATGTCCTCGGCGGTAAGAACGTCGTCTGCGTTCATTCGCATGTCCAGGGGCGCATCGTGCATGTAGGAGAACCCTCTTGCCGGGTTGTCCAGCTGGTAGCTGGATACTCCCAGGTCCAGAAGCGCTCCGTCCAAGGCTTTTACACCCAGGTCCTCAAGGACGAGCTTGATGTCCGAATAGTTGCTCTGCACCAGGCTGCAACGGCAGTTGAAGCTCTTTAGCTTCTCCGAGGCCGCCCTTAGAGCGTCGGCATCCCGGTCTATACCTATAAGGTGACCGTCTTTCCCAAGTCTTTCGCATATCCCGCTGGAGTGGCCCGCTCCCCCAAGCGTGCCGTCCGCGTAAGTGCCGCCTTCTTTGATATCCAGCCCTTCCATTACCTCGTTATAAAGAACGGGAACGTGGGAAAAACCGAATTCTTCTTCAGCAGCTGCCAGCTTCTTCCCCATAAGCTATACCTTGTAGCTTTCGGAGAACTTGGCGAGATCCTTGGCGGAGAGTTTTCCTCCGTTGGCGGAATCGTCGTAGACTTCTTTAGCCCACAGTTCGACTCTGTCCAGCATGCCTATGGTGACGACTTCTTTTTCTATCCCGGCGCCATCTTTATAGCCTGCCGGAATAAGGAGCCTTCCCTGGCGGTCGATCTCGCAGTCTGTTGCGTTCGCGAGTATGTAGCGGATGAAAGCCCTTGCGTACTCATCAGATCTGGGGAGCTCTGCCAGTTTGGCAAGCTGCTCGTTCCAGGTCTGCATAGGATAGATGATGAGGCAGTCATCCAGGCCTTTGGTAAGAACGCACTTTACCCCAAGCTCATCCCTGAGCTTTGCGGGGATTATGATGCGGTTCTTGGCATCTATTGAGTTTTGATAGCTGCCCATCAGCATGGATACTGTCTTACCTTTCTGTCTGCCGCCCTTGCCGGGCGGTGCCCTCCCAATAACCCTTTTGATTCGTTTTAAGGAGTGAAAAACGGGACTCTCAGCCACTTTCAGCTTGAGCAACTCCACTTTACACCACTTTGCACTATTTTACAAGTGAAATTTTGATTTTTTATGGGATTTTACTCCACTTTTTTTCCACTTTTCTGCACCGAAAAATGTTGAAAAACAAACGTTCTCGAGCATTCCTATATCTTGTGGCTCTGCCGGGACGGACCCCTAGATATAGACGGCTGTTTTCCGTGCGCAAAACAGCATCACTGAAGAGTAAAAACCAGGCCTCCGCGCTGTAAAACCCGGCCAGGTTGTGGTATAATCCGTGTGTTATGACTAAAGCAGAAAGACTGGAAAAACAAAAGGAACGCCTGGAGGAGATGTTAGTCTTCGAAAGGGAGCTCTGGAGCCTGGGAAAAGACTTTATCGCAGGTGTGGACGAGGTCGGACGCGGCCCTCTGGCAGGCCCCGTGGTAACGGCAGCTGTTATCCTTCCAAAAGACTTTCAGCTTCTTGGCGTGGATGATTCCAAGAAGCTCTCGCCAAAGAAAAGGGACGAGCTTTTCGACCAGATAAAAGAAGCCGCCGTCTGCTGGGCCATCGGAAGAAGAGAGCCTGAGCGCATAGACGAGATAAACATCCTGGAGGCAACCAAGGAGGCCATGGCAGAGGCTATAGCAAACCTTTCCGTAAAGCCGGACCACGTGCTTATAGACGCGGTAAAGCTGCCTGGCGTAAAGATCCCGCAGACCTCGCTTATAAAGGGCGACGCCAGGTCGGTCTCGATAGCAGCCGCAAGCATAATAGCCAAAGTAACAAGAGACAGGGAAATGGTGGAGATGAACAAGATATGGCCGGGCTACTCCTTTGCAGCAAACAAAGGCTACGGCACCGCCGCCCACTACGCAGGACTAAAGGCCCTGGGCCCCTGCCCCATTCACCGCAAAACATTTTTATAAAATACAGGAGGATCTATGAAATTCAAAGAAATGCCCTACAAGCGCTACGACTGCGAGCAGGCAAAGAAGACTCTTGCAGCCCTCACAGAAGAGCTGAAGGCAGCAAAGACTTACGAAGAAGCCAAGGCAGCATTCCTTAAGATGGAAGCTGAGAACAAGCACCTGGACACCGCTGTAACGCTTGCCCAGACACGCCACAGCATAGACACACGCGATAAATTCTACGAGGACGAGTGCCTCTACTACAACCAGGTGCTCCCGGAAGTTGAGGAATTCAGCCAGGCTTGGAACCTTGCAATGCTGGAGAGCCCCTTCAGGCCGGATTTCGAAAAAGAATACGGCAGCCTGATGTTCATAAACACAGAGATAGAGCTCAAGACATTCTCTCCGGAGATAGTGCCGCTTCTGCAGCAGGAAAACGACCTTACCCAGGCCTACGAAAAGCTGCTGGCAAGCGCTCAGATCCCTTTCCGCGGCAAGACCTACACCCTGGCACAGCTGGGACCCTTTAAGGTAGACCCGGACGACGCCACCAGAAAGGAAGCATTCATGGCAGAGGGCTCCTGGTACAAGGAGAACCAGCCGAAGTTCGACGAATACTACGACAAGCTGGTGCACCTTAGGGACGAGATGGGCAAGAAGCTCGGCTACGAAGGCTACACCACCCTCGGCTACTACCGCATGGAGCGCAACTGCTACACAAAGGAAGACGTGGAGAAGTTCCGCGAGGCAGTTGTAAAGTATCTGGTCCCCGTGGCTGATAAGATCTACAGAAGGCAGGCGGAAAGGCTCGGGAAGCCCTACCCGCTGGCTTACTACGATATGGTACTGGAGTTCCGCTCCGGCAACCCCAAGCCCGCAGGCGATGCAGACGAGCTCATAGAAGCAGGAAAGCGTTTCTACAACGAGCTTTCCCCGGAAACTGCAGAGTTCTTCAAGACCATGACAGACAACGAGCTTATGGACCTGCTCTCCACCGAAGGCAAGCAGTCCGGCGGCTACTGCACAAGCATCGCGGACTACAACGTGCCGTTCATTTTCGCGAATTTCAACGGAACGCAGCACGATGTCGAGGTCATCACCCACGAGGCAGGCCACGCATTTGCGGCATGGATGAACAGGGACCGCGTGCCCATGAGCTACATCTGGCCGGGCATGGAATCCTGCGAAGTTCACTCTATGTCCATGGAGTTCTTCGGCGAGACCCACGCAGACGATTTCTTTGGAAAGGATGCTAAGAAGTTCCTCTACAGCCACCTTTCCGGCGCAATTACATTCATCCCGTACGGCACCATGGTGGACCACTTCCAGCACGAAGTCTACGCCAACCCGGACTGGACTCCGCGCCAGAGGCACGACTGCTGGAAGAGGCTGCTTGGAGTATACATGCCCTGGCTGCGCCTGGACGGAGAGATCCCCTTCTACTCCGACGGCGAGAACTGGCAGAGGCAGCACCACATCTACTCCAGCCCGTTCTACTACATAGACTACTGCCTGGCTCAGACAGTTTCCCTGGAATTCTGGGCAAAGATCCAGAAGGACAGAAAGGAAGCCTGGGACTACTACATGGCTTACACCAGGCAGGGCGGAAGCCGCACATTCACAGAGCTGCTTAAGAACGCGGGTCTGGGCAGCCCGTTCGAAGAAGAGACGCTCAAGGGCGTCTGCGAGCAGGCAGACAAGTTCCTGCAGGCCTTCGACCTTAGCGGCATAGAATAAATTCAAAAGCCGGTCCGAATGCGGGCCGGCTCTTTTGTTCAGTTGATCTTTCGGTAATAGAGGCCGGCGGTCTTCCTGAAGGGGAAGGCCGCTTTTTCTTTATAGAGTTCGCAGATGCGGCGGCACTCGTCCGGGCTTTCCTGCGTGAAGTACAAAAGCCCGTAGCCCAGTTCCGGCAGCCTGCGGTCTCCCACGTAGAGGGGCACGCAGTTGAGCATCTCTGAGTACTGCTTTTCGCGGCATATGATGGTGAAATGCTCCCCTATCCTGTCCGTAAGAAGATCTATACCGGTGCATCCGGCGCAGCCGTTTTTAGCTGCAGGATCGCCGGGGGCGGCTGCTTTTTCGCGGCTGGCCCTGAGCGGGCAGGAGCGGAACTTCATGAGCGGCAGGTAGCCGTAGACTGCGGCGCCGAAAGGCAGCGGATCAGCCAAACCTACGGCCTGCCCTGCCCTCAGAGCCTTTGCGAATCCGGAGGCTTCAGAAAACGGGGTCTCAAAGGAAATGCAGGCATCGGCAAGCCCAAGGTCCAGATAACGCCTAAGGGCATGGGAATTCATGATATTCAGCATCATGCCGCCGTGCATGGTGAAGCCGAGCTCTTTTGCAAGCCCGATGGCCCCGATGTTGTCCACGACCACATCGTAAATGCCAAGCTCCTTGAGCTTCGCAAGCTGCTTTCTGACAGTTTCCATGTGCGGCTGCCAGATGACAGGCGGGATCTCAGCCCAGATGTGCTTTGCGCCGAAGCTCTTGATGTATTCTGTTATGTTTTCGATTTTTTCCGGAAGGCTGCGGCCGCGCCTCTGATCCGCGCTTGCAGTAAGCTCCGAAAGCGGCAGTATGACGGTCTTCGGGCAGCCGAAAAACAGCTGTTCTAAGCACTCGAAGCGCGCTATGGGCATCGGAGCCCACTGCGCAGTTTTTGACGCGTCAGAGCGGCTGTAAGAGGCCTTCTGCGCAGTCTTTTTCCTTCCTTGAGCAGCAGGCTGGCTTCCGTCCGGACTCTTTCCTGCCTGGATGCCCTTAGCCTCTTCGTAGGCTCTGATCCTTTCTTTTCGGAGCTCCTCCAGGGCGTTCCTTCTAAGCTCGTTCAGCGCTGAAGAAGGCAGCATCAGGCCGTCTTCTGCGCAGAGGGTCAGATCCCTTAAAACATAAGGCGTTCCGCCTGTCTTGGACAGGCTGCGCCTTGCGTATTCTTCTGTTATTGGCAGGGTCTTTGCGGTCTGCGGCTGCGGACCCAAAACCGTAACGCTGATGAGGTCCTGAGCCCCCTCCGCGCCGGACCTTCCCGCTGCCGGGCAGCTTACAGAAAGCTGCGAAGGCTCGCCTTCCTGCACGTATAAAAGCATGTCCGACGGGATGTCCTGCGGCTCCTTTTCGTAGAGCCTGGCAAGGCCCTCAAGCACGTCCTCCGCCGCCACAACATCCTCCTTGGTGCGGTAGCCGAACATGGAAAGATCGCGCTTGCCGGTAAGGTAGCCGTCGGTAAAACCGCTCCTGGAGAACACAGCCTGGAGGGTCTTCATGTCCGGGCGCTGCCCTTCCATAGCCTGGCGGCAGGCAGTAACGGACGCCGCAACGTACTCCGGGCGCTTCATGCGGCCTTCTATCTTAAGGCTCTTGACGCCTGCGTCTGCAAGCTCGGCAATGTGGTCCATGTAGGAAAGATCCTTGAGAGACAGCGCGTGGTCCCTTCCGCAAAGCTCGCAGTCCAGGCGGCAGGGCTGTGCGCAAAGACCGCGGTTTCCGCTGCGGCCACCTATCATGGAAGACAGGTAGCAAAGCCCGGAAACGCTCATGCAGTGCGCGCCGTGCACAAAGACCTCCAGGTCCGCGCCGGTCTTGTCGTAGATGTCCCTTATCTCGGAAAGGCTCAGCTCCCGGGCCAGAACTATCTGCTTAAAGCCCATGCTCTGCGCAAGTTTTACGCCTTCTGCGTTGTGCACAGCCATTTGGGTGGAAGCGTGCAGCGCGGTGCCTGGCCAGCGGTTTTTGGCGTACTCCGCCACGGCCATGTCCTGCACTATAAGGGCATCCGCCCCGGCTGCACAGGCTGTGTCCACGGTCTGCCTCATGTCTTCCAGTTCCGGGTCCATTACCAGGGTGTTTACAGTCAGATTCACCGCCACGCCCCTTTCGTGGCAGTATTCTATGCGCTCGCGAAGATCGTCCCCGCCGAAGTTTTCGGCGTTGCGCCTTGCGTTAAAGCCCTGAAGGCCGAAATACACAGCATCCGCGCCGCACCTTACGGCTGCGTAGAGCTGCTGGAGTCCGCCCACCGGGGCAAGTATATGAGGTCTGTTTTTTGATTCGTTCATACCCATAAAATGTTGCAGTTGCAACGGAAATCCCATTCCAATATATGTTAAAGTATTTCTAACAGCTAATTCGGAGGTTATCAATTGACTTTCTTTAAGAAGTATATATCAATATTACTCGTTTTGTCACTTATTCTTGCAAGTTTTTCCGCCTGCGGAGCCGGAAGCAATACTAACAACGGTTCGGCCCCGGCAAACAACACAGTTCCGGCAGAGCCCGCGGAGGTCCGCATAGGTTCCCTTACCGGCCCAACCACCATTGGCCTGGTAAAGCTGCTTTCAGACGCGGAAGAAGGCAAGACCCAGAACAAATACATTTCAAAAATAGCCGGCAGCGCAGATGAGCTCACGCCCTTGCTGATAAAGGGCGATCTTGACGTGTTCGTCGGGCCGTCCAACCTGGCCGCGGTGCTCTACAACAAGACCGAAGGCAAGGTGCAGATGGCTGCAGTCTCCACGCTTGGCGTGCTTGGACTGCTCACCACGGACAGCTCCGTAAAGTCCTGGGCGGATCTTAAAGGCCGCACCATCTACGCTACAGGCAAGGGCTCCACGCCGGAGTACGTGCTTAGCCACCTGCTCATAAAGAACGGGCTTCAGCCGGGCAAGGACGTTACCATAGAGTTCAAGTCCGAGCCTGCAGAGATAGTTGCCATGCTCAAGACCGGCGGCGATGCCGCCAAAAAGTCAGTCGTGATGCTGCCTCAGCCCTTTGCTACCGCGGCTCAGACCCAGGTAGAGGGTCTTACCGTAGTTATGGACCTTGCTTCCGAATGGGACAAGCTGGCCGACGGCAGCAGGATGGTGACCGCCTGCATAATGGTGCGCAAGGAATTTGCCGAGGCTCATCCGGAGGCTGTTGCCGCGCTTCTTAAGGAGTACGAGGCTTCTGCCCAGTGGGTGAACCAGAACGTGGACAAAGCTGCGGAACTGACTGAAAAATACATAAACATCAAGGCCGGCGTTGCAAAGAAGGCCATACCTCTTTGCAGCGTGGTATGCATAACAGGCAGCGACATGAAGGCTGCCGCTGCACCCTACCTTAAGGTACTGTTCGACGCCAACCCCGCGTCTATAGGCGGCAAGCTGCCCGCAGACGACTTCTACCTGCAGTGAAGAAAGAGACGCTGAAAAACCTTATAGCCGTGGCGGCGGCGCTGGCTGTGTGGCAGATCGCCAGCATGCTTGTTGGCCAGGAGATACTGCTTGCATCTCCGCTGGCGGTGCTTAAGACGCTGGCGCAGATCGTGGCAACAAAGAGCTTCTGGAGCACGGTGCTGTTCAGCACGCTGCGCATACTTGCAGGCTTTCTTGCGGCAATGGCTGCAGGGGTGATACTGGGCGTGCTTGCAAGCCGCTTCGAGTGGGTGAAAGTGCTGCTGAGGCCTTTCATGGTGTGCGTCCGGGCGGTTCCGGTGGCATCGTTCATAGTGCTGAGCCTCATCTGGATGAGCGCTTCGCAGCTGACGAGCTTCGTGTGCTTCCTGGCCTGCCTGCCGGCAGTTTACAACAATGTTACAGAAGGCATAGCAAACGTGGACCAGGCCCAGAAAGACGCCGCCGTAAACCTTGGCGCAGGCTGGCTGAGGACGGTCAGGTCCGTGATGCTGCCGAATATAGAACCCTACCTTTCCGCTGCTGTATCCACGGCCTGCGGAATGGCTTTCAAAGCCGGAGTGGCCGCCGAGGTGGTTGCCATAGTGTCCGGCAGCATAGGCGAGCAGATCTGCATGTCCAAGGTCTACTTTGAGACCGCGGGGCTGTTTGCCTGGACGATAGTGGTCGTAGCCCTGAGCTTTATATTCGAGAAGCTCTTCAGGTGGCTGCTGGCCCTGATAATTCGTAAAGTTGTATGAGGAACGCCCCCCAAACGATCCTCCGACTTTAATAGCAAAAAGAGACGGCACCAACCGTCTCTTTTTCTTAGTTATGTTTTCTGAGTATGTCCTGCGGCAGGATGCCGTCGGGGGCGCTGATGGTGAGCGTCCTCATTGGCGTTGCGGAGCGCTCAAGCGCAGTGCCCTCCTCGTCTGCTATGCTCTCCACGCGGAAGCGGGCAACAGTCTTGCCCGGGCTGAGCACCTCCAGCTCGTCGCCCACGGCAAAGGGGTTGCGGGTCTGCACGCGCAGCTTTCCGCCGCGGCTTTCTTCAAGAGCTGAAGCCACGAACAGCCAGTCCCTTACGTAGCCGCTGGTGTCCGGTGCGATCTGCTCCGGGTCCCCAAGGTAGAAACCAGTGCAGAATGGCCTGTGGCTGGTAGTCTCAAGCTCCGCCCTTGCCTGCGCCGCGTCTATCTTGCCGTCTATCAGCATCCGGTAGGCGTTCACAGCAGTTGCAACGTAGAACGGGGTCCTCATGCGGCCCTCCATCTTGAAGCTGCACACGCCTGCGTCTGCCAGCTGCTGCAGTATGTCCACGCAGCAAAGCTCCTTGGAGGACAGTATGGCCATGCCGTTTTCGTCCTCTTCCACCTTGAAGAACTCGCCGGGGCGCTTCTCCTCCATAAGGTAGTAGTTCCAGCGGCAGGTCTGGGCGCACTGCCCGCGGTTGCCGCTGCGCCCCGCAAGGAACGCGCTCAGCATGCAGCGTCCGGAGTACGCCATGCACATTGCGCCGTGTATGAAGC
>JAZQIH010000135.1:0-2143 GCA_045541015.1 Anaerovoracaceae bacterium | reverse complement strand
AACATAGACGCGCCGCTGATGTACGGGGCGGACTGGTACTACCACTACCACCACTGGACCGGCTACTCGGACGAGCTGGGCTCCGTGTACCTTTACTACCCGAACCTGTCCAAAAACACAGTAATTACGGGGCATAACGTGCGCAGGGCCGGCCTGATCCTGCACGACCTCCACAAGATTCAAGACAACTACGCCCCAAGCTACGGCGACTACGCAAACAGGCTGTGGACGCTGAATCTTTGGGGCGAGACTGGGCTCTACGAGGTCTTCTCCATGTACGAGGAGAAGCCGGAGAGCGAAAAATATTCTTCTCTGTACTACAACACGAATTATCCGCTGAGCATGGAGCAGCTGGACGAGGCGAAGATCGACAGGTGGATCAGCTACCAGCAGGACAGGACTCAGCTCAGCTATCAGGTGGACGTTGACACCACGGACCGCTTTGTTACGGTCTGCACCTGCGCGGACCTGCATGTGGAGTCCGACAAGGGCGGCCGCCTGTACTTCTTCCTGCGCAGAGCAGACGGACATTAACCTAACGTTTTCACTATGAACCGCGTCATTGGGCTCTCGTCCTCCGGGCCGCCCATTTTTGCTTTGTGGATAAAGGTCATGGGCGCGCGGCTCTCGTTGTAGCTCTCCCATGTGGGCAGCTGGCGGCCGCCGCGGTCGCAGCCGTTGGGATCCCCGTCCTTAAAGAAGTTGGCCCAGTAGCTGACCATCTGCTCCGCAAGGTCGTAGTGCTTGCCGGTGAACGGCCTCCAGCACGCAGCCAGGCTGCCGAAGAAGAACCAAAGGTCCACGGAGTGGAAAGCGCCCGGGTCGTCCCAGCCGGGAATATCCGCGTCAAACTGGTAGTAGTAATTCTTTGCCGGCACCTTTGCGGAACTGTTGGCCGCAGCCGCGGAAGCCCTATCGTTTGCGGCGTCCAGAATGGCCCTGGCCCCCGCCTCCACCGGCGAGAACGAGCTCTTGTAGCACTTTTCCTCTATGTAAGGCGCGTCGATCAGCTTCAGCCACTCGCCGGCCTTGTCTCCGAAGTACTTGTCCGCAATAGCCTTGAACTCCTCGTCCGTCCTGGCCTCCACCCTTGCCACGAATTCGTCGCGGGTGTTGCCTATCATCAGGGGCACCTGTATGTAATCGCCGGCGCGCATCTTCTGAGCCACGCTGCCCGGGCAGAAATTGCCGTCGATGGTGGTCTCGAAGACCATCTTTATAGGCTCCCCTGGGCGCATAGGGATGGAATCCCTCCACGCCAGGTAGCGGTCCATCAGCTCCTGACCCGGTATAGCGCGGGCCTCCACAAGGCTCTTAACGCCCAGGAATTCAAAGAAACTGACGCCCCTGCGCTCCGCCTCCGCAAGAGGCAGGCTGTCGCCGGGGATCATGCGGCCGTAGCTTCCCAGGAAGGTGCCGCTCATGATCACAGCCCTCTTGAACAGCCCCTTGTTGAGCGGCGAGCACAGCTGAGTCTGAACGCTGCCGCCGCCAGCGGACTGGCCGCCTATCGTTATATTTTCAGGGTCTCCGCCGAACGCGCTGATGTTGCGCCTTACCCAAAGCAGGCCGGCGCGCTGGTCCAGATTGCCGAAGTTGCACGGGAAGTCCGGCGCCTCTTTGGTGATCTCCGGGTGCGCCAGGAAGCCGAACACGTTGAGCCTGTAGTTGACGCTCACGACTACCACGCCGTGCCTTGCCAGGAACTCGCCGTTGAACTCCATCTCGGTGGTGTTGCCCTCCTGAAGGCCGCCGCCAAAATACCACACGAAGACCGGGAGCTTTTCGTCCGGGGTCTTTGCCGGGGTCCAGATGTTAAGGTAGAGGCAGTCCTCGGACATGTCGATGTCCGGGTCCGGGTTCCACTCTCTCTCGTAGATATTGTGCTGAAGGCCGGGCTTTGCCTGCATGGAGATGGGCGCGAACCTTGCGCAGTCCAGCACTCCGTCCCAGTCTTTTGCGGGCTGAGGGGCTCTCCAGCGGTTCTCCCCTACCGGGGGCGCGGCAAAGGGCACGCCTCTGTAGACCATTACTCTTGGGTCGGCTGCCGGAATGCCGCGCAGCCAGCCGTTCTCGACCTTAGTTTGCTTGATCATCTCTATACCTCCAAAATGTAGGGCAGGTTCGGCATCAGGGGGACGGT
>JAZQIH010000134.1:0-2372 GCA_045541015.1 Anaerovoracaceae bacterium | reverse complement strand
CTATTACCGGGTAGCCTATCTCCTCCGCAACCTTCAGGGCGGTCTCAACGTCCTGGGCTATCTCAGAAGGCACCACGGGCTGGCCCATCTCCTTAAGGGTGTCCCTGAAAATCTCCCTGTCTTCTGCTTTGTCTATGGCGTCTATGTCTGAGCCCAGAAGGCGCACGCCGTACTTTTCCAGCACGCCAGCCTTGGACAGCTGCATGGCTATGGTAAGGCCTGTCTGGCCGCCGAGGCCTGCCAGAAGACCGTCCGGGCGCTCCTTTTCTATGATGCGCTCCACGGTCTTTGCCGTAAGAGGCTCCAGGTATATTGCGTCCGCAAGGTTCTTGTCCGTCATTATGGTGGCGGGGTTGGAGTTCACCAGGACCGTTGTTATGCCTTCATCCCTGAGGACGCGGCAAGCCTGGGCGCCTGCGTAGTCGAACTCAGCCGCCTGGCCTATGACTATGGGTCCGGACCCTATGACCAGGACCTTATGTATGCTTTTATCTTTAGGCATCTTCTTCGCCTCCGATCGTTTTGCGGTCCTCCATCATCTTTATGAAGCGGTCGAAAAGGAATTCCGTGTCCTTGGGGCCGGAGCTTGCTTCGGGGTGGAACTGCACGGTAAAGCAGTCCTTTCCTGGGTAGTCCATGCCCTCGCAGCTGCCGTCGTTGGCATTTACGTAGCTGAGCTTTCCTATGCCGTCCATACTGGCGTTATCCACTGCGTAGCCGTGGTTCTGGCTGCTTATGAAGGTCCTGCCGTCCGCCAGCCTCTTTACCGGCTGGTTTGCCCCGCGGTGGCCGTACTTAAGCTTGTAGGTCCTGCCGCCCATGGCGAGCGCCGCAAGCTGGTGGCCAAGGCATATGCCAAACACAGGGATGGTCCCTATGAGCTTTCTGATCTGCCCTATCTCGAAGGTGTTTTCCGCCGGGTCTCCGGGGCCGTTGGAGAGCATTACTCCGTCCGGCCTGAGCAGGGAGATGTCCGCCGCCGTCATGTTGTGGGGCACCACAGTTACCCTGCAGCCGCGCTTTTGCAGGCAGCGTATTATGTTGCGCTTTGCGCCGTAATCGATAAGCACCACGTGGTACTTTTCCTTGCCCTGCGCGGGGTAATCCTTTATGTCTCTGGTGCTGACCCTTGCGACCACGCCCTCCACTTTGTAGGCTTTGATCTCTTCAAGCTGCGACGGGATCTCGGAGCAGATGCGGGCGTTCATGACGCCGTGCTCCCTTATTATCCTTGTTATGGCGCGGGTATCCACGCCGCAGATGCCGGGTATGCCCTTTTCCTTAAGGAAAGCGTCCAGGGCGCCCTCGCTGCGGAAGTTGCTCGGAGCATCGCAAAGCTCGCGGACAACGTAGCCCGCGGCAAAGCTCTCGCCCTCCAGGTCCTCTGTTATGACGCCGTAATTGCCTATCAGAGGGAAGGTCTGCATTATTATCTGGCTCGCGTAGCTGGGGTCGGAGAGGGTCTCGAGGTACCCTACCATGCCTGTTGTAAAAACAAGCTCGCCAGTGCTGTCAGCCGGCGAGCCGATCCGAGTTCCGCTGAAGACCATTCCGTTTTCCAGAACTAAATATGCTTTCATCTGGTCACTTCTTTCAGTATCGATTCTGATGATCAATGTATTTGTATTGCCGGGCCGCAATGCACAAGTTCGAGGAGCGCTTTGCGGAGCGGTAGTCGAGACTCAATGACGGCGGAAAGAAGCCGACTTTCAGAGGCTTCGTCCGACGGAAGCAGAGGCTCAGCGTGAAGCCGCGCAGCGGGCTCCGAGGGCTTGCTGCATTGCGGCCCGGCAGTTATGAAAACATTTATTTCGGCAAGTCGCTGCTGAGCGTTGCCAGCATGACTGCCTTAATGGTGTGCATGCGGTTTTCGGCCTCGTCGAAGACTATGGATGCGGGGCTTTCGAAGACCTCGTCGGAGACTTCCATGCAGTCGATGCCGTATTTTTCGTAAGTTTTGGCGCCTATCTCCGTCTTAAGATCGTGGAAGGACGGCAGGCAGTGCATAAAGCGGCACTGGTGGCCGGCAGTCTGCATTATCTCTGCAGTTACCCTGTAAGGCGTAAGCTCTTTGATGCGCTCTTCCCAGACGCTGTCCGGCTCTCCCATGGACACCCAGACGTCCGTGTAGATAACATCTGCGCCTGCTGCAGCCTTTGCGGGGTCTTCCTCAAACTCCAGAACGGCGCCGCTTTCAGCAGCTATCTTCTGGCAGGTCTCGATCAGCGCCTTGTCCGGGAAGTACTTTGCCGGAGCGCAGGCCACAAAGTGCATGCCCATCTTGGCGCAGCCTATCATCAGGGAGTTTGCCATATTGTAGCGCGCATCCCCGAAGAAGACCAGCTTGCGGCCCTTGAGGCTTCCGAAGTGCT
>JAZQIH010000133.1:0-20980 GCA_045541015.1 Anaerovoracaceae bacterium | reverse complement strand
AGCAGCAGCCAGCATGGCAAAGGTGTCCGAGAAGGCCGCAGCAGAGGCAGCAGCTGACGACAGCGCAGCAGACGCCTCTCCGATATTCACCGCAGAGGATGATGCCGCAGACGATGCAAGCTTCATAGCAGGCCTTGCAGACGAAGCAGACGATGCCGCAGCAGATGTAAACGCTGACGATGCAGTCTCCGCAGACGCAGCAGCCATCGCAGACGATGCCGCCGCAGACGCTGACAGCGCTGCAGACGCAGACAGTGCCGCAGACGCAGCCCGTCAGGCAGAGGAGACAGCCAAAAAGGCAGAGGCTCAGGCCGCAGCCGTAGAAAAAGAGCTGGGCGCAGATGTAGACGATGCCCGCGCAAGGATAGCAGCCGCAATCGCCGCCGCAACCGCAGCCTCCGCCGCAACAGACAACGCCGCAGCAGCAGACGATGCCGCAGCAGCAGACTCCGCAGCCGAAGACGCCCCCAAGGACGATGTCCTCAGCGAGGCCTTCGCCGCAAACGCAGCCGTAGACGAGCCCACCCACCCGTTCGACGCAGCAGACGTTAAGGACGAAGCCGGGGACGACGGAGAAGATGACGGCGCCGAAGATGCAGCCGAGGAAGACATAGAAGAGTCCAAGCCAAAGCACATCTTCCTTAAGATAATAGCTATAATCCTTCTGATATGCGCAATATTCGAAGGCGCCGTGTTCGGCCTCAAGAAGCTGGCACCGGACGCTCAGATAACTCAGAACGCCATCCAGATAGAGCAGGGCATAGGAGATGCCCTCACATCGCTGTACGATACCGTATACAACGCCATCCAGAACATTTTCGGCGGCAACTGACAAGGGATGATACAAAAGGGGATATCAAATGGATAACGATAACAACGCAGTCGATAAACAGAAAAAGACCAAACGCAAAATATACGTTACAGTGGCAATAGTACTTGCCGTGCTTGCCATTATCTTCGCATGCTCGGACTTCATAACGGACCTCATCTGGTTCGGCGAAGTAGGCTACGTTTCCGTGTACCTCAAGGAGATCTTCACCAAGATCGAGATAGGCATCCCGGCGTTCCTTCTGATATCTGCTGTAACGTTCCTGATACTCAGCGTACTCAAGAACAACTTCCTTAAAAACAACAACTTCAAGCTGGAGACCGAAAAGGACAAGAAAGCCGTCCGCAGGGTAAGGTTGGTCATATCCATTATCGTGGGCCTGTTCCTCTCAATAGTCCTCGTAAGCAAGCTGTGGTTCAACCTGCTGGAGTTCATAAACGCCACAGATTTCAACATCAAGGACCCGCTCTTCAGCAACGATGTAGGCTTCTACATGTTCAAGTACGAGTTCCTTAACGGCCTTGCTTCCAGCGCCATGATGGTCATCGTTGCATTCCTTGTTGCCACGGTCCTGTTCCATTCCGTGCTCGTTGGCATTGCAACGCCCGCCGAAGAGCGCCAGAGCGCGCCCAGGCAGGAGGAGTTCGAGTTCGACCCCACCAACCCCCTTGGCTCCATACTCAAGGGCTTCGGCTCCAAGATAGACGATGTTAAAGAAAGCGCCGAGCAGAGCGGCCTTGTCGTTAAAGGCAAAGCCATACTCAAGGTAGCCATGAAGGAGATAGTAGTCCTTGGCGTGCTGCTCTGCCTTACACTTGCAGCAAGGCTCTACCTCGGCAGGTTCGGCCTGCTCTACGGAGGCACAGGCGTTGCCTACGGCGCCGGCTATACGGATGCTACCGTAACTCTCAACGTGTACCGCATACTCATAGTTCTGGCTCTGGTGGAGGCGGTCCTGCTTATAATCGCTGCCGCCAAGAAGAAGATAAAGTTTGCCCTTATAGTTCCTGTGGTAATGATAGCAGTTTCTGTTCTTGGCACAGGCGCGGCAATGCTTGTCCAGAACGTTATAGTAGAGCCTAACGAGCTCTCCAAGGAAAGCCCCTACCTTCAGAACAACATAACCTACACCCGCCTGGCCTACGACCTTGCGGATATAAAGGACGAGGAGTTCGACCCCCAGGCCAACCTCAATATCAAGGACGTGCTCCGCAACATGGGCACCCTGTCCAACCTGAGGATCAACGACTTTGCACCGTCCAAGCAGTTCTACACCCAGACCCAGTCCATAAGGGCCTACTACACCTTCCACGATGTAGACGTAGACCGCTATAACATCAACAACGAATACACCCAGGTGTTCCTCTCCGCCAGAGAGATAGACTCCTCCAAGGTAGAGGATTCCTGGCTCATAAGGCACCTTAAGTACACCCACGGCTACGGGCTCACGCTCTCCAGGGTGGATAAGATAACAAGCAGCGGCCAGCCGGAGATGCTCATCCAGAGCATTCCGCCGGTATCCCGCATCCCGGAGGTCCAGATAACAAGGCCGGAGATCTACTACGGAGAGATCAACAACGACTACGTTATCGTAAACACCAAGGAAGAGGAGTTCGACTACCCCTCCGGCAACTCCAACATCTACTGCAACTACCAGGGCACGGGCGGAATCAAGCTCAACCTGGCCAACAGGCTGCTGTTTGCGCTCAAGACCAAGAGCCTTAAGACCCTGGTCTCCACAAACATCACCGGAGACTCCCGCATACTCATCTACCGCAACATAATGGACAGGGTGCGCAAGATAGCTCCCTTCCTTACCTACGACGATGATCCCTACGTAGTAACGGTAAACGGCGGCGTTTACTGGATAGTGGATGCCTACACCCAGAGCACGCTCTATCCTTACTCCGAGCCCTACGACACCCGCTACGCAACCAACTACGTGCGCAACTCCGTAAAGATCATAATCGATGCTTACAACGGAACTGTAGACTTCTACGTAGTAGATCAGGAAGATCCTATAGCAGTAACGCTTTCCCGCATCTATCCCAAGCTCTTCAAGTCCATGGACCAGATGCCGGAGGCCTTCAAGGCTCACCTGCAGTACCCCAACGCACTGTTCAACATCCAGGCCAAGGTCTACACCAAGTACCACATGACAGACGTTGCGGTCTACTACCAGAAGGAAGACGCGTGGGAGATAGCCAAGGACATCTACGGACAGACCCAGGCCACCATGACCTCTAACTTCTTCATCATGAAGCTGCCTGGCCAGGAGGCTCCGGAATTCGTAAGCCAGGTGGCCTACACACCGGCAGGCAAGGATAACCTTACCGGTATACTCATCGCCCGCTCCGACGGCGACAACTACGGAGATATAGTCCTCTACCAGATGCCCAAGAGCAAGATCATCTACGGTCCGCTGCAGATAGAGGCTAAGATAAACCAGGATACGGAGATCTCCAGGGACTTCACCCTCTGGGACAATAGCGGTTCCACCTACAGCCGCGGCGAGATGTTCGTAATTCCTATAGAAGATTCGCTGCTCTACGTAGAGCCTGTCTACCTGGAGGCATCCACAGGAAGTCTTCCGGAAGTCAAGAAGGTAATAGTGTTCTACAACGAGAAGCTTGCTTACGCAGACACGCTTGCCCAGGCTCTGGACATACTGTTCGGCAAGGGCGCCGGAGATCCTCTCCTTACACCATATCCAATAGTCACCGGCAACGAGATGGCAGACGAGATAGAGCGCAGGGAGAAGGAGGGCGAAGACCCCGTAGATCCTGTGGACCCAGTCGATCCGGACCAGAAAGACAAGACTATAGCAGAGCTTGCAAAACTTGCTCAGGAGGCATACGACAACGCCCAGGCCGCTATCAAGGATGGCAACTGGGCAGATTACGGCAAATTCATGCAGCAGCTGTCTGATATACTTGGTCAGATGGCAGGAAAGGAAGAATGATGTTCAGCGAGTACAACGACCTGCTTTACCGCATCGCGCCTGAAGATCACACCAAAGAAAGACTCACAGCTATCCTCGGGAAACATCCCGAGGTAGCTTTTGTTTCACTCGTAGGCGTGGATATAAACGGCAACGATACAGACGAGAAGATCCCTGTAAGGCTCCTTCTGGAGGATACCGCAGACTTCCTCCTGCACGGCGTCCAGACAGACGGTTCCTCCGTTCAGCTGCCGCTGATAGCAGACATATCCAACGCTAAAGTAACTCTGGTGCCGGACCTTGGCGTCAACTGGTACGTGGACTACAACAAGGAGCACCTTGCGGATGTCGGCTCGGAAGACTACATGCCCGTGGGCACCCTGCGCATCCCGGCCATACTGGTCCACAACGACGATATGGAAGTAGGCTCCAGGGTCATACTGCGCGATGCCATAAAGGTCTTTAAGGAGCAGATAAAGGAGCTCATAGAAGAGCACCCCTACATAACCAAATACATAGCCCTGGAGAGCGTGGCGGATCTGGACAGCATAGAGCTCACCTCTGCAACAGAGATGGAGTTCTACGTAAAGACCCCGCACGAGGTTGCGGACAAGGAGCGCCTGCACACCTCCCAGGAGCTTAAAGAGCAGTACTGGAAGAGGACGGTCGGCCCCGTGCGCACAGCCATGGAGCAGACCTTGCTGCTTCTGGACAAGTACGGATTCTCCGTGGAGATGGGCCACAAGGAAGTGGGCGGCGTAAACCCGGAGATGATGGAAGGCGGAGATCTTTCGCACATCATGGAGCAGCTGGAGATAGACTGGAAGTACTCCGATCCCATGCAGGCTGCGGACAACGATGTGGAGATACGCTACATCATCAAGGACGTGTTCCGCTCCTGCGGCCTGGATGTAACATTCATGGCCAAGCCTGTTGAAGGCGTTGCCGGCTCCGGAAAGCACACCCACCTTGGCGCTACCGCAAGGCTCAAAAACGGCAGACTGGTGAGCCTGTTTGCTCCCAAGAACCCCAGAAGGGACTACCTGAGCCCGATAGGTTTTGGCGCGCTTATGGGCCTTCTTAAGAACTACGAAATAATCAATCCTATAGCAAACTCCACCACGGACGCTATCAACCGCCTGAAGCCAGGTTTTGAGGCTCCTGTAAGCATAGTTACGAGCCTTGGACCGAACGTGGAGACTCCGTCCAGAAACAGGAGCGTTCTGGCCTGCGTTATAAGGGATCCGGAAAAGCCCCTGGGCACCCGCTTTGAGCTCCGTTCGCCCAATCCCAAGAGCAACACCTACCTGGTGCTGGCAGCCTGCCTTATGGCTATGCTTGATGGTATAAGGGCCGTGCTGGAGGAGGAAAAGGATCCGCAGCAGCTGCTCCATTCCATCTCCAAGAAGGCAGAGGACGACGATTTCTACCTGGAGACCGGCCGCGTCTACCGCTCCGAAAAGAACATTTTCGAGGCCTTCAGCGCGGAGGAAAGAGACCACATATTCGGACACACACCTGTAACCGCCTGGGAAAACATCAGCGCGTTCGAGCGCTTCCCGGCTAAGACCAGGGTACTCTACACCGGCGGCGTATTTGCGGAGCTGGATGTTGAATCCTTCAAGACTGCAGCGCTGGACAACTGGGTCCGGGAGCTTCACGACCGCATAGTCCCGGAGCTGAGGGACCGCGTGCGCCGCTGCAAAAAGCGCCACAATGACGCAGACTGCTCGGATCTGGATACCGCAAGATATCAGCAGATCAGGACCATGTCTGCAGAGATAGCCCGCGACAGCAGCGTAAGCGTATCGCTGCTTACAGAGCTTGCAAGGGCCCTGGAGGACAAGAACTACCAGATGGCCTCGGATCTGCAGCTCGTAACGGTAGAGCGCGTTCAGGCACTGGAAGCCGTCTACGCGGAATACTGCCGCAACATACTGTAAATATAAAGGAAAACAAATGCTTGCATTCGTCAGCGGCGCCAGCCGCGGAATAGGGGCAGCCTGCGCTGTGGAGCTTGCCAGGCAGGGCTGCGATGTGATAATAAACTACAATAAGTCCAGAGCTGCCGCAGAAGAGGTAGCCCGCGCCGTAGTAGCCCGCGGCAGCAAAGCCATGCTCTGCCGCCTGGACGTTTCGGACCCCGGCGCCGTAAACGCAGTCTGCTCGGAGCTGGTCCGCATGCACGGCACCCCGGACATACTCGTAAACAACGCCGGCATCAGCATCTCGGGCCTGGTGCAGGACATGACCGTAGACCAGTGGGATGAGCTCATAAACGGCAACCTACGCAGCATGTTCCTGCTGTGCAAGGCCTTCGTGCCCGGCATGGTGAGCCGCAAGAGCGGTTGCATAGTCAATATCTCCTCCATGTGGGGCCAGACCGGTGCCTCCTTTGAATCCGTATACTCCGCAAGCAAAGGCGGCGTGGATGCCTTCACCAAGAGCCTGGCCAAGGAGCTTGGGCCTTCGGGCATCAGGGTCAACGCGGTATCCCCGGGCTGCATCCTTACGGACATGTGCGCTGGCTACAGCGAGGCCGATCTTAAAGCCCTGGCAGACGAGAGTTGCCTTGGCCGCAACGGAACGCCCCAGGACATTGCAAACGCCGTAGCCTTCCTGGCCTCGGACAAGGCATCATTCATAACCGGCCAGATCCTTGGCGTAAACGGCGGAATGGTGATCTGACAGGAGGCGCTGCATGGCTAATTTTAAAGTAAGGACAAGAGGGGGCGCCAGCCCCAAAGGCAAAGCAAGAGTCTATTTCACCTGCCACCCGGACGACTTCGATCCATACTTTGAAACCATCTGCGAGGATATTTTCCAGCATTCAGATTGCGCAGTCTACTATACGGCCAATATGTCCTCAGCTTTGTCTCCGGAAGAAATGGAGCTGGAGCTGGGGCATATGGCCCTTTTTGTTGTCCCGGTAACGTATAAACTGCTTGTGCAGCCATGCAGAACAATGGATCTTGAGATACCATTTGCCAAGGAGCACCATATACCCATCCTGCCGCTGATGCAGGAGCCGGATCTGATCGATATCTACAGCGCCGGCGATAAGTTTGGCACCATGCAGTACTTTGAGCCCGGTTCAAACGACATTACATCCATTCCTTACGCAGAAAAGCTGAAAAAGTACCTGGATTCAGTACTCCTGGACGATGATACTGCGGCCAGGATACGCGCTGCTTTTGCGGCCTACATATTTTTGAGCTACCGCAAGAAGGACAGAAAGCTTGCCAACGAACTGATGCGCTCTATCCATTCGGATCCGAAATTCAGAGATATTGCCATCTGGTACGATGAATTTCTTATCCCTGGCGAGAGTTTCGACAAATCGATCGAAAAGGCCATCAAGGACAGCTCTGTCTTCAGCATGCTCGTAACGCCGAACATACTTGAAGAAGGAAACTATATTCAGACAACGGAGTATCCGATAGCGCGCTCTGAAGGTGTGCCTATACTTCCTGTAGAATCCCTGGAAACTGATAAGAACGCGCTCGAAAAGCAATTCGAAGGCATACCGGCGGTAGTTGACGGCAAAAACAAGGACGCCCTGGCCGACGGGCTTTCCAAAACACTGGGCAGCCGGAACAAGCAGGCTGCACCGGACGATGCACAGCACAGCTATCTAATAGGCCTGGCGTACCTTGACGGCGTGGATGTTGAAACAGACAGAGAGCGCGGGGCCAGTATGATAGCGGACGCCGCTGAAAAAGGCTGCAAAGATGCTATGGCCAAGCTTCGCGATATGTATCACGACGGCATAGGCGTTGAAAGAAACTACGAGCAGATGCTGTTTTGGGCTGAACGGTACGCCGAAGCCGAAGCCGCAGGCCTGGCAGACGATGATCCAAAGACCTTGGCGGTCCTTAGGGAACTTGCATGGTTCATGGAAGAGTGCGGAAAGTATCAGAGGGCGGCAGAGCTTAGTAAAGCAGTCTATGATGCATACGTCCGCATCCTGGGGAAAGACCATCCTGAAACTATAGCAGCCCTTTCTGCCCTTGCAAAGGCATCGTATTTGTGCGGAGATCTGAAAAAGGCGCTCAAGCTTGGGCAGGCAGCCTATAAGCAAAGCGCGGACATCCTTGGGGAAGACTCGCAGCAGACGCTTGCTGCAGGTATCGACCTGGCTTCGTATCATGCTGTAAAAGGCGAATATAAAATGGCTGCATCCATAGGAAAGGATGCTCTGAGAAACGCGAAAAAGATATTTGGCAGCGAGCATGCTTTGACTCTGAATATTACCGGCGCTCTGGCCTATTATTACCGCAACCTGGGTCTTGCGGACAAGGCTTTTGAGCTTTTGGAGGATGCAAAAGAAAAGACCCTTAAGCGTAGCGGAGATACATCGCCGGAATATGCGGACCTTCTGCTTGAGCTTGGCGCGCTGTATAAAGCGAAAGGGGATCCTTCCGCTGCCGAAAAGGCTTGGAGCGATGCCGGGCAGATCTTTACCAAATGCTTTGGCGGGCAGCATCCGCGCACTATAGCTGCATACGAGCACCTTGCGGAACTATATAAGAGCACCGGGCGGGTAAAAGAGGCCGAGGAGATCGTAAAAAATGAGTACGATGCCCTGTGCCATTCTTTAGGCGCCGAAAGTGTTCAGGCGTTTGCAACGCTCTCTGATCTGGGCGAGCTGCTTTCTCTGCAGGGCAGGCACGATCAGGCAGCCGAGGCCTGCGGGAGGGCATTCCGCGGGCTTCAGGAGCTCTATGGCCCGAAGGATCAAAACACCATAAGGGCACTGGCTGCCTTTGCCGAAATTACAGCGCGGGCAAAGGAGCCGGTC
The DNA here is from genome assembly GCA_045541015.1 of Anaerovoracaceae bacterium. Lineage (GTDB taxonomy): Bacteria > Bacillota > Clostridia > Peptostreptococcales > Anaerovoracaceae > RUG13409. The sequence goes on along the minus strand of JAZQIH010000133.1, from coordinate 12,409 downwards.
ATCGCCAAGGAACTTTGGAAAGAGGCCGCCCAAAGGTTCAAAGAGACGCTTGGAGCCGTTCACCAGGATACCATCAATGCATACTGGAAGCTGGCAGATATCTGCTACGAGCGGAACGAGTTCGAAGAAATAGTGGGTTTTCTTCCCGAGGTAGTAAGATCAGCCGGGAAGCTCTACGGTGAAGGCGATCTTAAGCTGGCCAGGCTGATGTTCATGCTTGCATTTTCTTATTACGGTATCGGAAAGGATGAAAGAGCTTTAGATTATTGGAACAGATCGCTCGATATCTATAAGCGCAGACTTGGCCCGGACGCCAGGGATACTCTGCGCACCCGCCTGCATGTGGGCCTTTGCCTGAAGCAACTGGGAAAAAACAGAAAGGCAAAAGAGCAGCTCGAGGCCATCTATCCTAAGATGCTCAAGGTCTTCGGCCCGGCAGACCCCCATACCAAAAGGGTGAAGGAAGAGCTTGAGGATCTTTAATTGCTTGCCAACAGCAGTGTTTAATGGTAGAATTACCTAATATGAATAAAAAGATCATCAGAACAATCGCATATATACTAGTAACAGCGCTGCTCCTGTCCTGCCTTACCGGCTGCGAAACATGGGACAACTTCTACAAAGCATTCTTCGGAGGGGATGAGGAAGAAACGCCCGTGGTAAAGATAGCCATATTCGAGCCCATCACCGGCGCGGATGCCAAAGCCGCCGCGGACGAGATAGCAGGCATAGAGCTTGCGCACGAACGCTTCGGCAGCGTGCTGGACATGGAGGTCCAGCTGGTCTACGCAGACACCAAGTCGGACATAGAGGAAGCCAAGATCGTGGCGCAAAAACTGGTGGACGATAACGTCTCAATGGTGCTTGGCAGCTACGGCAACACCATAACCATAGCTGCAGGGGATATCTTTAAGGAAGGAAAGCTCCCGGCCATAGCAATAACCTGCAGCAACCCGCTCATAACCCGCACCAACCCCTACTACGCAAGGGTGTGTCACCAGGATACGGACGAGGCTATTGCCGCCGCGGACTTTACCAACAAGTTCTTCAGCGAGGGCCACAGCGTAGTTGCTATCTACGAGCGCATAAACGAGTACTCCAAGGCCAAGGCAGAGGCTTACTCCGCCCACCTTGCGGAGCTCAGCGGCAAGGAATACATTCCTGTTACCGCGTTCGACCCAACCAGCACGGACTTCCAGACCCTCTTCAGCACCTTCGAGATCAACGGCAACGATACCATATTCCTGCCGGATCCGGCTGAAGTCTCCAAGGTCGTAATAGACAAGGCCAAGGAGCTCGGCTACGAGTTCACCTGGATAGGCACCAGCTACTGGGACGATACAGACATAGACAATGTCTACTACACCGCGGACTTTGCCGCAGGAGAGGCTCAGACAGCCATCACCACCTATTTCAACGAGGCCTACGCCAAGAAGTTCGGAACGGACAAGGCTCCCTCCGAGGCAGCAGCCCTGGGCTTTGATGCCTACCTGCTGGCGCTGGCCGCTATCAGAGAGGCAGACAGCGCCGAAGACGGAGAGCTCATAGCCTCAAAACTCATAACGATAAAAGGCCTTGCCGGAGCTACAGGTTCCATAACCATGAACGAATACGGGGATCCGGTAAAGCAAATAATAGTCAACTATGTACACAACGGGGTAAAGAACACGGTCTACACCGTGGCTCCCGAATAAAAGGAGAAAAACATGAAAGAACAGATCATCAGCGTACTCGAGCAGATCAGGCCCTTCCTTCAGAGAGACGGCGGAGATGTAGAATTCGTAGATTACACAGACGACGACAAGATCGTTTTCGTAAAGCTGCAGGGACACTGCGCAGGCTGCCCGCACGCTCAGGCAACCGTTAAGGGCGGCATTGAGGCTATACTCAGGGAGCAGTTCCCGGATGCAGTAGAGGCTGTAGAGGCCGTAAACTAAAAGGAGGATGGGCGGCAGCACCGCCTCATCTGCATGGCTACAAAACATACTAAAAAAGTAAGAATTAAGTGGGGGCGCCTCCTGCTTGCTGTTTTTGTCGTAGCAGCAGGTATCGCTGCGCTGTTTTATTTCAATCCCTTCGGGCCCAAAGAGCCTGTGCTTCCGCCGCCTGTACCAAAGCTTCCGGCTCAGTCCGAGTCCGAGGACATTGGCGCGGCACCCAAGCGGGACGACCTTCTGATACGCTGCGTAGGGGATATAATGGCGCACATGCCGCAGGTTAACGCCGCAAGGCAGCCGGACGGCAGCTACGATTTTACCCACAACTACGCATTTGTTGAGCAGTATTTCAAGGCTGCCGATCTTATGATGGGGAACTTTGAAACTACATTCAGCGGAGACGGTACCTATTCCGGCTATCCGGGCTTCGACTCCCCGGAGGTCCTGGCTGCGAACGTGCGCTCCGTGGGTGTCAATGTTGCGCTGTTTGCAAACAACCACATGTACGATACCAGGCTCGCAGGATGCATCAACACGGTAAATGTTCTCAGGGCTAATAACTTCCTTGCTGTAGTCGGCGCAAGGACTACCCCGGAAGAGAACCGTTCGGCCGTAATAGACATCAAGGGTGTAAAGATAGGTATAGTTGCATACACCTATGAGGGTTCCAGCGCAGTCCGCAATGTAAACGGCATTCCTATCGACCCCAACTACGTAAACTCCTTCCGCTACAGCGGAGGCGCTGTCCTGGACGAAGACCTTGCAGCCATTAAGTCCGAGATGGACTGGTGCAGGGCCAACGGCGCGGAGATACTCATCTGCTACTTCCACTGGGGCACTGAATACAAGCAGACACCTAACGCAGCAGACAAGGCACTTGCTCAGTTTGCCGCAGAAAACGGCGCGGATATAATATTCGCAAGCCACCCGCACGTTGTGCAGCCTATAGATGTCATAACTGTAGAGGCTGCTTACAAAGAGGCTCCGGCACCTGAGCCTGTAGCTCCCGCAGCATACGGAGAGATAGTCCGTCCCAGCAAGGCTGTAAAGCCCACCACCTGGACCAAGACCGTTCCTGTATACTACTCCATGGGCAACTTTATCTCCAACCAGAGGTACGAGTCCCTTGGCAGCACCTACGGAGAGACTACATCAAGGCGCACAGAGCGTGGAATGATAGCTAACGTCAACGTCAGCTACGACAGGCAGACCGGCAGGATATTCTACAACGATATCAGTTTCATACCCACCTGGGTGGACAGGTATAATGCCGGCGGCAGGACCTACTACTACGTAGTTCCTCTCATCGGAGACTTCAGCCAGAACGGAGCCCTTGCCGAATCCGGCCACTACAACAGGGCAAGCAGCGCGCTCAGCGCCATGATCGACCTGATCGGCGAGCAGTACATCTACAAAGGACAATAAGGGCGGACGATCCGCCTAACTGAGATCATATGTCAGACGGACCAAAGTTCCTGTCTCAGTACAAAGGGCTGAGGCAGGAGATCTATGTGCTGTTTTTCGGGCGCATAGTTACAAACCTGGGCTCCATGGTGTGGCCGATGCTCACCATGATCATGAGCCAGAAACTTGGAATGAATGCAAGCACCATAGCAGTAGTTATGGTGCTTGCAGGCGTTATTATGGTGCCCGCAAACCTGCTGGGCGGCAAGCTTGCGGACAAGTACAACAAGAAGAACATCATAGTGCGCTTCGACATCGTATCCATAGTCTGCTACATTGCCTGCGGTCTGGTGCCGCTCTCCGCAGCTACCATAGTTCTGATGCTTGTGGCAGGCGTTGCCCAGAATCTGGAGGGGCCTGCCTACAACAGCCTGCTTGCGGACCTTACCACCACGGCGGACCGCGGCAAGGCTTACTCCCTTATGTACCTTGGCGCCAACCTGGGCCTGGTGCTTTCCCCGACCATTGCGGGGCTTCTTTTCAAGAACTACCTGTGGCTGTCGTTTATAATAAGCGGCGTTGCCATAGGCTGCTCCACCGTGCTTATCCAGTTTAAGATAAAGGACATCACTCCGGTGGAGGACACCTCGGAGGAGTCCGTCTACCAGCAGTCCAGGAGCAATGTGGGCATACTTGCAGTGCTACGCGAAAACAAAGTTGTGGTGCTGTTCACCGTGGCAATTGCGCTCTACTATGCGGCCTACGGGCAGTACAGCTACCTTATGCCTCTGGACATGGGTCACATACACGGAGAGGACGGCGCGGCGCTCTACGGCACAGTGTCCAGCCTTAACTGCATAGTTGTGGTGCTCTTTACCCCTGTAATAACAAAGATCTTCCAGAAGATCATAGACACCAAAAAGATTTTTATCGGCCAGGGTCTGGTCCTGATAGGATATTTTGTTTTCCTTACCTTCCAGGGGCACATACCGTTCTACTATGTAGCCATGCTGCTGTTTACCTGGGGCGAGATCTTTACGACTATCTCCGAAGGTCCTTACACCTCCACCAGGATACCTGCAAGCCACAGGGGAAGGATCAACGGCTTCAATTCTGTCCTTAACTTTGTGTTTCAAAGCGGCAGCCAGATGACGGTCGGCTTCCTGTACGACAACATGGGGTCCACCGCAGCCTGGATGTTTACTATAGGCATGGTGGCCGTGGCTATGGCGCTTACGGTGGTGCTTATTATCGTGGACCGCAAGGCCTATCCCAAGCTCTATCAAAACTAGATATAGTATATTCTTGCTCTTCTGCTAACAACTACTTGAAACCGGTGGGCCTATGCTGTAAAATTATTTAAATACAGAAGAGTGTGGCCGGATGGCGTTTTCAGGATAGGTCAGTTTTATGGTTTTCAGCAGTTTTGCCTTTATAGGAGTGTTTTTACCGCTGTTTCTGATAGCGTACTATTTTACGTGGAAGTACGCAAAACCTTTCAGGAACGCGGTCATTTTCCTTTTCAGCATAGGCTTCTACGCCTACGGCGCAATAGTTTCCAAAACTCCGCTGTACGTTCTGCTGCTTCTGGTCTCTGTCCTGTTCAATTTTGTGGTCGGCAACGAGATGGCCAAGCTTGCTAAAAAGGACGCTCCGCGCTCAAAGATGCGGGCCATACTTATAGTCGGCATAGTGGTGGACTTCGGCATACTTTTCGTGTTCAAGTACACGGACTTCGTGTTCGGCACCTCCATGGGCCTGGCGCTGCCAATAGGCATCAGCTTCTACACCTTCCAGATAGTTTCGTACATAATAGACGTCTACAGGGATCCCAAGCTTGTTGAAAAGAGCCCGGTGAACCTTGGCGCTTACATAATGATGTTCCCGCAGCTGATCGCGGGCCCCATAGTGCGCTTTTCCACGGTAAGGACGGACCTTCGCAAGAGGGTGGAGACCAGGGAAAAGTTCCTGGACGGCGTAAAGACCTTCATAATAGGGCTTGGCTTTAAGGTCCTGATAGCCAACCAGCTGGGCAGCACCTGGACCCAGGCGAACACCATAGGCTTCGAATCCATTTCCGTGCTTATGGCGTGGGTCTCCATGATAGCCTACACCTTCCAGCTGTTCTTCGATTTCTACGGCTATTCTCTGATGGCTATAGGCCTCGGCCGCATGATGGGCTTCGAGTTCCCGCAGAACTTCGACAGCCCCTACATCTCTGTAAGTATGACTGAGTTCTGGCGCCGCTGGCACATGACCCTGGGCACCTGGTTCAGGGAATATGTCTACATTCCGCTGGGCGGCAGCAGGGTAGGCAAGGCGCGCACGGTGCTGAACCTCTTTATAGTCTGGATGCTTACCGGCATCTGGCACGGCGCGGACTGGAACTTCGTTATCTGGGGCCTCTTCCTGTTTACCGTCATAGCCATAGAAAAGTTTGGCGTAAAGGACTTTATGGACAGCCACAGGGCGGTAGGGCACATCTACATGGTGCTGCTTATCCCGCTGCAGTGGATGCTCTTTGCGATATCGGATCTTAAGGGCCTGGGGACCTTCTACGGAAGGCTGATAGGCATTGGCGGCGTTTCCGTAAGCAGCGGGGACTGGCTCACGGAGCTGGGCCACATCTGGTGGATACTGATAATTGCCGTGGTGCTTTCAACGGACCTTGGCAAGAAGCTCTACTACAGGTTCAAAGACAGCGTGCTTATCTGGATCCCGCTGGTCCTGATCCTGGCGGCAGTTATCTACTGCCTGCACATGGGCCTGGACGATCCGTTCATGTATTTCAGGTTCTAGGAAGGAGGAAGGCGCATGAAAAGAGTTCTGATATCGGCTGCTATGGTGCTTGCCGTGCTGGTGCTTACCATCTTTGCCTATGCGGACTTCAGTCCTTCGGACAGCGGCAAGGTGCCTGCAAGCACTGCCTACGACAAGGGCAGGAACGACAAGGAAGACCAGGGGCCGCACCCGATGGCTTCGGCTCACGAAAAGGACGGGATAATCTACGCGGACGGCCTTAATGTGGGCGATGCTCCGGCCGGCTACTTTACAGACGCGCTTATGATAGGGGACTCCAGGTTCGTAGGCCTGCAGCTCTACGGCGGGGCCGATCTTAAGGACGCTACCTGGTTTGCTGCTACGAGCATGGGTGTCTACAACTACGCAAAGTCGGAGGTGGAGGTCCAGGGCATCGGCAAGATCAGCCTTGCGGACCTGCTGGCAAAGCAGAAGTTCGGCAAGATCTACGTGTGCCTGGGCATCAACCAGATAGGCTACGCTATGGAGGCTCACGAGGCCAAGTTCGACGATTTCGTGGACATGCTCAGGACGGCTGCTCCGTACGCCAAGATAATACTGGTGTCCAACCTGCACGTTGCAAAGGAGCGCTCGGATAAGGACGAATCCTGCAACAACGGAAGGATCAACGAGCTGAACGCCTACCTTGCCAAGATGCAGAACAGCACAAGCATTTTCTACATAGAGTGCAACCAGCTGTTCGACGACGCGAGCGGCGCTATGAACAAAGAGTATACGTCGGATAACACGCACCTTTACGCAAAGCATTATCCGACCTGGGCCGCCTACCTGCGGACCCACGCAATATATTAGGAGGAAGAGTATGGGCAACACGTTTTATTTCGGCTGGGAAGTAGCCCTGATGGAGGCTATCCAGTCGCACCTCAACGAGCTTGGGGTGAAGATCGCAAACATAGTGAGCATGTTCGGCGAGGAAGTGATCCTGGTCCTTGTTCTCGGCTTTGTTTACTGGTGCTGGGACAAGAAAGTCGGCAGGATAATAGGGCTCAACATAGTGATGGGCGTTACTTACAACCCGCTGGCCAAGAACATTGCGCTCAGAAGGCGCCCCTACATGGACAATCCGTCCATTCAGTGCCTGCGCCCTGTTGACGCAGAGGCCAGCATCTACGATATCAAGGCGCAGGGGTATTCGTTCCCCAGCGGCCACTCCACGAACTCCACGATCTCGTTCGTGTCCATTGCGTATTTCTTTAAGAACAAGATCGTAAGGACCGTATGCATAATTATTCCTATACTTGTTGGAATTTCAAGGTTTTGCGTAGGCGTGCACTACCCGACCGACGTTATTTTCGGCTGGGCTATGGGTACAGGCATAGTCTTCCTTATGCCCTGGCTTCTCAAGAAGTTCCCGGATAAGAAAAAGCTCTACCTGGTGATATTCGTCATTTCCTGCGTGGGCTGGTTCTACTGCAAGACCAACGATTACTACACCGGCCTTGGCATGATGCTGGGCTTCTTTATCGGAGACCTGTTCGAGGAAAAGTACGTTAAGTTCGAGAACACGAGGTCCGTGGTCAGCTGCATTATCAGGGTGGTGGTCGGCGCCGGGCTGTTCCTGGGGCTCAACACTGTGCTGAAGCTGCCGTTCCCTGCTGCCGTGCTGGAGGCGGAGAATGCACTGGCTTACCTGATCCGCACCCTGCGCTACGCTATCGCGATGTTCGTGGAAGTAGGCGCATACCCGCTCTGCTTCAAGTGGCTCAAAGGCCTGGACAAAAAGTAACCCGCATCAGCGCGCATCAGGGGCGCATCAGGGGGACGGTTCTCAAGTGCCACATTAATAATTATCATAGGGGACGGTTCTCTATGCTGGAATCAGCAAGGGGGGACGGTCCTCTTTTATTGTGATTGAATAGCCGGTGCGGGCCAGGCATTTTAAAGCCCGCTGAACACTGTTAAAGCACAGATTGCTGCCTGCGAATGGTGGCATGTATTATTGTTTGTATTGCGCCGCTGGTGGGGCCTCTCATGCGTTTTCGAAGCGCTTGCGGAGCGGTAGAAAAGACTTTCCGTCCGGACTTCCACAGCGAGCGCGGATGCGGTACGCAGCGAGCTGTTGAAAGTCCCGGAAAGGCTTGGCGTGAAGCCGCGCAGCGGGCTGGAGAAAACGCATGAGCTCCGGACCCGACTGAAAGCGCAATAAAATAGAGGGCCGTCCCTTATGCGCTTTTCAGCATAGAGAACCGTCCCCTGTGTTAGTTTGTGAAGTTGGCACCTGAGGACCGTCCCCGGGTGCGATCCCGGGCGTTCCTTGCGCATCGGAAGAACCGTCCCCCTGATGCTTGCATCGGAAGAACCGTCCCCCTGATGCGCCCCTGATGCGCGATGTTAAAAGCTCGCCTATTTGGCGAGCTTTTTGAGTGCTTTGATGTATTCAGGGGAGGAGCCGCAGCAGGAGCCGAGGTAGCTGACCAGGGGCAGGGCGGGCTCGAGGGCTTTGGCGAAGTCCTCCGGTGAGAGGTCCGCAGTGTTTGGCTTCAGCAGCAGGGGCAGGGAAGTCTTTTCCGCAAACTCCTTTATTACCGGCACGGCGTTCTCCGGGCCGAAGGAACAGTTGAGGCCCACCGCGTCAACATCGAGCGGCTTTAGTGCCTCCAGCATGCTGTCTATGTCCGCGCCGAAGAAAGTGCGGCTGCCTTTGTGGAAGCTCATGGAGCAGAGCACAGGTATTCCAAGGCGTTTAGCCTCCCCGGCGGCTATCGCAAGGGACTCTGCGTCCATGAAAGTCTCCAGGACCACAAGGTCCGCGCCTTTGCCAGCCTCCATCATCTCCGCGTAGATGCGGCTGCATTCGGCCTCAGTTACCGGGCCGAAGGGCTCCAGGGGCTTGAGCAGCGGCCCGAAGTCCAGGGCCACCAGCGGCCTCTTAAAAGGCCTGCCGGAACCGCTCCCTGCCGGAGCCTCCGCGCTGCTGCAAAACTCGCCTGCAGCCTCTTTTGCGATCTTTATCCCAAGCTCTATTATCTCCGGCGTGCTGAAGCCTTCCGCCTCTGCAGCCGGGCCGTTAGCCGTAAAAGTATTGGTGTATATGATGCCGGAGCCAGCTTCCAGGTAGGCGCTGTGCAGCCTTTTTACTATCTGCGGAGCCTGCTTGTTGTAGCGCCAGACCGAGACCTTCTCCAGGCCGGCCTCCTGAGCCATGCCCCAGAGCATGGTGCCTGTGGCGCCGTCTAAAAGAGTAATTTTTTTCATAACAGCCTCCTTTTTTCTATATTTTACCGAACTTGACCTGTTTCTGCAAGATAAAGCGTGCATTTGGCCGCAGATGTGGTATAATAGAACAACATTTACCGCAAACGCGGTTTATTTGTAATGCAAAGTAAGAGGAAAACAAACATGAAAAAGGCAATAGTTGCGGTGCTCCTTGCAGCAGTAATGGTACTGTCCTGCGCCTGCGCCGGATCTTCCAACAACGCTAACGTAGAACCAAAAGTACCCGATCTCGAGGCTCACGGAATAACAGGCAACCTCAAGCTCGGAGAAAAAGCTTCCTATAAGACAGCAACCAAGCTGGATGTCACAGTAATGACCACCGGCGAGCTCACCATAACAGAGCGCAACGTCTACCAGTTCGCAGACGCCCTTCCGGACGAGGCTCTTAAGCCGCTGGAAGGCTACGAATGGGTAGAAGTCAAGGCAACATCCATGTTCACAGATGATAACGCAAGGGATTGCGGCGTAGACAGAGCATCCTGCGTTACCAACTACTACGATGTAACATATTACGAACAGCACATAGCTCCGCAGGAGGACGGTTTCGTAAAGTTCTCCGTTAAGCCGGACGAAAAGGGCGAGTCCTTCGACGAGTGCCTCTACACCAAGGTAGTAGACAACCTCGGCTGGAACGACGACCGCCAGACCATATGCAACTACACCTGGTACTTCCGCGTGCCCGTAGGCTACGACGGAATGGTCATCGTATTCTTCAACTCCGCCATCGAATGGCCGGACGGCAAGTACGTTTACGAAGTACTCGATGCAGACTCCCTGGTCTACAGAGTAATGGGCGAGGGCGCAGCTCCTGCTCCTACTCCGGACGATCAGACACCTTCAGACCAGCCCACAGACAACACTACCAACAATGCAGAAAACACAGCGGGCTGATCACGACCTGGCATTTATGCTAAGGTACGAAAACGTAGCATGGTATGAAAACGGGGCGGTCCGGATACTGGACCGCCGTGTTTATCCTGCAAAAACAGAGTTTGTAGTTTGCACGGACCACACTCAGGTAGCCAAGGCCATAAAGGACATGGTAACCCAGAGCGCCGGCCCCTATACCGCAGCACCCATGGGCATGGCTCTTGCCGCCTGGGAGTGCCGCAACCAGAGCGCTGAAGATCAGCGCGCTTTTCTTACTAAGGCAGCAGACACCATAGCCAACGCCAGGCCCACCACAGCCAGGCGCATGCGCGTGCTCTGCGATGAATGCCTTTCCACAGCTTTTTCCGCAATAGAGCGCGGAGAGGATGTTTCACAGGCGATCGTTGAAAAAACAATAGAGATGAACGACGAGCGCTATGGGCGTATAGACCGCATAGCGCACTTTCTTGTGGAGAAATTCCCGCAAGGCGGCCATGTTATGACTTTCTGCTTTGCAGAAACTATAGTCGGCATGATGCTGCGCCGCTGCAGGGAGCTGGGCAAAGAGATAAAACTCTTCTGCCCGGAGACCCGCCCCTATTTCCAGGGCGCAAGGCTCACGGCTACCGTCTGCAGGGATATGGGTTTCGACGTGACCGTCATCTCGGACAACATGCCTGCCTTCGTTATGAAAAACGAGGGGATAGACGTATTCACAACAGCCGCTGACGCTATCTGCGTGGACGGCCACGTGGTAAACAAGGTCGGAACCTTCCAGACTGCAATAGTGGCAAAGCACTTCGGCGTGCCCTATTACGTTACCGGAGCGCCGGACCTTGCTCACCCGACGGTGGATACCATCAAGATCGAGATGCGGGATCCGGAGTTTACCCTCCAGGCCATGGGCGTGCGCACTGCCGCCGAGGGCGTAAAGGGCTACTATCCGGCTTTCGACATCACCCCGCCGGAGCTTGTTACCGGTGTGGTAACTGACCGCGGTATATTCTCCCCGTACGAGCTTGCAAAGTACGCGGAGCAGACCGACGGTGTGTACAAAGTCGTGGTATAAACAATGAGCGAAAATACAGTAAAGACCCCGTGGAAGGACTATCTCGGAGATCTTCCCTTCCATATGGAGTACTTCCAGGGCTCCATGTCCGAGGGCGTGGAAAAGCAGGCTAAAGAAAGACCGGGCTTCATAGCCCTGGACTTTATGGGCCGCACCACCACCTACAAGGAAATGCAGCGCCACATAGAGGAGTGCGCAAGGAGCCTTCGTACCCTTGGCGTGCGCCCCGGAGATGTGGTCACCATCGCCATGCCCAACTGCCCGCAGATAGTTTACATGTTCTATGCAGTAAACATGATAGGCGCTATAGCAAGCATGGTGCACCCTCTGTCCTCCGAAAAGGAGATGGAGTTCTACATCAACGAGACCAAGAGCACCCAGGTAGTTACCCTGGACCAGTTCTATTACAAGTTCGAGGCCATACGCAAGAACACGGAAGTCGTAAACATCATACTCGCCAGCATCAGCGACGAGTTCTCCGTGCTCACCCGCATGGGCTACATGCTTACCGAAGGCCGCAAGATCAGAAAGATCCCCGAAGACGCGCCTGTTATAAGGTGGTCCGAATTCATAAAGATAGGCAAGTCCTGCTCCTTTACCTTCAAGGTGCACAGGGAGTACGAGGATCCCGCAGTAATACTCTTCTCCGGCGGTACCACCGGTACCTCCAAGGGCATACTGCTCACCAACGGCAACTTCAACTCCGTTGCGGATATGATAATAGGCACCAACCCCATGTTCCGCCCCGGGGACAAGATGCTGGCTGCAATGCCGCTGTTCCACGGTTTCGGCCTTGGAGTGTGCATACACGCCATGCTCTTTAAGGGCGGCCGCTGCCTGCTTGTGCCGCGCTTTACACCCAAGAGCTTCGGCACCATAATGGCTAAAAAGCGCTGCAACTTTGTTGCCGGCGTTCCCACTCTCTACGAGGCTCTGCTGCGACTGCCCAATATGGACGGCGCGGACCTCTCCGCACTCAAGGGCGTATACTCCGGCGGAGACAGCCTCTCCATAGAGCTCAAGAAAAAGCTGGATACCTTCCTCTACGACCACGGCGCAAGCATTCAGGTGCGCGAAGGCTACGGCGCTACAG
>JAZQIH010000132.1:0-5467 GCA_045541015.1 Anaerovoracaceae bacterium | reverse complement strand
ATCCGACTTCCTCAAGTCCGGAGCCCTTCAGTTCGACATGAGCTGCGAGGACATCCACATGTTCGTGGAGCAGGTCCTTACAGAGCGCATAGGCGATGCCGGCAAGAAGCTGCACACCGCCCGCTCCAGAAACGATCAGGTGGCTCTGGACATGAGACTCTACCTTATGGACGAGGAAAAAGAGATAACAGAGCTCGTAAAGGCTGTTATAGCGGCCCTTGCGGACCAGGCGGAGCAGCACAAAGAGTCCATAATGCCGGGGTACACCCACCTTCAGAGGGCCCAGCCCGTAAGCTTTGCGCACCAGCTGCTGGCCTATGCAATGATGCTCCTGCGGGATATTGGAAGGCTCTCCGACTGCAGGCAGCGCACCAACGTTTCCCCGATCGGAAGCTGCGCGCTGGCAGGCACCACCTACGATACAGACAGGCGCTACGAAGCCGCGCTCCTGGGCTTTGACGACATAGCCTTAAACAGCATAGACGGCGTGTCCGACAGGGATTTCTGCCTGGAGCTGCTCTCGGCTCTGGCCATACTGATGATGCACCTTAGCAGGCTTTCCGAAGAGCTGGTGCTGTGGTCTTCCTGGGAGTTCAGATTCATAAAGCTTTCGGATGATTTCACCACAGGATCCTCCATAATGCCTCAGAAGAAGAACCCGGACATGGCGGAGCTGATACGCGGCAAAACAGGCCGAGTCTACGGGGATCTGATGGCACTGCTCACCACCCTCAAAGGTCTGCCCCTTGCGTACAACAAGGACATGCAGGAGGACAAAGAGGTTGTATTCGACGCGGTGGATACCGTTAAGCTCTGCCTTAAGGTTGCGGCACCCATGATAGCCGGAATGACAGCGCTTCCCGAAAACATGAAGAAAGCTGCGCAGGAGGGCTTCATAAACGCCACAGACCTGGCAGACTACCTGGTAAAGAAAGGTCTTCCGTTCAGAAGCGCCTACAAGATTTCCGGACAGATAGTAGCAAAATGCATAGAGCAGGGCAAGGTCCTGGAGACTGTGAGCCTCGGCGAATACAAAGGCTTCTGCGAGCTGTTCGCGGAAGACGTATACAACGATATAGACCTGATGAACTGCATGGAAAAGCGCATCTCCGAAGGCGGAACATCGGTGGCATCGGTCGAAAAACAGATAGAATTCGTAAGGGCGGCTATAGAGTAGCCCCTCAAGAGGAAAAAGCTATGACAAAGGTTTTCATAGACGGCAAAGCCGGAACCACAGGCCTTAGGATTTACGAAAGGCTTGCTGAAAGAAAGGATATACAGATAATCCAGCTCTCGGACGAGCTGCGCAAGGACCCAGCGGCAAAGAAGGGTGCCTTTGCTGAGGCTGATATAGCATTCCTGTGCCTTCCGGACGCTGCAGCCATAGAGGCGGCGCAGATAGCAGGCGCAGATACAGCAATAATAGATACGTCCACGGCTCACAGAACGGCGGACGGCTGGACCTACGGATTTCCGGAGCTTAAGGGTCAGGCCGCAAAGATAGCGGCTTCCAAGCGCATAGCAAACCCAGGCTGCCACGCAAGCGGATTTATAGCCCTGGTGGCACCGCTGGTTGAAGAAGGCCTTGTCTCCGCGGAAGCTGCGCTCACATGCTTCTCCGTGACCGGCTACTCCGGCGGCGGCAAAAAGATGATAGCCGACTACGAAGCCGAAGGCAGAGCGTCCTGGGAGAGCGGCAGAAAGAATGTTGCGGGCACAGATCCTCTGGACTCCCCAAAGCAGTACGGCCTTACTCAGAGCCACAAGCACCTGCCGGAGATGGCAAAGATCTGCGGCCTGCACACAGACCCGGTCTTCTGCCCCATAGTTGCGGACTTCTACAGCGGCATGACGGTAACAGTCCCGCTGTTCGCAAAGGACCTTAAAGGCAGCCGAAAAGCCGTGGAGGAGCTCTACAAGAGCTACTACAGCGGCAAGCTTGTGCACTACGAAGCCTGCCCGGAGGGCGGAGTGTTCGGAAACGCGCTGGCGGGAAGAGACGACATGGTAGTAACAGTAGCAGGAAACGAGGAGCGCATACTCCTGATAGCCTGCTTCGATAACCTTGGCAAGGGCGCCAGCGGAGCGGCCCTTCAGAACATGAACATACTGCTCGGACTCCCCCAGGAGACGGGCCTGATCTTATAAACGGAGGACACGATGAAGATGATAAGCGGCGGCGTTTGTGCCGCAAAAGGATTCAAAGCAGCGGGCGTGCACTGCGGCATCCGCAAGAACCCCGGCAAGAAGGACCTGGCCCTTATAGTCAGCTCCGAGCCCTGCGCGGCAGCTGCGGTATATACAACTAACCTTGTTAAGGGCGCACCAATACTGGTAGATCAGGACCACCTGGCGGACGGCATAGCCCAGGCAGTCATCTGCAACAGCGGCAATGCAAATACCTGCAACGCCAACGGCATAGAGATAGCTGAAGGCATGGCAGAGCTGGTCGAAAAGCACACCGGCATCAGGGCTGCAGACGTAGTCGTAGCCTCCACAGGCGTCATCGGAGAGCCTCTCTCCCTGGACCCCATAGCAGCCGGAATGCCCGGCCTGGTGGAGCAGCTTTCCGAGGACGGAAGCCTTGAAGCCTGCCACGCTATAATGACCACAGACACCAAGCCCAAGGAAGTTGCGGTGGAGTTCACCCTGGACGGCAAGACCTGCCACATAGGCGGCATTGCCAAGGGCAGCGGCATGATACACCCGAACATGGCAACCATGCTGGTCTTCCTTACATCTGACGTTGCTATAACCCCGGCCATGATCAAAAAGGCCCTGTCAGGGGACATAAAGAACACCTTCAACATGCTCAGCGTGGACGGAGACACCTCCACCAACGACACAGTCGTCCTGATGGCAAACGGCCTGGCTGGCAACAAGAAGATAGCAGAAGACGGCGAGGACTTCGAGATCTTCATGAAGGCCCTCAACACCGTCAACATGGACCTTTCAAGGCGCATAGCCGGAGACGGCGAGGGCGCTACAAAGCTTCTTGAATGCGTGGTTTCCGGAGCCAAGGACCTTGAGACCGCAAAGACTGCGGCAAAGAGCGTCATAACAAGCAGCCTCGTAAAGTCCGCAATGTTCGGAGAGGACGCCAACTGGGGCAGGGTGCTGTGCGCTCTTGGCTACAGTGGCGCGGACCTGGACGTAAGCAAGATAGATCTTAGCTTTAAGTCCGCAGCTGGAGAGGTTGCGCTTTGCAAGAACGGAGCCGGAATACCCTTCTCCGAAGAGCTTGCCGCAAAAGTGCTGCACGAAAGCGAGATAGACATAATCGTAAGCGTAGGAGACGGCCCGTTCAGCGCTACCGCATGGGGCTGCGATCTTACCTACGACTACGTAAAGATAAACGGAGAGTACAGGACCTGATGAATACCGATTTTTCCAACGCCGAAAGGGCGCAGATAATAGTAGAGGCACTGCCCTACATAGAAAAATACAGAGGCGAGATAGTCGTAGTTAAGTACGGCGGCAACGCCATGATAAACGAGCAGCTGCGCCAGCAGGTAATGGAGGACATAGTGCTCCTTACCCTTATAGGCGTAAAAGTGGTGCTTGTGCACGGCGGCGGCCCGGAGATCTCTGAGCTCATGACAAAGCTGGGCAAGAAGGCCGAATTCGTGGACGGCCTGCGCGTTACAGACAAGGAGACTGTGGACATAGTCCAGATGGTGCTGGCAGGAAAGATCAACAAGACTCTGGTGAACCTTCTGGAGGTAAAGGGCGGCAAGGCCATAGGACTTTCCGGCCTGGACGGAAGGCTCATAGAGTGCACCCAAAAAGACGAGCGCCTTGGCTACGTGGGAAGCGTCACCAAGATCAATATCCAGCCCGTAACCGACTTGCTTGAAAAAGGCTACATTCCGGTCATCTCCACCATTGGCTGCGACCGCGAGGGCAACACCTACAATATCAACGGAGACACCGCGGCGGCCTACATAGCAGGCGCGCTGGAGGCCAAGAGGCTGATAATGCTTACGGACATTGCAGGCGTGCTCAGGGACAAGGACGATCCGGACTCCCTGATCTCCCAGCTGACAGTCCAGGAGGCCAAGCAGCTGTTCGAGGAAAAGGTGATAGCCGGCGGCATGATACCAAAGGTGGAGTGCTGCATAACGGCGCTAAAGCGCGGCGTGCGCAAAGCTATAATAATGGACGGGCGCGTGCCTCACTCCATACTTATGGAGCTTCTGACTGACGAAGGCGCCGGCACCATGTTTGTATAGGAGCAGTCATGGAAAATTTAAAAGAACTCGATAAACAGTATATAGCAAACACTTATGCAAGGTTTCCGCTGGAGATAGTAAGCGGCAAGGGCAGTCTGGTGTACGACGAGACCGGCAAGGAGTACATAGACCTTGGGACCGGTATTGCGGTAAACACCTTCGGCGTGGCGGACCCGCAGTGGGCAGCTGCAGTAACAGCCCAGCTGGGCAAGGTTCAGCACATGTCGAACCTCTACTACACGGAGCCCTGCGTAAAGCTTGCAAAGCTTCTCTGCGAAAAGAGCGGCATGAAGAAGATATTCTTCGGAAACTCCGGCGCGGAGGCCAACGAGGGCATAATCAAGGCCGCCAGAAAGTACGCGGCGGAGAAGAAGGGCCCGGAATATTACACTATCATTACACTCAAAAACAGCTTCCACGGCCGCACTCTTACAACGCTTGCGGCAACAGGCCAGGATTACTTCCACAAGCTCTTCCAGCCTCTGACTCCGGGCTTTGCCTACGCAGACGCCAACGATCTTGAAGGCCTCAAGAAGCTTGCAGCGGAGGTCAAGCCCGCAGGCATCCTCATAGAGTGCGTGCAGGGCGAAGGCGGCGTGATGCCGCTGGATGCGGACTTTATTAAGGGAATAGCCAAGCTCTGCGCGGACGAGGACATTATCTTCATGGTGGACGAGGTCCAGACAGGCAACGGCCGCAGCGGACAGTGCTACGCTTACCAGTGCTTCGGCGTACTGCCGGATGCAGTATCCACGGCCAAGGGCCTGGGCGGCGGCCTTCCCATAGGCGCCGTGATGCTCGGCGAAAAGCTCAAGGACGTATTCGGCCCCAGCGACCACGGCTCCACCTTCGGCGGAAACCCGGTGGCCTGCGCAGGCGGCGTAAGCATAATGGAGCGCATAGACGATGCTCTGCTGGCAGATGTGCGCAGCAAGAGCAAATATATATTCGATCAGCTTAGCGGCGCAGAGGGCGTTGAGAGCGTCAGCGGCCTTGGCCTTATGATAGGCATCAAGACCGTAAAGCCTGCTAAGGAAATCGTTGCAAAATGCATGGAAAACGGCGTCCTCTGCCTCACCGCAAAGGACAAGGTAAGGCTGCTTCCGGCGCTCAATATCCCCCAGGATGAGCTGGAAAAAGCCTTAACTGTGCTGAAAAACGCTCGCAAATAAGATAATGGGCACGTTTCTCTTTCATCTTTTGGAAATCATTCCCAAAAGATGAAAGAGAACCGT
>JAZQIH010000131.1:0-2014 GCA_045541015.1 Anaerovoracaceae bacterium | reverse complement strand
CCTGGACAGCCGCAGCAGAAGCATCAAGGATCTAAGTATTTGGGGACGGATCTCTTTTAAATTTTGGCAATTCTTGCCAAAATGTGAAAGAGAACCGTCCCCCCACAACACAGGAGGCATACAATGGCATACCTCAGATTTAACTACCGCAGCGAAGCACTTGGAAAGTATATAGATGTAAGCGTGGTGCTCCCCATGGAGAACTACAGCTATTATAAAGAAGGATCCGGCTTTCAGCCGCGCATCCACCTTGGGCCCAACACCAAGCCCATGTATCACGACGGCATGAAATTCCAGACCGTCTACCTTATCCACGGCGGCGGGGACGACGACAGCCTCCCCTACCGTCTCACCAGCGTCGAGCGCTACGCCGTAGCTAACAACGTAATGCTCGTTACCCCAGATATTTCAAACAGTTTCGGCTCCGACACCGAATACGGCATGGACTACAGCCTCTTCCTTACAGAGGAGCTGCCTGTTGTTATCCAGTCCATGTTCCCCTCCTCCCAGGCGCGCGAAGACAACTTCATCATTGGCTTCGCCATGGGCGGCAACGCTGCACTGCACGCCGCCATGAGGCGCCCCAGCCGCTACGCCGTGTGCATAGACATGTCCGGCGGCATAGGCTACACCCTGGACATCGAGCAGTTCAAGGCAGAGATCAACGGAGAGCACTTCTCAAAGGACTTTTACCTGCACAACGCTACTTTCGGGCCGGCGGACAAGATAGAAGGCTCCAGGCACGACCTCCGCTACATGGCCAAAGACCTGCTGGAGTCCGGGCTTGCGGCCCCCAAGTTCTACGTCCTTGCAGGAAGCGAGGAAGGATTCATAGGAGCCAGGGTAAAGCGCGATGCCCAGCTGCTCAAAGAGATGGGCTTCGACGTTACCTACGTGGAAGAGCCCGGCGGCAAGCACGATTTCGACCTCTGGGACAAATACCTGCGCATTGCTCTGTCCGAGTGGCTGCCGCTAAAGCGCGACCCGGCCGCCATATAGATTTATTGTTTTAAATACACTTGCTGCCTCAGCAGGAGGAACACCATGAAGAAGGCTAAACTGATACTCGACAAGGACTACGTAATTTCCGACATAGACAAGCGCGTGTACGGCTCTTTTGTAGAGCATCTGGGACGCTGCGTCTACACCGGCATCTACGAGCCCGGCCACCCGGCCGCGGACGAAGAAGGCTTCCGCAAAGACGTCCTGAACATGGTAAAGAACCTGCAGGTGCCTATAGTGCGCTACCCCGGCGGCAACTTTGTATCCGGCTTCAACTGGGAAGACTCCATAGGCCCCAAAGAGCTGCGCCCAAAGCGCCTGGACCTTGCATGGAAGACCACCGAGCCCAACGAGGTAGGGATCCACGAGTTCGCAAGCTGGGCTAAAAAGGCCGGCGCGGACGTTATGTACGCAGTAAACCTCGGCACACGCGGCCCCGCGGACGCTCAGCGCATAGTGGAGTACGCAAACCACAAAAGCGGCAGCGCCCTTTCGGACCTCCGCATTAAAAACGGCGCCAAGGACCCCTTCGATATCAAGCTCTGGTGCCTTGGCAACGAGATGGACGGCCCCTGGCAGACCTGCCACAGGACCGCTTTCGACTACGGCCGCGTAGCAAACGAAGCCTCCAAGATGATGAAGTGGACAGACGACAGCATAGAAACAGTCTGCTGCGGATCCTCCAACACGGAGATGCCGACCTTCGGCGAGTGGGAGTACACAGCCCTCACCGAGTGCTACGACAACGTGGACTACATCTCCCTGCACCGCTACTACGGCAACCCCACGGGCGACACTCAGGACTTCCTGGCCTCGTCCATGAATCTGGACAGCTTCATCAAGACCGTAGCCGCCATCTGCGACTCCGTAAAAGGCAAGAAGCACAGCAAAAAGCAGGTGAACCTCTCTCTGGACGAGTGGAACGTCTGGTACCACTCCAACGCCCAGGACCAGGAGCTCTACAAGAATGAGCCCTGGGGCACAGGCCTGCGCCTGCTGGAAGACATATACA
>JAZQIH010000130.1:0-14022 GCA_045541015.1 Anaerovoracaceae bacterium | reverse complement strand
GGTAGGTACCATATCCGTTGAAAAGTCCGAGATGCTATCTGAAATGCTGAACAGGCGCGGCGTTCCCCACCAGGTGCTGAACGCCAAGAGGCACATGCTGGAAGCTGAGATAGTTGCCAAGGCAGGCCAGAAAGGCGCCGTTACCATAGCTACCAACATGGCAGGCCGTGGTACGGATATCGTTCTGGGAGATGGCGTAAGAGAGCTCGGAGGCCTTCATATCATAGGCACAGAGCGCCACGAGGCAAGGCGTATAGACAACCAGCTGCGCGGCCGTGCAGGACGTCAAGGAGACCCGGGTTCTTCGCAGTTCTACGTAGCACTGGACGACGATCTTATGCGCCTGTTCGGAGGCGAGCGCATTCAGACCATGATGGGCAGGATGGGCCTTTCCGAGGATGAGCCCCTGGCTGCAGGCATGCTCACCAAGACCATAGAGAACGCCCAGAAGAAGGTGGAAGGCCGCAACTACGGCATACGTAAGTACGTCCTCCAGTACGACGATGTCATGAACAGGCAGCGCACCATCATCTACGAGGAAAGGGACAGGGTGCTGAAGGGCGAGGACCTGAAGGACCACATCCTGAAGATGATGAGCGATATCGCCGGCGAGATAGCAGACGGTGTGTCCGCTGTCTCCAAGGACCCCATGGAATGGGACTGGAACGATCTCAACGCGCGTGTTAAGGCTGTTTCCCCGGCTCTGCCCACTATAGTCGTGGACGATGCTGAAAAGAAGCACTTCGACCGCGACAAGCTCCAGAACGCTGTCATGGACATGTTCAGGTTCATGTACGCAAAGAAGGAAGAGGAGATAGGCGTTGCCCGCATGAGGGAAGTAGAGCGCATGATCCTTCTTCGCATAGTGGACACCAAGTGGATGGACCACATAGACGACATGGACCAGCTGAAGACCGGTATAGGCCTGCGTTCCCTTGGACAGCAGGATCCGGCCAGAGCCTACGCAAATGAAGGCTTCGATATGTTCGAGCTGATGCTCAAGAGCATATGCGACGACATGGTCCGCTTCGTGTTCGGCGTTACTATTACAACGAATACAGAAAGAAAGCAGGTCGTAAGGGTGGCTGAGGGCTCCAAGGAGGACGTCAAGTCCGCTGCGGACGAGGCCAGGGCTGAGGCCCGCGCCCAGGGAAGGATCGCTGCAGGCAGCATGCCCAAAGCAGCGCCCAAGGCAAGCGACACCGGCGGAGACAAGCCCATGCCCGTAAGAGTTGCCAAGACTCCGGGCCGCAACGACCCATGCCCCTGCGGCAGCGGTAAAAAATACAAGAACTGCTGCGGCAAAAACCAATAGAAAGAGAAACATATGGTATTACTTGACGATATAAAGCTTCAGCTGCCGCAGATCACGGAGACTCTGGGGAAACTCAGAGACTCTCTTTGACATTGCTCAGCTGAAAGACAAGCTCTCCGATCTGGAGCTTCAGATGCAGATCGACGGTTTCTGGGATGACCTTGAAAGAGCCCAGAAGGCCGTAAGAGAAAAGAAGACCCTGGAAAACACAGTAGGAGAATACGAAGGCTGCGTTCAGCAGCTGGAAGACCTTAAGACCTGCATAGAGATGGCCGAAGAAGCCCAGGACGATGAGCTCGGCGAAGAGGCAAGGTCTGAGTTTTCCGCGCTCTCCGAAAAGGTGGAAGACCTTCACCTCCGCACACTTCTTAAGGAAGAATACGACCACAACAACGCCATAGTCACGCTCCATTCCGGAGCCGGCGGCGTGGAGGCCCAGGACTGGGCCCAGATGCTGATGCGCATGTACCTGCGCTGGGCGGACCAGAAGGGCTACAAAGTAACCATGATGGACGTCCAGGACGATACCGAGGCAGGCATCAAGTCCGCGGAATTCCTGGTGGAAGGGGAGAACGCCTACGGCTACCTGAGGAGCGAGCGCGGCGTGCACAGGCTGGTTCGCATAAGCCCCTTTAACGCCCAGGCAAAGCGCCAGACATCGTTCGCATCTGTTGATATAACCCCGGAACTGGACGATTCCGTAACTGTAGACATCAACCCGGAGGACCTCCGCATAGACACCTACAGGTCCAGCGGCGCAGGCGGCCAGCACGTAAACAAGACGGACTCCGCCGTCCGCATTACCCACCTGCCCACAGGCATAGTGGTAAGCTGCCAGAACGAGCGAAGCCAGCACCAGAACAAGGATTTTGCCATGAAGGTCCTGTACGCCAAGCTGTACGCCCTGGCCAAGCAGCAGCACATGGACAAGATCTCGGATCTTAAGGGCAACTTCAGCCAGATAGCCTGGGGCAGCCAGATCCGTTCGTACGTATTCCAGCCCTACACCATGGTCAAAGACCACAGGACAGGGGAAGAGACCAGCAACGTCCAGGCAGTAATGGACGGCAGGCTGGACAATTTCATAAACGCTTACCTCTCCGGCAAAAAGAAGGGAGGGGACGATAACCTTGAGTAAAAAATACACAGCAATGCTGTTCGATTACGACGGCACGCTTATAGACACAAACCAACTGATAATAGACTCCTGGAACCACATGTACCAGAAGCACTTCGGCGGCAAGCTCACGGGAGACGATGTCAAGTGGACTTTCGGCATGATACTCTGGGACGCCATAGACGAAGAGATGAAAAAGCGCGGCCACAGCGGCTACGATCTGGACGAGCTCGTGGAGAGCTACCGCGAATGGCAGAGGAAGCCGGACACCACCCCGGCGCCGCCTTTCCCCGGCGTTACAGATGTCCTTTTTGAGCTGAAAAAACGCGGCGTAAAGCTGGGCATAGTAACATCCAGAGCCGAGGAGACCTGCATAAAAGGCCTTAAAAAGAACGGCATCTACGAGTGTTTCGACTACCTTGTAACGGCTGAATCCACGGACATCCACAAGCCCAGACCGGAGCCCGCTCTCATATGCTGCAAGGGCCTTGGCGTTAAGCCGGAGGAGTCTCTTATGATAGGGGACAGCGTTTTCGACCTTCAGTGCGGCAACGCTGCAGGCTGCGATTCCGCCTTCGTTACCTGGTCCTTTGCCACAAGCATGGAAAAGGCTCTCAAAGTGGGCAGCCCCACCTACATAATAGACCGCATGGACCAGCTCCTGCGCTTTGCATAGAAAGGGTATAACAATGGCAAGATGTGTTTTCTGCGGCGGAAAAGCCGCGCTTGGAATGACTATCAACCGGGACGTGTTTGACTTCAAAGCCTGTCCGGACTGCTACGAGCGCTTCAAGGACGCGGACGAGGACGTGGTCCTTGAACAGGTCCTGCTGGCCGGTATATACAGCAATCTTAACGGGATAAAAGAACGCATAAACGAGATCACAGAAAACTATCGCAAGTCTTTGGAAGAATACCAGAAGTGGGTGGGAGATAACACTTTCGGAAGCTGCCCCAAGTGCGGCGGAGCTATGATACTGAAAAAAGCGCTGAGGCTCATTACCGCAACCGATGATTTTCTTTTGCCGACCACTAACATCTCCGCTTGGAATACAAACGAGATGGAAGTGGAAGCTCACATCTGTGAGGAATGCGGCTATATCGAGTTTTATTCCTCCGGCAGCGTTGCGAGAAACAAGCGCTACAAGCAGAGGGCTGAGTATCTGAAAAGGCAGATGGAAGGATCTGAAGAAAACGATGACAGATGGACTTAGCCTTGAATGCATTACGCAGGCGCTTGGCGGCGATCTGGCGTTCTACGATATCGTAGTTAAGGACAGCGTCAGCTCTACCAACACGCTGCTGAAAGAGTATGCGGCAGGGCAGAGCTCCTCAGTGGCTGCGAGGCCTGAAGTGGGCGGTCTTCCTTTTGCCGGCGACGGCCGCATGAAAGTTCTTATAGCAGGCCACCAGACAGCAGGGCGAGGCCGCAGGGGACGCAGCTTCGAATCCCCGGCCGGAACAGGCGTGTACCTTAGCGTACTTTTAAGGCCTGGATGCCCGGCGGAGCAGTTCCTTGCCATAACCACAGCAGCGGCAGTAGCGGCGTGCCTTGCCATAGAAGAGTGCACAGAGGAAAAGCCTCAGATAAAGTGGGTGAACGACGTGTACGTGCGCGGCAAAAAGGTCTGCGGCATACTTACCGAGGGCTCAGCCGACCCCGCAAGCGGCCTTCTGAACTGGGCCGTGATGGGCATAGGCTTCAACGTCTACGAGCCCCAAAACGGCTTTTCTGAGGGCATAAAAGACCTGGCTGGAGCAATTACCCAAAACGTGCAGAAAAACCTGCGAGAAAGGCTCTCAGGGGTCTTCCTGAGGCACTTTGCAGACGTTCTTGCCGCAGGGCAGCACGCGGAAGCGTACAAGAGCCGCAGCCTGCTTACCGGAAAGGACATAGTGGTAATAAGAAGCGGCGCAGAAAAGCCGGCGCACGTGCTGGATGTAGACGATCAGTGCAGGCTCGTGGTGCGCTACGAAGACGGCAGCACAGAGGCTCTGTCCTCCGGAGAGGTGTCTACAAGGCTCCTGGGCTGATCCATTAATATTTGAATGAGTATACGAAATCTGACATTACGTGAACAATGGATAAAACCAACAAAATAACAGATCTTACATATATCTCCCTTGCGGCGGTCCTGATAGCGGCCTGCTCCTGGATAAGCGTACCCCTTACGGTGCCGTTTACCCTCCAGACTTTTGCAGTATTCTGCGTGCTTGAGCTTCTCGGCGGCAAGCGCGGCACCGCGGCAATAGGGCTCTACATACTGCTGGGCGCGGTAGGGATCCCTGTGTTTGCAGGCTTTTCAGGCGGCATTGGGATACTGCTAGGAACTACCGGAGGTTACATTTTAGGCTTTCTTTTTACGGGGCTTTTGTACTGGCTCGGCGAAGCCGTTTTCGGCGAGGCATTTTCAAGCCGCGGCAAGGCCGGCTTTGCCCTCAGGATAGCATCCCTGGTACTTGGACTTGCGGTCTGCTACGCTTTCGGGACTGCATGGTTCATGTTCGTGTACGCAAGGCAGACAGGGGCCATAGCGCTCGGCACGGCTCTTTCCTGGTGCGTGCTTCCGTTCATAGTGCCGGACCTTATAAAGCTTGGCCTGGCAGTGGTCATTGCGGCCAGGCTAAGGCGGATAATCCACTTGCGGTAAAGCGATTATTGTGCTATTATTCTTTGGTGCACAAAACTGCGCCAAATAAATATGCTACCGTGGCTCAGCTGGTAGAGCAGCTGATTCGTAATCAGCAGGTCGCCGGTTCGAATCCGGCCGGTAGCTCCAGGCAGGAAG
This sequence comes from Anaerovoracaceae bacterium, assembly GCA_045541015.1. Lineage (GTDB taxonomy): Bacteria > Bacillota > Clostridia > Peptostreptococcales > Anaerovoracaceae > RUG13409. The sequence continues at coordinate 8,801 of JAZQIH010000130.1, read as the reverse complement.
CTTGAAATTTCAACGGTTTCAAGCTTCCTGTATTTTATTCATTTTACTTCTGACACTGGATTTCTACGGATTTTCTCAAAAAGTTATCAAAAACGTAGAAGAAAAAACGCCGCAAATACTTGATATTTCAGGGTTTCTTAAAAAAGTTCTTTCTACGAAACCTTCTACAAATCTCTAAAAAATCCGTTCAGAGAGGCTGTTGGAAAGCATATCCTTTCGCCCCTGATCCAAGTGTCCATAGATGTTTGCCGTCATCTGTATATCTGCGTGGCCCATATATTCCTGGACATCCTTGAGGGTAAACCCGCTATCTAAAAGCATGCTTGCACAGCTGTGCCTCAGCTCATGAAAGCGTATCTTAGGCAGCCCATGCTTCTTCAGAAGTGCTCTGAAGTGATACGAGATATAATCCGGTCGAATGAGCTTTCCTGTATCCCACTTGAAAACATAATCGCTTTCAATATAAGAACTGCCAAATAGCTTTCTGTTTTCTTCCTCATCGGCCTTGGCTTTTTTAAAAATTGCCAGTGCTTCATCGGAAAGATAAAAGCTTCTTCTGCTTGAACTGTTCTTGGTTTTGTCGCTGTATATTACGACTTTCGATTGAAGGACAGTGTGCTTGATCGTAAGCCGCCTTGCTGCAAAATCGATGCTGTCCCACTTGATACCGAGAACTTCGCTTCTGCGAAGACCGTATAGTGCTGCGATCTTTATTATCGGTTCCAGTACGTCGCCTTCGACAGCCTTGAAAAGAGCTTTCAGCTGGTCCGCATTGTAGAAACTAGCTTCATGTCTTTCGGCTTTAGGAAGCTCAATATTGTCGCATGGATTGGAGAATATCAGGTCTTCCTTAACAGCATCTTGGCTGTGCATTATTTGGTGATAGAATGAAATCTATCACGCACTTTTTAGGGATTATTATCTTTTTACCAATACGTTTGCAGCCAATGGACTTGTCATTAACTAGCTTATACGCACTGTTTAGGCCTATCCCTAAAGCCTGTGCCATTTCTGACACAGACATTATATCACTGTAGTTTTCAAACATAAATCTAATCCTCCCATCTTTTGATTTTTTGTTTTGTAATGTTGTAAAGTGTTGATGAATTTGGTACTCTCGTCGGAACTAGCGCTCCCAGTCATCCCATCCATCGGTACGATCCTTTGACCTGCCATTGCCAAAATGCTCATAGAATTCACGGCGCTCACGCTGTTCGCGCCGATACTCTCTGAAGCCTTCTGAGCGCTCATAAAGATCCTTGATCTTCAGCCTGGTCATTACCTTATCCACAAAGACCTTTACGATGTCAGGAAAATGCTCGATCGCATCAAGGAACGGCTGGCACCTCTCGATTAGTGCTTCATATTTTTCTTCCAGTCTGTTATATGACTTGATCCAGCGGTTCAGCTTGCTGTTGGTTTCTGAAAGATCATCCTTAAGGCGTCCGATCTCACCGCGACTTGTGATCCCTTCTTTCGCAAGGGCCGTCAGCTTATCATAGTCTTCCTTCTTTACAGCGATCTTTCCTGTAATGGTCCTGGAGCCCATATCGTCGATGCTGTGAACTGTCTCTACGACCTCCTTTGCAGGCTCATATTTAAGCTCGGCAGCCGCTACAGTTTTCTGTATCTCAGATAGTCTCTCCAGATCCTTGTCCATCTGGTACTGGAGCGAACTAAGATGCACCGCTGTGCTGCCTCGCTCACCTCGCTGAAAATCTTTATAGCCATGTTCCTGCATATATACAAACAGTTCATCCTGCAGAACACTGTAGGAGGGGCGCATCTTCGGCTTTCCGTTCTTCCGATAGACCTGATTACCTTCCGCATCCAGCTCCGGCACTTCGAAAGCCCACTTCTTTGAGTGGCTGATCTGATGCACTACTTCCTTTACTGTTCCGACCAGTGCAGGATCCTTGCAGCGTTTGCTCCAGCGGATCTCCTTTTCCACTACAGGCAGCACCATAGCATGCAGGTGATAGTGGTATATATCTCTTCCGAGCTCTTCTGTCGCAGCTTTATTGAGCTCATCAGCATGCATCACAGAAGAGAGCACATAGTCTTCACCGAACTTTTCTTTCAGGAAGTCTGTCGAAGTTCGGTAGAACTCGACTGCGTAATCATATCCGCCGTTTCGTTCGAAATACATCGTATTGATGCGTTGTCTTTCAAGCTCTGTCCGGTAGCTTCGCATAAAGTTTGAGGCTACCACCGTATCCAGGCCTTCGGTGAGCAGAGCCCATGAGCGCAGCTGTGTTGGATCTCCGATCACCTTTTGTATGATAGGTGGCAGCTTCTCGAACTCAATGAAGCACCCGTAGATCCCGTTCTGGATCGCCTTGTATACGAGCGCCCATGCCTCGCTTTCAGACAGCTGATCCGGTGGGGTATGGATCACGCTTTTGATCTGCCCTATAGTCGGAGCAAAGCCTTTAGTATCAGACGCTATGAAAGCCTTCACTCCTGCCACTACTGTTTCAGCCGGCTCATCCACAAACAGGGCGGACCAGGCAACCAAAGTGTCCCTGTTGGGTTTCCAGCTCGGGTATGCTCCCTGCAGGATCTGAAACACTGTTGCTGTTTCTTGGATCGTCATGACAATTCACCTCCCTTCGAAATCTCATCTGCCCATGCAGAAAAGTCCGGAATGTTCCGAACCGAGTCTCCCTGCTTTTCGTTTTTTACCCATATTCGTACTGCTGCCCGCCAGTCCTTCATGGGATTCCTTCCGACCTTCCAGCCATTAGCATCGTAGTAATCGATAAAACGCTCAGGATCGACAGGGTATTCATGCTCAAGGCAGTATTCTTTTACCTCAGAAACAGAAGGAGGGCAGAAGCGTCTGGTCGTTTGTTGTCCCGGCGCCCGGCCCTCTATACTCATTTCTTCTGTACTACTCTTATCTATACTACTCTTAATACTAGCAGCAAGTGTTATATTATTCTGCGTCCTTCGAAGTCATAATCAACATCGGCGAATCTTTCAAAAGCCTGTCCGATCTTACGGATGCGCTTAAGGACACCGGTATGATTTGCATATCCCAGCTCTTCTGCGATCTCCTCCAGCGTCCATTCCTGAAGCCTAAGCTCGAGGATCCGTCGGTCTTTTTCGGAGAGCATTGTCATAAACTGGTCTGCCAGAACTTTGGTCTCGACATCGCTTTCAAAACCGGGAGACTCATCCATGACATCCCATTCCTGTCCGTCATGGCTTTCTCTGTAGTCCTCCATATAATCATCAAGGGATGCCATAGGGTGTTTTGTTCGGATGTGATACCATTTATTGAAGAACTGTGTTTTCTTCTGACTTTTTCTGTAATCGAAATCCTCAAAGCAGTGGTGCTTTTGTACATAGTCGACCATCTCTCTTAGGTTATACCTTTTCAGGGCATATGGAACGGCCACTGACAAATACAGATCCATTTCCCTAAGTGGGATAAAGCCCATATATTCGTCCGGATCAGCCTCCTGAAGCCAGGTCTGAGTCATCGGGATCCTTTCAAGTTCTATGAGAGCATTTATCCAGATTTCCGGGATATGCGCGATCTTCCAGATGGGGTCGTATCCGGAATAGATCTCCATATAGTCTTCGTTGTTTAAGAACGGCCAGACCATAAAGGCATAAACATCAACAATCAGGAGCCTGAAATAGTCGCTTTCCACAAAATCCATTACACTTCGATCCATTTTAAAGCTCCGCGCTGTCCTTGGCAGCGACAGCACCTTGGGATCCAAACCTTTCAGGTATTCTTTTGGTATAGCCAGAAACGGAATGATATAGTCCGCCCATTTATACGGGACGATCTCACCTGTCCCTTTGACAGTGCGCATTATTGGCATCGATTTCTCCTTTGAAACACTCCCTCTAATAAGATATGTCACGAAAACAGGTTAATTGTTCCTGCTTTTCTGAAGAAATTCTATCTTTTTTGAAGTACAAAAGTCTGTACAGGACAGAACAGGCTGCTATCCGGCTGTTAGGATATAGGCAGTGTCCAGAACCGGTAATTCATTGACACAGATTATGCCGAATCATATAATTATAGATGAAAGATAATACGCGGTAGACAGGTGCTTCGATCGTGGGAACTGGGAGAGGGACGAAGTATAGATTGTAATATCATACTAGATATAGGGTTTAGTCGTTTGATATGCAAATAGTATAGGTTTTATTTTGGAACAGATGGTTATAATACAAATCTAGTCTCAGAATGGCGAAGAAATTGAATAAGGGACAAACAATGACACTAAAAGAATTCAAACGAAACTATTTGAGGCAATATTGTCTTATTGAAAAAGATTTCGCAAACACTATCGACTATGTTTCAATATCTGCTGTCAATTATGGGACCTTTTCTCCAGCGTATTTGAAAATATTGCTTTCTATTGGAAGCGAGATTGACGTCTTGAAGGATTGTGTTTGCAAATTGCTTAACACGGATATGAAACATTTTAGCCAGGTCGAACCTGATTTTCATTCCGTTTTGGTTGAAGTACGCTCTGAGGAAATAGTATTAACACCATGGGATACTACGGATTCTGTTCCAACGTGGTGGACAGTATATAATGAAGTCAAACACAACAGAAACGAAAGTGCAGATAGAATTGACCCTTTGAAGAGGTATTATGAATATGCCAATCTTGAAAATGTATTATCCGCATTGGCAGGTCTATATTCCCTCGAATTATTGGCTTATAAAATAGTTGCAGAACAAAACAACGAAAAAGTCTTCGTTCCTTGTCTGCGCTCGATTTTTCAAGTCAAGAATCTTTATTGGAAAGATATAAGCAATGGGTCAGGGTTTGTGTTTTTCGATGGCGGTTTATATATGGATGAACCTTTTTAGCAATAATGCATTGTTGCCAAACTGGACGAGATCCTGCCGCTGTGTTAATGATTGAAATGAGAGCGTTATAAAATGAATAGATTGACTTACAAGAATGTCTTTTCTAAATAGTCCTGCAAAAGCCGGACTACTATCGATAGACCCGAAGTTAGTTTTGCATTCAAGCCCAAAAAAATGATTAAATATTTCTTGTCAAGTTTTACACTTCTGAAACGCTTATATAGTGAAACAACCTCCAAGTGAGTTGCATAAACACGTCGACGGCGCACGCTTTTCATCATTTTTCCGGCGTGAAGCAATGTTAACAAGTAGGGAGGAAGTGAAGAATGATACGGGTTTCATTATTAGAAGGCCTTCGGGTTTTATTATTGCGAGCGAGACCCTTGATAAACTAGGTATTATTTTAGATGTTGCCGCCGCCGTAACCTCGATTGTTCCTGCCGGGGGTTTGACGGAGTATAACTGTATGGCTCTTGATACTAGATATGTTAATGCAGACGGAAGTTCATATTTGTTTACATATACAGATAAACAGATTACTTATACGGGTTATAGTAATGCATACAATGCATCTCGCCCGTATATAATTAACTCTACTCATCAAACAGTGTACTCCGATGGTGTAGTTTACTTTTATTCGTATCCCTCGCAAATTGATACGGCATATTCTGTATACCTGCAAATTGGATTGTGATAATAACGCATTTGTCATATTATTAACACTAATCAGACATGAATTCGGAAGCTATTTGAAACAAAATGACTTAATAACGTATGACCAATCAATTATTTGAACCAGAGACTAACAATTCATCAGTACGGCTGGCCTCAAAACGAAAGAATGGCTGGCGGATATTAGCATGCGTCGTTATAATTACTGTTTTATTAGTTATAGCTGCAGCTCATATTCATGTGGAAAGACTTGGTAATTTTCAGGTAACCCTATTCAGATTCGCGAACATGAATGGACTGGAGTCTGATAGGATTCTCTTGAAACAGGAAATCGAATCAGTATATCCAGATGAAAGGTTGAATGTAGATATAGATTATAAAGGGCGATCATTGACAGGGAAACTGGATTATTATTACATTTTGATCGAGCGGGGAGACGTGTTGATAAAATGCTTCGGCACAGATGATATGAAAACATCTGACCGCCCGCATGTTTTATGGGACACTGCATTCGAGATTTCTAATTAAAACTTGTATGGAATTAGATAACATAACAGCATTTAGATTATTAAATACTAACCAAGATGCTGTTTTGTTTTTGAAAAGGTGAAACTGATTTCTGATTAATAAGTTTGATGTTTAGAAACAAGTTGAGTTTTTGATTTAAAAACAGAGATTGCTTGTCAGTTTTTTCTATTCTGAAACGCTTATATAGTGAAACAACCTCCAAATGTGTTACATAAACACGCCGACGGCCGTCCGCTTTACATCACTTATCCGGCGTGGTATTATGTAAACATGGGGGGGGGAATAGAATGATACCTGTTTTTATACTTGCTATTGAAGATGAAACTCGCCGGAGTCAGTATGCGTATGCGTATAATGAATTAAGTCAGCAGCTTTTGGCTGTCGCCTCCCTTGTGATGTTTGGAAAACCCGGTATAAGAAAGAACGAACAGACGGAGGCAGAAGATGTTGTCCAGGAAGCATTCCGATATGTGTTGGAAAAAGATAATCTTCCGGATGACCTGAATAAGGCGAAAGCCCTGCTTATCACGATCACAAAGCATATGGCAGTCGATGTGTTAAGAAAGAAAAAGCATATTGCCGACGAGGAGCCTACGGAGGTCCAGCTTGGGTATATTATGCCGGAAAACAGCAGCGACCTGAGCCTTATAGTCGACAGCCTGCCGGATATATACAAAGAGGTCCTTATCCTTTTCTACGAATATGGATATAAGGCGAAAGAAATAGCAGACTTATTAGGCATAAACCTCAACACAGTATATAAGCGGTTGGACAGAGCCAGAGATCTTGCGAAAGAACAGTTTTTGAACGACAAATGACAGATAAGGAATTTGAAAAAGAACTTAAGAAAGCAGTACACGAAGTGTGCATGGCTATGGCTGCCTGGGATGTTTCGCCGGCTGTACCATATTCTTTCTCCAGGGAGTTTACTAATAATCTAAATCGTATGCTCTGTGTTTCTGAACGAAGATTGAAGCGTAAGAGAATGCTTCTTCATGTTGCGGCTTGCTTTGTTGCTTTGTTAGTTGCTTTTGCATCCGCATGTGCGATCTCCCCAAAGGTCTGGGCAGCGGTCAGGAGCTGGTATGTTAACATAGTCAGCCCGGACAGACTGGTCTACGAATTTAACCACGAGAAGAATGATCATGCTTTCCTTGTCGTAAGGCCGGACAGTTTGCCTGAAGGTTTTGAGTTAACCGAGATAGACGAGGACGATGGGTACAGTAACCAGGTCTACAAAAACCCCGGCACTGGGGAATATCTGAAGTTCAGCTACCACTGGGCTACGGTCAGAGACCTGAAAACGCTCGAAAAACTCGAAAAGAAACACGGACAGATCAGCATTTTTATGGGGCAGCAGGCTGTAGCGTATACCGATAACGGACTAAGCAAACTGTTTTGGTACGACAAATACTCCGGAATAAGCTATTGGGCTGAAAGCAATATGGATCAGGATGCTCTTGTAATAGTATTCAAAGATTCCATCGAGATGCACCCGCCCATTTATGAGCCGACCTGGCTTCCGGATGGATATGTGTTATATGACACATATATTGATGGGGGTAACTGTGATTTGTCGTATTTCAATGAGAAAACAGATAGTATTATAGAAATAGAATGTAGCGATTTAGGAATTACAGACCGTTTGTTTATAGATGGAACTGGACCGTCTAAAGAGATGATCATAAACGGTACAAATGTTGCAGTATATTGGGGACAGGATAGTGTTAAAGGAACAGTATTGGTTATGGTAGATGAGATTCATAACATGGTAATTACTATGTATACTGGAATGATAGACCCTGATCTTGTTACGTCGATAGCAGAGAATCTAACAATCGTTAATTCTGTTTCAAGGTTTATTCCCTAACAAGAAGGTAGCACCCCAATAAATAAAGAAAAAATGACACAAGCATAAAATCTTGTGTCATTTTTGTGCTTCTTGAAACGCTTATATAGTGAAAAGGGGAACATGGCACAGAAGGAGGTGCTTTAATGAGCAGAACAATTAAGAAAGCGACAGCCATACTATTAGTCTTAGTGGTTTTAGCCACAGCTTTTGCGAGTGTTGCAGATGCAGCGTATTACCCACCCGACGATGTAGAGTATATGGTCATCAAGCCAAGAATGTTTATCGTCGGATCCACAGCAACTTGCAGTGCGAAAATAACAGCTGAAGGCCAGTATATCGACGCTACTCTTGAGTTAAAGCAGGGGAGTACAGTTATAGCGAGTTGGTCGGATGCCGATACTGGGGAACTAACATTATCCGGCACGGCAACAGTTACAAGCGGAGTAACATATACACTTACTGTGTATGGCACGATTGACGGTGTGGCGTTTACGCCGGCGTCGATAACCAGAACGCCTTAGAACACAGGACAAAAGAAAGAAACACGATACTACTAAAAAGTTTCTAAAGCAAAGAAAGGAGGCTGTAATGAAAAGGATTAGTAAGTGGTGTAACCTATACACTGACAGTATCAGGAACAATTGATGGTGTAGCATTTACGCCGGCATCGATAACTAAAACGCCATGAGTGGTATAGAAGTAGTTAAAAAAGTAGGAGGAAACAAAGATGAAAAAAATAATAGCAATCTTCATTTCTGTAGTATTGTGCATAACATGTTTTGCTATGCCGGTATATGCTGATGACCTGGACACCCCGTCAGGACCTGTCGATATAGATGAATATGTTGTCAGAGAAATCCATAGAACTGGTACTTTTGATGTATTTAATGGTGCTGATAATTA
>JAZQIH010000129.1:0-17040 GCA_045541015.1 Anaerovoracaceae bacterium | reverse complement strand
AAGCCAGCCGTCTTCAGTATAAGCCTCCGCCGTAGCCTCAGGGTTCTTGTAATACTCTTTAAACAGGTTGAATCCGGCAAGTTCCAGCTCGCCGCTCCTACCATGAGCTTCTCCGTTATACAAAGCCGCAGCAGCTTTTGTCCATCCGACTATTTCACCAGTGGCCAGATCTCTGATGCGTGCCATGGTATCTTCAAAGAACTCACCTCCGGATACCCCGCCGCTTCTGAGCGGGTCATCATAATCGCTGAAAGAGCTTGCTGTTGAAGCCTCGGTCATACCGAACGATGGTACCAGATGCATTTTGGGGAAGCGCCTGCAGATCTCGCGGTATTCCTCCGTACTGATAACACTTCCTCCGACCAGACCTGATCTAAGGGCGCTCTCATCGTACTTTTCGTTACCTGCTTTGCGTACCAGCGCCAGGTACATACTCGGGACCCCAAGCATCACCGTGCAGCGGTACTTATCTATTGCATCCCATACATCCCCAGTCCTAAACGATGGAACAACGTGCATAGTCATTCCAGCCACAACACTGATGCCAAGACCTGCGTTAAGCCCGAATCCATGGTAAAGCGATACTGCAATGATGGCTTTATCGCTTTCGTTCCACCTCATCCATTTTTTCATCCTGAGATTGACATTAACTATCCCGTAATGAGTAAGCACCACAGCCTTAGGTCTGGAAGTCGTACCGGATGTAAAAATGATGCAGGCAGGACTATCGGCAGGCAGATCTTTAAGTATGCATGCTACCTGGTCAACAGGAAGTTTCCTCCGCTCCTCTGCGGTAAAAGAGGACGGCATGAGCCAGTTTTCTGCCTCTTTTTCCTCGATATGGATGAATCTCTGCACACCAGGCGCCTTTTTCCTTATGGCAGGTATCATCTGGTCAAAAATGCAGCCCCTGCTTCCCGGTCCGTAAAAGAGTATGGAAGTGTCTGACAGCTCAAGCTGATCAGCCATCTCATCTACGCTGTTTGCCGTGTTGAATACAACGGCCACAGCGCCTATCTTATATAACGCCAGGACAGTCTGAACAAAAGCCGGAGAGTTGAGGCTCCATATACCTACATGCGAGCCTGTATGTATACCGTACAAAGACATGAAACGCGCTGCAAGAAGATCCGTGACCTCGTCCAGCTCTGCCCAGCTACACTTCCAGCTGCCATACTCTATTGCTGTATTGTTTTTTAAGCGGGATGCGTTTTCCTTAAGAAAAATGCCTGTAGTCTTCCCGGTCAATTCCATATCCTGTACCTCTTTTCAGGACAGCACATCTATGAAAGCTTCGAGTATAGTTCTTGCCTGTTCGTAACGGACCATCTGCCTGTCGATCTCTATCTGTACAGAGGGCAGACCTGCAGCATCGCACTCTTTCTTGATGAGCGGATAATCGAATTCTTCCGGATCGCAGAACTTGGTGAGCACGAATACTACGCCCTTAGCGCCGTATGCCTTTGCTTCAGCAGGAACGAAGTCCACATGCTTCTTTGCCGGATCGAAAAGAACGCTGTCATTTCCTGTGTTCTGGAACTTTTTGACCAGGCAGTCAAGCGCAGGTCCGTCTTCCGGAGCATCCGTGCGGTAAACTCTGCTCTGGGCAGCTACGTCGTCCATAACTATCTGCATACCGCAATTGTCGAAGATCTCGTTCAGGGCCGGAGAATCGGTCAGGATCCCGCTTACATAAACAGGTATCCTGCCTTTCCCCGGTGTCTGATCATTCAGTGCGTCTATCAACTGTCTGACTAGAACTGTATGTTCTGCTTTCGTCATGAACATCGCACTCTTAAACACATCGCTTCTCTGCTGTGCACTGATCTCAGGATGCTTTGCAGCAACAGCCGCAAATTCCCTCATTGTCTGGTTATGTTTATTGAAGACCTTGATGCTTTCAGCAAGCTTTTCTTCCTCGAACTTTGTTCCAAGTGCCTTTTCCAGCTCAGCTATTACTGTAAGGTAATTAGCTCTGCAGTACTTGGCTCCGAAATCAGCAAAGCGATTCTGAGGATAGGTCATAGGAATGAACGGGATGGAAGGAACACCGGCCTTAAAGTTCTGTCCGGCGCCCTTAAGGCTGTCGCACAGCATCGGCATTATCAGAGCGGATGCGCCATCATATATATGATTGACTCCCAGCTCCACTATGCTCTGCACTATGGAACAGATGAAGGTCGGGAAGAACTTTTTGGCGTCGTTAAGCTCTATGTCGGCGCCCCATGCGCCCATAGGCACAGCGCCCATAGCGTCAACTATCTCTTCCGGTGCGTAGTAAGGTGCGGTAAGAACTACTTTTTTGCCTTCCTTAAGGTATGCATCCATCTGCGCGCGCGGGCTTTTTGCTACTTCCGCAAGTCTGCCGAGGATCTGATCAACTGTCATTTCAGCGCACCTCCTTGTTAGCTTCCATGATCTCAGCAAGTCCCTGGACACGTGTATCGTACTGAGCCTCGCTGAAGTTTCTGGGGTCAGCCTGGTCTCCGTCGAACGCTACCACAGGAATATTGCATGCTTCACCTATCTGGCGGCTCATTTCCGGCATGAAACCAGACCACATCTTGCAAGACCTGTTTGTGTGAACAAGCAGACCCTCTACGTGGTTATCCTTACACAGCTTTATACGCCTGTCTCTTGCCTGCTCCAGATTGATAGCGTTAGGAGTCAGACAGTAAAGCTTTATCATCTCTTCAAAGCTGTGGTAATCGAATCCGAAAGCATCCGCGTATATGGTCGTGACCATGTTGATGCCCCTGTTCTTAAGGCCGCTGCTCGTGACCCTCAGATATGGCCAGCAAGCTATACCCTCGAACATTATTCTGTATTTTTCCTCTCCTCTGTAAGTGGAAGTTCCGTTCTTGATGTTCTCTTCCCACTCGCGGCAGAGGGTCTCCATTGCCTCGCCGGCTTCTTTCTTTCCTCTGGCTGTTACCATTACCGCCATGTGGTTAAGAAGATCGAATCCGTTGAACGGAGACGGTTTGTAGCAAGCCAGGGATGTGGCCTTGAGCCAAGCGCGGCTTGCCCTGCAGCTGTTGTCCATTACTTCCTGGAAACGCTTTTCATCCCACTTCTTGCCGGTGAATTCCTCAAGCCCGCGGACGACATCCCAGAACTGCGCGGAAACATATTCTATCTCGTCCTGAGTCGGTTCATAGGTCGTGGAGAGCGGGATATCGATGATGAAGATTGGTATATTCAGCTCTCTTGCAAGGTTTTCGTACCACTTGAACATGCAGTCGCAAATGTTGTTGCAGCAGAGGACGAAATCCGGCATAGGCATGGGCTGCTCCTTGGATTCCTTTACCTTTGCGAATGCAAGGTTCACTCTTGCGTATGCGCACAGATCATTGGAATAGCCATCGGCTTCTGCTATCTCGCAGAATGCCTGACCGGCGCCTCTTGCGGCAATACCGGCAGCCTGGTTTTCCGGATAGCATACAGCAAGGCCAAGCGTTTCGGGTATCTCTACAGGGAAATTGGAGGCGCACCAGCCAACCTTTTCACCTCTTGCCTTAGCCTCAAACGCGCTTGTATAAGCGTCCGCAGCGATCTTTCCCAGCTTGAACTTTGCAGAATTGGGATCTACTGGAGGCCTCTGTTTTTTTACTTCTTCCGCCATTGTTTTTTCCTCCATTGAATATTGTCTTAGCTTTATACCAGGCTCTTGAATGTAGCTCTGTCGTATACGTAGACGATCTTTTTATCCTCGAGAGCTTTTATCTCTTCCGGGGTGTATCCAAGTTCAGCAAGGACTTCCCTGCTGTTCTCTCCTACCTGAGGAGCCCTGAGAGCTTCCGGCAGGCCCATTTCCTTATAACGTATCGGCTGACGGATAAGTGTGCGCTTCTGGCCGGACGGGTAAGTGAATTCCACGAGCGTGCCATTGCCCCATGCCTGCTCGTCGTTGAGTATCTCAAGACCGTTCTTGCAAAGCGCGCAGGGAAGATCAGCGCCGTTGAGTATAGGCAGCCACTCTTCAGCAGTCTTCTTCTCGAACTCAGACTGAACAAGGGCGTATACTTCGCTTCCGCTGCTGTTCTTTGTCATATTGTTTACTGGGCTGAATCTCTCGTTGCCTATCATTTCAGGATGGCCGAGCACTTCCATAAACTTAGCATAGTAGGTATCGTAATTCGGGAAGCACATCATGATATAGCGGTTGTCCTTGGTGCGGAAGCAGTTGAGCAGCGGGTTGGGAGCCTTCTCGGGATCCATAGGCAGGAAAGTGCCGGGCTCGTGGTACTGCGCGGACTGATGGCTCATAGCCAGATTGAATACCGCTGTTTCGAACAGGGATGTTTCTACTCTTTCGCCCTTGCCTGTGACTTTAGCATGATACAGAGCGGCAAGCATGCCGGCTACGAGGTTGATGGCTACGTTATGATCTCCTGCGCCCGGAACGATGTTGAAAGGAAGACCGCTCTTAGGTCTTAATGTCTCAAGATAGCCTCCTCTGGAGAAGAATGCGGTGTAATCGAATCCCGGAAGATTGTCATCCGGACCTCCTTCGCCGTATCCGGTAATGATCCCGTATACGAGCTTGGGATACTTGATCTTGAGTGTGTCATAATCGAGTCCAGCCTTAGCGAGAGCCTTGTTTCTCCAGTTGGTGAAGAAAATATCTGCCTGGCTCAGAAGCTTATGGAGTATCTCCATTCCTTCCGGAGTGCGTGTGTCGATAGAGATGTCCTTCTTTCCACCATTTTCAAGTTCCATAGTGGGATTCTCTTCAAGGTTGAAGGGTCTGCCTTCGCTGACTGCAGTGAATCTGAGTGGATCACCATTTGCAGCCTCTATACGGTACACATCAGCACCGGCATCTACGAAAAACTTACCTGCTGCAGGCCCAGCAACGAATGTTGCAAGCTCGACTACCTTAACTCCCTCAAGTAATTTGCCGCCCATTTTGATCTCCTTTCAATCAATGACTTTTTGGCTATCAGTTTGAACTACTCATTGAACTGTTCTACTTACAGGCTTATATTATCACCTATATTCATATATGTCAATCACATATTATCAAACTGTTCGATGAATTTTTTAATCTATGTCATTTTGCTGACTGCAAATAAAAAAGCACCCGAAGGTGCATAATATAATAATTATTGTGATCCGGTATTAATAAGAAAGAGATACCAACAAAGCAGATATCATCTTTTCCGCCACCGGCCTAAGCACGAACTTGCCCTGTTCTATTCTCCACTGGACCAAAAGCCCGCGCTGCAGCGCGATAAGTCCCCTGATAACGCTTTTGCTTGTGTATTTCAGGTCTATAAACCCGTCTTTTTTTGCGTCTTCTATCAATCCCCTGATGATCTGGTAATACTGTCTTTCGCTGTTCAAATCAAGGGTACCGAGCTCAGGATGTTTAAGCGCCTGGGAAAAACCCAGCGAGATAGCCTTCTCATCATTGCTTCGGATGATAGCTTCTGTCATGAACCATTGAAGTTTTTCAATAGAATTCAATTCGGAAGGTATCTGAGTGGCGATCTCGTCATAGACCTCATCGACATGATCAGTGAACTTAAGGATCAAAGCATCTTTATCCTTGAAATAATGATAGAGATTCCCTATAGAGCAGTCCGCTTTTTCAGCGATCTCACGCATAGAAACATTGTCATAACCGTATTCTTCAAACAGTTCGAACGCGGCATCCTGTATTCTTTTTCTTGTTTGAATCGCCTGCTTCTGCCTTTCAGTCAGTCTATCCATTAGTCTTCTCCTGTTTTGTGATGACAGTCATTATACATCAGACAAAACACATTCTCAAGAGCTCATCTATAATTACAGTATCCCCGCCAGGACCAGGGCCAGCAGGACGAATGTAACGAGCAGTACGAAGCTGGTTATCATAAGGCCCCACTTGATGCTCTTTGCGCTGCCCGGCTTGCCCTCGATAAGCCTTGCTTTCCTGAGCGCAGTTACGACCGGCTTGTACAGCAGCATGGCCAGGGTCGCATTGATTCCGCCTTTTACAAGGTTGAACGGCAGGAACACAGGCACCAGCATGCCTACGACAACGTCCCTGGGCACCTTCATGTAGAGCGGAGTTATGAGCCAGTTCCAAAGGACCATGATAGCCGACATGCAGAGGACGCCGGCCACAAGACCTATGATAGCGCCCTTAAGGCTCCTGTCCCTGTGGTAGATGGCAGAGGCAATGCAGGCAAAGGACGCGCTGGCAAGCACGTTCATGATAAAGCCTATGATACCTGTGCTGCTGATGGTGATCATCTCGACAAAGGACACGACAACAGTAACGCCAAGCGCAGCCAGAGGCCCGCTTATAAAACCTGCGATAACTATAACTACGTCCTTAAGGTCGAAAGACAGAAATCCCGAGACCATTGGAAATACATTGGATACGAGCTTTGCTGCGAACGCTATTGCGCAGAGCATGCCCAGAACCGCTACAGTCTTGGAACTTGACTTTTTTGCGCTGATCACAGCGCCCTGATTGGTGTTGTTTGACATTTGAGATCCCTCCGTTTTAAAGCTTGCACGTGGGACCTGCCAGGCCTTTGAAACAAAAACTCCGAACATAAATGTCCGGGGCGTCCAATTAAAGATGGAACTGGTTTCTTTCATCCGGACTATACCGTTGGTGCCGGGATCTAACCGGCTCGGCCTTTTACGGCTCGCGGACTCGTGGCTTTTCTGCCCTTTACCGCCAGTGGGGAATTGCGCCCCGCCCTGAAACAGATCTCATAAATATAAAGTTGCCTTGAGTATAGCACAGTAAAAGACGCGATTCAATACGTCCGGCCTGCAAAAATTTGCCGACAGAGTTCAAAAAACTGCACATAAGATAAAATTAACTCTTTTAATTATTTCAGAATTTGATAGAATTGTTATAATAGGTTTAGTTCTTATTCGGAGGTCATTATGTCTGATCAAAACCAGAGTTACATCCAAAGGACCAGCGGCCTTAAAGCCAAGGACTACATTGGCTACGCCATGGTCGACACCGCAGGCTGTCTGGTGTTCGCACTGGTCACCACCCTGCTCCAGAAATTCTACACCGATATCTTCCACATCAGCCCGCTGTTCATCATGATCATGTTCGTGGTGGCAAGGGTATGGGACGGCATCAACGATCCAATAATGGGCCGCATAGCCGATACTGTAAAGCCCAGCATGTGGGGACGCTACAGGCCGTGGATACTCTACGCAGCCCTGCCCCTTGCTATATCTGCAGTACTGATGTTCCTTAAGTTCGGCGGCATAGGCGAACCGGAACACTACGTAGGCACCTGCATCTACGCAACCTGCACCTACATATTCTTCGGCATGGCCTACACTATGCTGCAGATCCCCTACGGATCCCTGGCTTCTGTAGTAACTACCGATGCCCACGAGCGCAGCGTGCTCTCCGTGTTCCGTTCCATAGGCGCAGCACTCGGCTCCATACCTGTACTTCTGATCGCAAGCTTTGCCTACTCCAACCGCCTGGACGAGGCCGGAAACCCCGTAATAGGCGAAAACGGCAGAATCATTACCGACATGCAGTACAGCCCGGTCATCAAGGGCGTTATAATAATGGCTGTTGTCTCCTTCCTGATGCTTATCCTGGCATTCACCATGAACGAGGAAAGGGTAAAGACCAAGCCTCAGCCCAAGACTGCAGGCGCTGCCGGCAAAGTAATAAGGATGCTCTTTAAGAACAAGGCTTTCGTTGCTATAACAATGGTCTCCATGCTGCTGCTTGCAGGCCAGATGTTCACCCAGAGCTTCTACACCTACCTGTTCGACGACTACTTCCATGCGAACTGGATGAACCTGGCTACCCAGGCATGCACTTACTCGCCCATGATAGTCTTCATGTTCTTCCTGCCCAAGCTCACCAAGAAGAAAGGCAAGAAGGAAGTTACCCAGATAGGCATGACCCTTGCTGCTCTTGCAAACCTTGTGCTCTTCTTCCTGCGCGGAATGGATCCCTCCAAGCTGATCTGGATATTCCTTGCAATGAACTTCATCAGCGGCTGCGGACTTACCACCCTGGTAATGCAGCTGTGGGCTATGGTCGCTGACGCTATAGACGATATAGAAGTCAAGACCGGAAGCAGAGACGACGGCACAGCATACTCCGTATTCAACCTCTTCCGCAAGGTAGGCCAGGTGCTCTCCGCTATAATAGTTAACGGAGCGCTGCTGGGCATGGATTACAAGTACGAAAAAGGCGCTGTACAGACGCTGGACAACCTTAAGATCATGTACGATCTGGGCACCCTGATCCCGGCTATAATGTTCGGCATCATGGCAGTGATACTCTTCGTATACTACCCGCTCAACCGCAAAAAGACAGAAGAGCTCCAGGTCGCAAAGGAACTGAAGCTCAAGGAGTCCTACGAAAAGAAGGAAATAGATATCTAGCTATTTTCCGGGATCTTCTGCAAGAAGAAACCAAACAGGCTCATCTTCGGGGGCACACGGCACTAAAGCCGCTGTGCCTCCTTTTATTATGCTGCCCTGCCCCCTAAGGCGCCATCCGAAGGGTGTTTCGGGAAGGAGGACGTTTACTGCCTTTGCGCCTTCATCGAATACCGGGCAGGCAAGGATGAGGTCCCCTACGCAGAAGCAGTCCGCCTCCGTGTCGTAGCCGGGATGCCTTAAAAATACAGGGCTTACGAGCGGGCTTCCTGTCTGAACGCACTGCTGCATCTGTTCGCAAAGGTAAGGCACCAGGCGGTCCCTGAGCGCAAAGATGCGCTTTACCGCAGGCATAAGATCCGGGTACAGCCAGGGCATGGTTGAGGGCTCGCCGGGCTTCCAGGAGTGCAGCACGAACCTTGGCATAAAGACTCCGTACTGCAGCCAGCGGAGGAAAAGCTCTTTGCCCGGTCTCGGACCCGCAAAGCCTCCGATGTCCTGCCCAAAGAAGGCAAAACCGGAAAGCGCCATGGTCATGGCCTGGTAGTGGTTCCAGCGCAGCTCTTCGAAACTGGTGTAGTTGTCCCCTGTCCAGGTGGTGGCTACTCTCTGCATGCCTGCCGGAGCGCAGCGGGACACCATAAACAGCGGGTCTTCGGTTTTGAGAGGCTCCGCGCTCCTGCGCACTTCCTCGCAGGCCTGTCGGCTTGCAGTTGCCATAAGCAAGGAGAAAAGCGGCCTTATAAGACGGGCCGGAAGAGGCCTGCCGAAACCGTCTGCCAAAACGTCCTTATCCCAGACGTCGTATTCGTTGTTGTCGTTCCATATGCTGCAGTAGCCAAGCTCGGCAAGCTTTTCCTTTACGCAGCTCTTCCAGAACTCAAAGGCGCCCCTGTTGGTAAAGTCCAGGTAGCTTGCCATGCCGCCCCAGAAGGGGAACTGAGCGGGGCTTCCGTCCGCGTAGTGCAGGAACCAGCCGTTTTCGGCTATCATGTTATACATCGGGTGGTCCGTAAGGAAGGCCGGCTTTACGTTTGGGATAAGCCGCATGCCGTTTTCCGCAAAGTGCGCAGCAAGTCCGGCAGGATCCGGCACCTTATCCAGGTTCCAGTTGAAGACGCAGCGCTTGTCTCCTATCTGGGTGTAGCCGCTGGACATGTAAAAACCGCCCGCGTCTATGCCCCACTCCCTGCATTTTTCTATAAAGCCGCGCAGCCTGGCGTCCGTGTCCGGGGCATCCGTGTATTCCATGGTGCTTCCGCAGTATTTGAAGGCCCATTCAGGCACTTCGCACAGGCCTCCGGTCAGCTTGACGAAATGCTGTATTATGTCAATATGACTGCCTGTCAACAGGTAGAAGACCATGTTTTCTTCTTCAAAGCGCATGGAATTGAAGGGTTCAAAGTAGTTGTCGTGCTCCCTGCCGAAGTCCGCGCGGCCGTTGCTGTAGGTATCGTAGTACAGCCCGTAGGTCCCGGCGATGTTTTGGCAGATGTAAAACGGTATCTGCTTGTACAGAGGATCGCTGTTTTTAGCCTTAAATCCCATGGAGTCTCCGGCGCCTATAGCAAAGCTGCAGCCGTTCTTATCCACGCGGCCGCACTTATCGCCAAGGCCGAAGATCTTCTGATCCTCTTCCCTTCTTGTGTAGTGGACAAAGCCGTCCCCAAGCTCTCCCGCAAAATTATACGCAAGGCCGCTCCTGTCCTGGTAGACCACGCCCTTATCATTTTCCGCGGTGATGCGGAAATTCATAAGCTCCACGCTAAAGCGCAGGCCGCCAAGCTCAAAACGCAGGGTCTGCCCATCGTCTTCCACCTTTGGAGCCGCAGTCTCAAGCCCCTCCAGGGACAGCTTGTTTCTGCCCTCAAGCGGGCACTCCGCGCCTTCCGGGCAGACGCTCCAGGTAGGGATAAGGCTGCTGCCGTCCCTGACCAATGCCACCCTCAGCATGTCCTTAAGGAAATCCAGGCGCATGGTAACGCCGTCCGCCTCGTAGATGCGGGTGGATGGCGTTGCCGCTTTTAGTTTGAACAGGTGTCTGAATTTCATGCTTTGGGATCTCCTTTGGTAAGCATGTTGCGGGTCATCCTAAGGTAAGGCGTGCCGCCCATTGCCGTGCCTGAGGGCTTAAAGCAGAGCACTCTGCGCTTACCTCCCCTGCAGGGCTGCCACTTAGGAAGCCCGGGACCGTTTGGATCCCCGCGCTTTGCGAAGTTTGCCATGTAGCCCATAAGCTGCCCTGAAACCTCGTAGTCCCTTTCGCCGTAAGGCCTCCAGGACTCCGCCAACTTTCCGAACATGTAGCGAAGATCGCTGGAATGGAAGGCTCCATTGTTGTCTCCCGGGGAGTCTATATCGAAAAAGTATATATAAGCGTCGTTCTTCTTTCCGAACTTGTTGCCTATCCAGCCCATTACAGGCGCGTACATGTCCGTGTTGGTATAGCCTATCATGTAGTCCAGGTCCAGAGGATGGTCTATCAGCGTGTCCACAGGGGCCTTAAGAAGGCAGCCGTCCACCACAGGCATGGTGTTGTACATGTTGTCCTTGCGGGTCTGTTTGTAGGCCTCCAGCGCGTCCATCAGCCCCTTTTTGCCAAGCTTTTTAAGCTCTTCCAGGCTGCTGCAGCCCGCGGTATTCATGTAGCCTTCCCAGTAAGAATGGGTATCCTCCGCCTTCTTAGGCAGCGCAAACTTGGGGAACATGCCGCCGCCGGACATCATTGCAGCCCTTTGGAACAGCCCTTTGTTTTCCTGCATAAGGCAGAGATACTGTATGGATATGGCGCCGGCGCTCTGTCCAAGAAGCGTGATGTTCTCCGGGTCTCCGCCGAAGTCCGCTATGTGCTCCTTGACCCACTTTATTGCAAGCAGCTGGTCGTCCAGGCCGAAGTTTCCGTCCCTTCCGAAGCGCTCCTGTATGGCGCTGTTCGTAAGGTAGCCAAGCACGCCTACCCTGTAGTTTATGAATACAGTCACTACGCCCTTCTTTGAGTATTCGCTGCCGTTAAAAGGCTGCTGACAGTTGCAGCCGGAATCGAATCCGCCGCCGTGTATAAAGATGATCACCGGGCAGCCCTCAGCCTCCGCAGGCGTATAGATGTTCAGGTTAAGGCAGTCCTCGTCGTACACAAAGTCTATGCCCTCCCTGAACTCCCTTTGGTAGAACATCCTTTCCGGGTTCTCCAGGTGAGCGTGGAACTCCCTTATCTGCGGGCAGGCAGGACCTATCTGCGTTGCGTCGTAGGTGCCCTCCCAGCTGTTTACCGGCTGTGCGTATTTAAAGCGCCCTGCCATTGCAAAGCGCACGCCAAGAAATTCTCGGCCCTCGGCAGTCCTGAGCCCTTTTATGCTTCCAAGCCCGGTCTCCATTGTTATATATCTGTCGTTTTCCATAGCAAGCTCCGCAAAAGTGCAATGTTTTGTTACCATTATTTTAACACATTAATTAATAAATATATATTGCAAGCTTTATAAAGAAGTATATAATATATTTGTTGTGCGCAATATCATAGCACGCAACTATTCATAGGCAGATATCCCTGCCATTTCAGAAAACAGGAGCTATACAATGGAATTCACAATGGTCGAGACCGGTTGGCTGTCCATACTGCCGCCGCTTATCGCAATAGCGCTGGCGCTTATAACAAAGGAAGTCTACTCTTCCCTGTTCATAGGCATAATGTCCGGCATGCTCATCTACAGCTTCCACATCGGAGGAGGCCTTGTAAAAGCAGTGTCCACCACCTTCGACATGATGTACTCGAAGATAGCGGACAACGCCTACATGATAATCTTCCTGGCCCTTCTGTGGGCAGTGGTAATGCTGGTCTCCAAGTCCGGAGGAAGCCAGGCCTACGGCCGCTGGGCAGGAAAACGCCTCAGCAGCAAGCGCTCCGCAGCTTTCGCAACTTCCTTCCTTGGAATACTCATCTTCATAGACGACGGCTTCAACTGCCTCACAGTCGGCACTGTTATGCGCCCCATTACAGACAGGCTCCGCATATCCAGGGAAAAGCTGGCCTACATTATCGACGCTACCGCAGCTCCGGTGTGCATCATAGCTCCGGTATCCAGCTGGGCTGTTGCAGTTGCCAGCGAGGTAAGCGCCACAGACGGCTTCAACACCTTCCTGGCCACCATACCTTACAACCTCTACGCGCTCCTGACCATAATTATGGTCTTCATGATAAGCTTTACCGGCAAGGACTTCGGCCCCATGAGAAAGGCCGAAGAAAGAGCCATGAAGGAATCCGCCGCCCAGACCTCATCCGCTTCTGAAGACGACGGCAAAGGCCATATCATAGACCTTGTCCTTCCCATAGTGGTGCTGATCATCTGCGCCATCCTTGGCATGGCCTACGTAGGCGGCTTCTTTGAGGGCGTAAGCTTCTCCGAGGCTATAGGCTACAACCCCACCGCAGGACTTTCCCTTGGGGCTTTCGCAGGGCTCGTTACAGCGCTTCTTCTGTATCTTCCCAGAAAGATAATGAAGCCCAAGGAATTCATAGATTCGATAGTAAGCGGCATCAGCAGCATAGTACCTCCAATGCTCATCCTTATCCTTTCATGGAGCCTTGGCGGAGTATGCAGGCAGCTGATCGGGACCGGCCAGTTCATCTCCGGTTTCGTAAGTGCAGGCAGCGTTTCCTTAAGGCTGCTGCCCTTCATAATCTTTATAATCGCAGCGCTCATGAGCTTTTCCATGGGAACTTCCTGGGGAACTTTCGGTATGCTGATCCCAATCATCACCATGATCTGCGAAGTCGACGGCGCAGGTTACCTGCTGGTACCGGCTCTTGGCGCTACACTTGCCGGCTCTGTTTACGGAGACCACTGCTCACCTATCTCCGACACCACTATACTGGCATCCACAGGCGCGGACTGCAAGCACATAAACCACGTAGAGACCCAGCTGCCCTACGCAACTCTGGTCGCAGTCATGTGCGCCATAGGCTACCTGATCACGGGCTTTACCAGCTCGCCCTGGCCTGGCCTGATAGTATCCGTTGTGCTTCTGATCGCAGCAATACTCTCCCTTAACAAGTTCGAAGGCAGGAAGGCGCAGTAAACGCATTCTGATCCGACTGTAAGCAATAAAAAAGAGGGCCAATACCCTCTTTTTTCTTTGGCGCAGGAGGTGGGATTCGAACCCACGTACCCCGTGAGGGATAAATAGTTTTCGAGACTACCGCGTTACGGCCGCTTCGCTACTCCTGCGTATGGCCTTCTGCCGGCTTGCGGCAGAAGGTTATTATTTACAGTATTTCCGAGCCTTCCGGGACTACAAAGTTTATAGCGCCGGGGACCACTTCCATATCCCCTTCTGTAAAGGGCTTTACCTCTCCGTCTACGGAGACGTTTACCTGGTCTATGGCTCTTAGTTTAAAGTTCTTTACCTGCATGAACTTGATAAGGTCTGCTGCTTCCGGGGCATCCAGGTGAGTGCCGTTGTGGTACTTGAGCAGCATCTTCATCATAAGAAGTCCTGTAACAGGCCTTACGACTACTACATCCATAAGCCCGTCCTGAAGGCTTGCCTTTGGACAGCCCTTGAATCCGCCGCCGCAGTAATGGCCGTTGCCTATGCAGCAGAGGAGCAGGTCTTCTTCGTGCTCCTCGCCGTTTTCGTCCGTGTATGCCATGCGGTAGCGAGGCTTGTGGGGGAGCACTTCCAGAGCGCCTATAGCGTATGCCAGGGAACCGCTTGCGTGCTTCTTGTTTGCAGCCTTTACGACTACCTCGCAGTCTGCTCCGATGTTGAGCATGTTCATGGAGTAGAAATCGTTGCACCTTATGGCATCTACAGGAACGGCCTTGCCATTGATCTGCTTCTCTATGTCCAGGAAGTTCTCTTTATTGTTGAAATTCCTTACGAAATCGTTTCCTGTGCCGCAGGGGATGATGGCAACTTCCACGTTGGGAAGCCCTATGGCGCCGTTTGCCACATCGCAGAGGGTACCGTCCCCTCCTATGCCGTAGAAACGCACAGGAGCGCCGTCAGCAGCCTTCTGCTTTATATAAGTACCTATCTCCTCTTTGTTGAGAGACCTGTGGACCTCGTAATCAAGACCGGAGTCCTTAAGATAGTTTAAGATCTGGGGCTGATACTTAGTTGTTGCAATGCCTTTGCCTGCCGCAGGATTTACGATAAAAATGTGCTTCATGACTTGCCTCTCACCGATTGCATCCTTTGAAGTATATCAAAACAGCAGACGGTTTTCAAGTACCCGCCTGCTGCTTGTCTGCAAACTTGGTGTTATTTATATCACAGTATCTTTAGAGGGGCCGCCTGCAGCTTGTCCAAAGACACCAGGCGGTAGCTGATCCCGTCCATCTCCCCTTCCGGAGCCACGCGGAAGGCGCTCTCCCCGTGCAGGTGCCCGAACAGCGCGGTCTTTACGCCGTACTTTGCGTAAAGCTCCGTAAAGCCGGAGGGCTGGCGGTCTTTGTTCATGGGCGGGTAGTGAGTTGCTGCTATTATTTGCTTGCCGCATTCGGACGCGCTCTTAAGAGACATCTCCAGGCGCAGTATCTCCCTTTCGTATATCTTGCGGTCCTCGCTTTCGGTAAAGGCAGGATCCCCCGGGCATACCCAGCCGCGCGTGCCGCAGAGCACGTAGTCTTGGAACTCTATGGAATCATTTCTTATAAACTTTACGCTTTCGAAAAGGCCCCTCATCTTCTTCATGGAGGACCACCAGAGGTCGTGATTGCCGCGCAGCAGCACCTTGGTGCCTGGCAGCTGATCTATCCACCGCAGGTCTGCTGCAGCCTCCTCCAGCTTGAGCGCCCAGCTTATGTCCCCGGGGATGAATACTACGTCCTCCGGCTCCACCAGGCGCAGCCAAATACTGCGCAGGCGCTCGGCGTGGTTCACCCAGCTGCCTCCGAACATATCCATGGACTTGTCCGCTATGGACGGGTCCGTGGCAAGATGAAGATCTGCTATTGCGAAAAGACTACTCAATAAAATTTTTCTCCGTATCGTATTCGCCAAGGCGGGAAACATCCTTGAGCGTTCTTTGTATCATCCTGGTCCTGGTGCCTACCAGCTTGTCCAGGTTCTTGTTGGCCTGATCCAGCTCCTTTTGTGTAGCATCAAGAACGTCCGCAAACTTGTCGAATTCGCTCTTTACGCTGCCAAGAACGCGCCAGACCTCCCCTGCATTCTGCTGAATGGCCAGAGTTTTGAAGCCCATCTGCAGGCTGTTCAGCAGCGCAGCCATGGTGGAAGGCCCTGCAATCATAACGCGGTTGTTGCGCTGCACATCCTCCATAACACCCATGTTTACAGCCTCTGCGTACAGACCCTCAAAGGGAAGGAACATAATAGCAAATTCTGTAGTGTAAGGCAATCTTATGTATTTGGTCTGAATGTCCTTGGCTTCTTTTTTAAGCTGGGACGTAAGCACCCTTCTGCAGGCTGCTATGCGGTCCGGGTCTGCAGCCTCGTAGGCATCCATAAGGTTTGCGTAAGAATCCCCCGGGAACTTTGCGTCTATGGGAAGGAGCACGGGTATGTCCCCGTCTCCGGGCATCTTTACCGCGTATTCCACCCTTTCAGTGCTGCCGGGCACGGTAACTACGTTTTCCTCGTACTGCGTTGGAGACAGTATCTGCTGCAGTATGGAGCCCAGCTGTATCTCCCCGAGTATGCCGCGGCTCTTTACATTTGTGAGGACTTTTTTAAGATCCCCCACTCCTGTGGCCAGGTTCTGCATCTCGCCGAGGCCCATATAGACCTGCTGGAGGCTCTGCCTTACGGTCTCAAAGGATCGTGAGAGCTTTTCGTCCAGGGTGCTCTGCAGTTTGTCGTCCACTGTGTGCCTTATAAGGTCCAGCTGGCGGTTGCTGTCGCTCTGCATGGAAGCCAGGCGATGCTCCACCGAACTTCTGAAGTACTCCAGGCGCTGCTCTTCGGCAAGCTCGTTGTCTGCAAGAGCCTGATTCATTGCAGCATAATTGTTCTGGAGAGCGTGGACAGTCTCCCTGCGGGTGTCCCTCATCTCCCTTTCTATGCTGCGGAGCCTGGAAAACAGCACTATAACGACTACAAAAAGGATAGCAATTACCCCTAATATTGCGTATCCCACCACATCCTTCATTTAAAACCTCCAATTTCCAATTGACATCTAATTATAACATAATTATAATAAAGTAAACATATGAATTACTTGTTTGTATAAACATAATTATACAGTTGAGCAATATTTTAAAAAGAACAATTCGATATATCTTTGTCCTTCTGCTCCTGGTCATTTCCGCAGGAGCTGTTTGCTTTGCTGAAACACCGCCTCAGGATGACACTTTCACCCCTATAGAGGTCTATGTAAACGATGAAAAGATCAACGATACTGCCTACACCTACAAGGGCAATATCTATGTTAACATAGCCACTATACAAAAATATGGACAGACAAGCTTCATAACCTTCGATACTCCGGTAGACAAGGTCTACTTTAACGCGTCTGACGTAAACATGTTCCTTGGGGACGAGGAAACAACAAACTTCATAAAGCAGAACGCAGGCACCATGACCCTGCAGATAAAATACTACAACAAAGTAAACCACCTTTCCCTTGGCACCATCAGCAAGCTCTGCAAGCTGGATTACCGCTACGAAAGCGGCAAGGTGTTCATCTACCCGCAGGCAAACGAT
>JAZQIH010000128.1:0-1750 GCA_045541015.1 Anaerovoracaceae bacterium | reverse complement strand
GGTCTTCCAGTATGCCTGCAAGGCCGCTGCTTATCTTATCGCACTCGTCGGGGCTGATTATGCCCTTGGCTGCCAGCATTGCCGCGTGCGCCAGACTGCCTTTTATGTCCTGCTCGTAGAGCCTTTTGTCAAAGCGCAGCGAGGAGTTCAGTTCGTCTGCCAGACTGTCTGTTATACCGGCAGTTACTCCTGCCCACATCTTTGCCATGATATACTCCTTTATTCTGCAATATCCTGCGCGGAAAAACCACGCAGGATATCTTGTTTGTTACTTGCCGTCTACCATTGCCTGGACCTTTATCGGCAGGCCGTAGAGATTGATGAATCCGGCTGCATCAGCCTGGTTATAATCGCTCTCGCCGAAGGTCGCTATTGCCTCCGAATACAGAGAGTTCTCGCTCCAGACGCCGGCATTGATTATGTTGCCCTTGTAGAGCTTGAGCTTTACCTTGCCTGTTACCTTCTCCTGGGTCTTGTCCACGAATGCTGCCAGGGCTTCCCTGAGCGGTGTGAACCACTGTCCATTATACACTAACTCACCGTAGGTTATCGAGAGCTTTTTCTTCTCGTGCATTGTCATCTTATCGAGAGTTATGGTCTCCAGGACCTCGTGAGCCTTGTAGAGTATGGTTCCGCCCGGGGTCTCGTAAACGCCGCGGGACTTCATGCCCACGAGCCTGTTCTCTACCAGGTCCAGAAGGCCTATGCCGTTGGCTCCGCCTATCTCGTTGAGCTTAAGGATTATGTCCTTGGCGCTCATCTTCTTGCCGTCCAGAGCTACCGGAGCGCCCTGCTCGAAGTCTATCTCCACGTATGTGGGGGTGTCGGGTGCTGCCATCGGGGAGATGCCCATCTCCAGGAAGCCGGGCTTGTCGTACTGAGGCTCATTGCCGGGGTCTTCCATGTCCAGACCTTCGTGGGAGAGGTGCCACAGGTTCTTGTCCTTGGAGTAGTTGGTCTCCCTGTTTATCTTAAGGGGCACGTTGTGGGCCTCGGCGTAGTCTATCTCCTCGTCCCTGGACTTGATGTCCCACTCCCTCCAGGGAGCGATTATTGGCATGTTGGGAGCAAAGTGCTTGATGGTGAGCTCGAACCTTACCTGGTCGTTGCCCTTGCCTGTGCATCCGTGGCAGATGGCGTCCGCGCCTTCCTTGAGAGCTATCTCCACAAGGCCTTTTGCTATGCAGGGCCTCGCGTGGCTGGTTCCCAGCAGGTAGCCTTCGTACTCTGCGCCTGCCTTAAGGCACGGGATGATGTAGTTGTCCACGTAATCGTCTGTGAGATCCAGTACGTAGAGCTTGGATGCACCGGTCTTGAGGGCTTTTTCCTCCAGGCCTTCCAGCTCGTCTGCCTGGCCCACGTTGCCGGAGACTGCTATAACTTCGCAGTTGTAGTAGTTTTCCTTGAGCCAGGGGATGATGATGGATGTATCCAGTCCGCCGGAGTATGCGAGCACTACTTTTTTAATGTTTTCTTTATTCATTTTGGACCTCTTTTTCTGTATAAAATCGATGTATTTTGCAAGATTTTTCATTTATGCGCATATTATAGAGAGACCCGCGCCGCTTGTCAAGAGCTAATTTGCATATTTTCTGTATTTTTTGTGTATTTTTTGGCCGTTAATTGCATAACAAGCTGCATAATGCCTATTTTATACATTTTTGCTGAATATACAGCGCCATGGGAAACGAGGGATGGTTCGGCATCAGGGGGACGGTTCTTACGATGCCTGTCCAGGCATCGGAAGAAC
>JAZQIH010000127.1:0-13349 GCA_045541015.1 Anaerovoracaceae bacterium | reverse complement strand
GGTATTATATATGGGCGGCGGGGCAGAGTCAAATGGAGAGTGGTGGGGTGGCCTGGCAGATGGAGTAGTGTGTTGGCTGTGTGGATTGGGAGGCGCGGCGGCGAGCAGAAGAAAAAGCGATTTGCTCAAAAATCACGAAACTGCAAAATAAATGAGCTTGTGGCGGTTGACTGTGTTCATTTATAATGCTAATATACTGAAATATGAGCGGTTAGCAATCGCTATTCTGACTCAGCTGCGGAGGGCAGTCGGGCTCAGCTGCACAGGTGTATCAAATAGGAGGACTTTAATGGAGAAGTCTATAGAAGAACTGATCTACGAGGAGACGGATCAGCGGCTGAAGGTCATGGCTCAGCCGGATTATCCCTGGCCCAAGAAGGCGGACAAGAAGGACGCCGCGGCCATAGTAGTTGGCATCGCCGCGAGCCTGGTGCTCATAGTGCTCTGCATGACGGGGGTGATCTCCTGATGGCCAAGATGAGTCACAACGAGTACATTCGCCAGGAGACGGTCACCGGTACCGTCCCGATGCTGGCAGGAGAAAGGCAGTATTCCTTCTGGGATCTGTTCCTGGCAACCAGCGGATTCTCCATCGCAACCTGGTGCTACACCCAGGGCGCGTACGTTGCGCAGTACCTGTCGTTTACGCAGATGCTGATCAACATTTTCTGCTTCAACATAGTCTGGATACTGATCGAGTGCATCCCGGTGTTCTTCGCCACGCGCTACGGCATAGACCTGTGGGTGTGGCTGCGGTCCGTGCTCGGCAAGAAGGGCGTGGCCATATTCGCCACGGTAATATCGCTGGCCAACTTCGGCTGGTACGCCGTGGACTCGCAGCTGTTTGCAAGCTCGATGATCAACCTGTTCGGCGGCTTTGGCGTGCAGCTGGATCCGGTCATCTGGAAGCCGGTGCTGGGCGTGCTCTGCGTTATCCTGGGCACCCTCATAGCCCTGGGCGGCCCGGACGTTATCAAGTGGGTCAACAAGTTCCTGGTGACAGCCCTGCTTATAGTTGGCGGCGTTGTCGTTATCATCTGCTTTACCACCGTGCCGGTAAGTGATATGCTTAAAGTCCAGCCAGACACCAGCCTTTACGGCTCCGCGCTGGGGCGCTTTATGCTCAGCGCTGAAGGCAACGTGGCGTTCGCGTTCTCGTGGTCCACGCAGGCCCTGGTAATGCCCAGGCTGGCCAAGACCGAAAGGAGCGGCTACTGGGCAACGGCAGGCGCTTACGGAATAGTGGCGCCGTTCTTTGTAGCGGCAGGCGGCGTAATGGCCATAGCCATGTTCGTGCGCGCGGGCTACTACGAGTCCGATCCAACCGTTATGCTCTCCACCCTGGCAGGCCCTGGCTTTGCGCTTCTGAGCCTTCTGATGGTGGCGTTCGCAAACATCGGTACCCAGGGCACAGGCTCCTACGTAAACTGCATGATCATCAAGAGCGGCTTCCCGAAGGTGAGCTACAAACTGCTGGTCATACTGACTGCAATTTACGTGGCGGCGCTTACGGTCTGGGGCTGGGTAATGGACAACTTCGGGTCGTTCATCTCCATGGCGGCGCAGATCCAGGGGCCCATAATAGGCATGACAGTCGTGGACTACCTGATAGTAAAAAAGCGCAAGATCAGCTTAAAATCGCTGTATAATATAGATGGCCACAAAGCCTACGAGTTTACCAACGGGTTCAACCTTGTGGGCCTGGGCTGCATGCTCATAGCCTTCGTTACCAACCTGCTGTTCGTGTACGACCCGCTTACCGCTACCATCAAGAGCCCCATCTTTATGGTGCTTACCAGCAGCGGCTACACTGCAGTGTGCGGCGGCCTTCTGTACTGGCTGGCCAGCCTTACACCGCTGCGCAGGTACATGCTAAGGGACCGCGGAGAGCTGGACATAATCTAAAAATCTGAGAGGAAGATCAGGATGGCAAAAGCATCTAAAACTGCAGCAAGGGCGGCTCTGCCCATGAGCAAGAACGAGTTCACCCTGCTGTACGCGATCAAAAAATACGGTATCCAAAGCCACAGAAAGCTCAGGGACATGACCGGGCTTTCCACCGGCTATATTTCGCAGACTATCAAGGCGTTTGCAGCCAGGGGCTGGGTGGACGGCGCCTGCATAACAGAGCAGGGCGTGGAGGCTCTTGCGCCCTTTAAGGTGGAAAACGCCGTTATCATGGCGGCTGGTATGTCCACGCGCTTTGTGCCGCTGAGCCTGGAAAAGCCAAAGGGTCTCCTGGTGGTCAAGAACGAGGTCCTTATCGAAAGGCAGATAGAGCAGCTCCAGGAGGCCGGGATCAACAACATTGTTATAGTGCTTGGCTACAAGAAGGAGGCGTTCTTCTACCTGGAGAACAAGTTCGAAGGGGTCAAGATCCTGATCAACCCGGAATACAACACCAAGAACAACACTCACACGCTGTACCTGGCGCAGAAATACATCGGAAACAGCTACATCTGCTCTTCCGACGACTATTTCGAGGAGAACCCGTTCGATGAGTACGTGTACCAGTCCTACTACGCGGCGGTGCACGTGCACGAAAAGACCAACGAGTGGTACATGACCCCGGACGCCAAGGGCAACATTGCCAAGGTCAGGAAGAGCGGTGAGGACGGCCTTATAATGCTGGGCCACGTGTACTGGGACCGCAATTTTGCGAAGGCCATGATCGGGATCCTCAACGAGGACCACGGCGTGGGCAACTACGACAGCGCTCTCTGGGAGCAGATCCTTATGGAGCACGTAAAAGAGCTGCCGCCGATGGAGATCAAGGAGTACCCGGCTGATTCGATCTTCGAGTTCGACAGCCTGGACGAGCTGAGGGAGTTCGACATCAACTACGTTGGGCACACCCACAGCAAGATCATGAAGAATATTACCAGGGTGCTGGACTGCAAAGAGGGCGACATCCTGCACTTTAAGCCTATAAAGCAGGGGCTCACGAACTATTCGTTCATGTTCGAGGTGGCCGGCAAGCGCTACGTGTACCGCCATCCCGGAGAGGGCACGGAGGCTATAATTTCAAGGCCTCACGAGAAGAAGGCGCTGGAGCTGGCCAAGAGCATTGGCGTGGATCCGACCTTCATTTACATGGACGAGAATGGCGGCTGGAAGATCAGCCGCTACGTGGACGACATCCGCGTTCCGTCCTACGACAGCTTTGAGGATTCCAGGCGCGTACTGGACGTGATGCGCAAGCTGCACGGCAAGGGGCTGTCCGTTGACTGGCAGTTCCTGCCCTGGGAGGAGGCCTGCAGGATAGAGCTTCTGCTGCGCACTGGCAAGGGCGGCATTGCGGATCCGGAGTTCGACAAGCTTAAGGAGCGCGTGGAGAAGTGCTACAAGAGGTGCGCGGGCGACGGCATCGAGATGTGCTTCTGCCACTGCGACACCTACGCGCCGAACTGGATGCTTACGGACAAGGAGACTATCCTGATCGACTGGGAGTACGCGGGCAACGCGGACCCGGGCTGCGATATAGGCACGTATATTATGGATTCCATGTGGCAGGTGGAGGACGCGGAGAGGTTTATCCGCGAGTACTGCGGGCCTGGCATGACGGACGCGCAGCTGTTCCACTACCTGGCGTACACGGCGATCCTGTCCTATTACTGGTACGTGTGGGCTTTGTACCGCGAAGCCTGCGGCGCGGTGATGGGCGAGAGCCTCTACAACTGGCACGTAATGGCCGAGCGGTACAGTAAGTACCTGGTGAAGGCATACGGGCTGTAGAGGGGTATGATTGTGAAAAAGGAAGACCTGCCGGGCTGCCGGCAGGTTTTTTTATACTTGCGCGCGGAATATGGTATAATCAGTATTCAGAGAGCGCCCCGGGCGGAAAGGAAATACAATGGAGAAAGCAAAGAAGAAGGCAAAGCGCACTGCGCTGAAGCTGCTGTGGAAGGTCCTGAAGGTCTGCGTGGTGTTCTGCGCGGGCGCGATGGTGGGCATCCACAGGAACGTGATAAAGGCGAAGATCAAGGGCGAGCCGCTGCCGCCGTCGCCGCACAGCTGGTGCAGCGCGAACAAGTAGCCGTGCAGGGGCTGAAGGCTCAGCAGGACAGCAAGCAGTACTCCACTATGCTTACGGCGCTGGCGGAGAAGCTGGCCGGCAAGGACGTGTACCGCATCGCGGAAGATGCGGGGCTTTGTGCTGACCGAGGCGCCCAGACGATCGGGTTTGAGAGCTTTGGCCGGCGAGGCGTTCTGCAGCTGCCGGCGTTCACGGTGACCGGCGATATTTCGATGTGGCAGCACCTGGTGGTGCTCCAGTACATGGATGCGCTCTGCAGCGGGGCCGGCAGCGTTGTCGCTCCTGCAGCCGGGCAGCCAGTTGGCGGAGCTGCTCAGCAACTTGGAGCAGCCGGGCAGCCAGCTCGCGGAGCTGCTCAGCAACTTAGAAGCCTGGCGGATGGCCCTTGGGCCACCATCGGCTCCCTGGAGCCGGCGGACGTTATGCGCGGCGCTAGCTTCGACCGGGACATCACCAGACTGATAGGCGCAAAGCTCGGAAAGTGTTCAAAACAGAACATTCTTGCGGCCTGTGCGCAGCTCGGCGGACAGATCCTGGAGGGCGGCAAGGCGGACGTCAGCGCGGTGTTCCGCTTCCTGCCAAGGTACCCCATGCTGCTGAACCTGTGGCTGGCGGACGACGAATTCCCCGCGTCCGGCAAGGTGCTGATAAACAGCGGCACCGGGCTGGCACTGGGGCTCGAGGCCGCCGGGACCATCGCGGTCTACCTGGTGGACGAGCTCTGCAAAGCGGCAGCGCGCTGAACGGACAAACTCTGCAGTGCCGCAGCGCGGTAAATCTGGTGGATGCTCCCATTTTTGCTCATTTGCGGGCTGGTTGGGAGCGCAAACACCGCAATATGCAGAGAATCGGGGCTCCCAAATGATCGAAATTCCGCTAGCTGGGGAGCATCAGACATCCGGATCCATATCAAATATTAAAAACTGTGCTCCCACCCGCCCTTAAAACGGACACAAACGGGAGCATCGAGCAAATAAAGCCACTGAGGATAGCAATAATCTTAACAGGAGGCATCATGGTCGGAAAATACAAGGTGGTGACGCTCTGCGGCAGCACCCGTTTCAAAGATCAGTTCATGGAGGCGCAGAAACGCCTGACCCTGGAAGGCTGCATTGTCATCAGCGTCGGGCTGTTTGGGCACGCCGGCGACGCGGAGGTCTGGGAAGGCATGGATGAGGGCACGCTCACGCGGACCAAGGAGATGCTGGACGACATGCACAAGCGCAAGATAGACATGGCCGACGAGATCTTCGTGATCAACGTGGGCGGTTACATCGGCTCCAGCACACGCTCGGAGATCGAGTACGCGCAGCGGACCGGCAAGACGGTGCGCTACCTGGAGTGAAAAGGGCATTTTAGGAGGAAGATATGAGCAAATTAGTTGCATTTTTCAGTGCCGAGGGCACAACCAAGGCGCTCGCCACGGAGCTGGCGGGACAGATCGGGGCGGATCTTTTCGAGATCGTGCCGGTGCAGCCTTACACGGCGGCGGACAT
Organism: Anaerovoracaceae bacterium; assembly: GCA_045541015.1. Classification (GTDB taxonomy): domain Bacteria; phylum Bacillota; class Clostridia; order Peptostreptococcales; family Anaerovoracaceae; genus RUG13409. The sequence continues at coordinate 7,817 of JAZQIH010000127.1, read as the reverse complement.
CAAGTGGACGAACCCGCTGGCCAGGTGCAATAAGGAAAAGATCGGCGGCAAGGACGTGCCGGTGGCGGGCAGGATCGCGAATTTTGCGGACTACGACACGGTGCTGCTGGGCTTTCCGATCTGGTACTATGGCGCGCCGAACGTGGTAGGCACTTTCTGCAAGGGGTACGACTGGGCCGGCAAGAAGCTGGTGATCTTTGCGACTTCAGGCGGCAGCAGCATAGGCAAGACGGCCGAGAAGCTTGCGCCTTATATCAAGGGCGCGGAGGTGCTGGGTGCCAAGGTGGTGCGCAGCGCAGCAGAGGCCGCGGAGCTGCTCGTATAACCAGGGGAATCGGCCGCGGAGCTGCTCGGTAAATAGGGGGACAGGCCGCCGGGCAGATCAGCAACCAGGCGGACCGGCGGCGCTGGCAGGACAAACGGAACATGCTATACATCATCAGACACGGACAAACACAGCAGAATAAAAAACAGGTGCTGCAGGGGCGGAGCAACTTTCCGCTGAACGACACCGGCCGGGCGCAGGCGGAGAACGCCGGGCGGCGGCTGGCGGAGCTTGGCATCAGCTTCGACGCGGTCTATTCCAGCCCGCTGATCCGGGCGGTGCAGACCGCCGAGATCGTGGCCGCGGGCGGCACCGGGCAGACCGCCGAGATCGTGGCAGCGGGCGGCGCCCCGGCCATCACCACCGACGAGCGCCTGATCGAGATGAACTACGGCCCCTACGAGGGGGCGGACCTTCTGGCCCCGCCGCCGGAACTCATGGAGTTCTTCAAGGACCTGGTGCACAACCCCGCGCCGGAAGGCATGGAGCCTCTCGCGTCCGTGGTGGCGCGGCTGGGCGAGCTGCTGGAGGAAATCAAGCCCCTGGCGGCGGAACGCAACGTGCTGCTGTCCACTCACGCCATAGCCATGAAGGGCGCGCTGGAGTACCTGACCCCGCAGTCGCAGGGCAGCTACTGGCCTAAATACATCGGAAACTGCGCCGTCTACTGCGCCTCGGTGGAGGACGGCAAGTACACAGTGCCGCAGGAGCTGGCGCTTCAAACCACGGAGGAATAAATGACTCAGCAAACTATAGACCGCATCCGCGCGTTCACCGCGGACCGCAACTGGGAGCAGTTCCACACGCCGGCAAACCTGGCCAAGAGCATCGCCATCGAGGCCGCGGAGCTGCTGGAGTGCTTCCAGTGGAGCGACACCGAATACAACCTGGAGCACGTCAAAGAAGAGCTTGCGGACGTGCTGGTCTACTGCCGCAACATGCTGGACGAGCTCGGCCTGGACGAGGACGAGATCATCAACAGCAAGATGGACAAGAACGAGGCCAAGTACCCTGTGGAGCTGGCCTTCGGCAGTGCGGCAAAATACACAGAATTCAAGAGGGGAAAGTAGCGCGGCAAAACGCGCGGCTCCCAAGAGAGGAAGCAGCCGTGCCTGGCGCGGCAGACAACATGGCCAACGACAAACAAGCGCTGTTCGAGCGCGAGAAGCGGACTCTGGACATTTTCCTGGAGCATCACGCGATTAGCAAGACCCAGTACCTGAAAAGCTTGTTGGATCTCATAGAAAAAATGGGTATAAAGGATTACACGGACCTGGATCAGGGCGGAAAAGGGGGACAAAATGAAGAAATTAATTAGCATCATCCTGGCGCTGGCGCTGGTTCTGGCGCTGGCTGGCTGCGGAGGCGGCGGCAACGGCGAGACCCCGGAAGGCACTGTCAAGACCTTCTGCGAGGGGCTCAAGGCCTACGATTTCAAGAAGGTGGCTGGCACCATCAAGGGCGGCGACCCAGGTGACCTGGACGACGCAGGCGCCAACATGCCGGAAGGGTTCATGAAGTACCTCAAGGATTGGGCCGGCAAGCTCAAGTACAAGATCGGCGAGGTGAAGGCCGACGGCAATACCGCCACCGTGACGCTCACGCTGACTTACACGGACGCGTCCGAGCTGATGGCGGCGGCTGTTAAGGACACGCTGCAGGAGGCCATCAAGGCGGCAATGTCCGGCGATGTCAGCCAGGAGAAGATGATGAGCATCATGATGGAGTGCATAGACAAGGCCGTTAAGGAGCACAAGACGGCCGAGGGCACGCTGACCGCCACGTTCAAACTGGAGAAGACGGCGGACGGCTGGAAGATCACGGATATCCCGCCCAGCGTTGCCACCGCCGCAACCTTCAACATCATGGGCGTGTTCAACAACCTGATAGGGATGTAGCAGGGTGGCTGCGGCAGCGTAGCAGATGCGCAGCCCCGGCGGCCAGGCATCTTAGCAGATCAGCAGCTTCGGCGGCCCCGGCAGAGGAAACAACATGGACGACTACAGACGAAACGAAATACAACAAGCCATCGCGGCAGCGGACCACGCGCTCGACTGCCTCTACGCAGCGCAGCGCTACCTCGGCAGCGCCAGCGGCTGGGGCATAGTGGACATGCTGGGCGGCGGCTTCCTCACAACGCTCATCAAGCGCAGCAAAATGAGCAACGCCTCCTACTGCATTCAGGAGGCCAAAGCCGCAATGGCCACCTTCCGCCGCGAGCTGGCGGACGTGGACCAGGCTATGCCCCTGGCCATAGACGAGGGCGACTTCTGGACCTTCGCGGACTTCTTCTTCGACGGCTTCTTTGCCGACGTTATGGTCCAGTCCCAGATAGCGCGCGCCCGCAGCCAGGTCGAGGAGGCCATAGACCGCGTATCCCAGCTCCGCGCCCAGCTCCAGCACCTCCTGGAGCAGTGGTAAGGCAGCCGCGCAACTCTATTGGAGCTGTGGTAAGGCGGCTGCGCAACTCTATGGAGCAGTGGTAAGGCAGCCCGCGCGCCATAATAGATCAATATCTGAGCAGCCCAACCGCATCTGGCTGGGCTGTTTTGTTGCAATTCTGAATAATTCAGGGTTGATCTGCCGCAATTCGGAATTATACCCGGGCTGATCTGCCGCCTTGTGGGCATTTTAATGCATCTCTTGAAAAATAAAGGGCAAACGTGCCGCCTTGTGGGCATTTTGTATGGTCAACAAGCGTGCGATTGTCACAGAAATGCAAAAAGGGCAGTTCTGTGATATTTTTTTGAGACGGATTTTCGAAATATTCTCACAGAAACGGTGATTTTGAGATTCTGTGATATATTTATAGCTGCATTTCTGTGGCAACAATGTGGTTAGAACGCGCTAATTGTCACAGAAAGTGCATTTTCCCTAATCTGTGATAGATCGAAGCGGATTTTTTGAGCTCAGAATTATCACAGATTTCTAAAAAACCGGAATCTGTGACAACGCAAATTTTAAAAGCTTGTGTTCATTTGCAGATTTTTAGCAAATGAGATAAAATGCATGCCCATTGCGCTACACATCCCTCAAATGCATGCCCATTGCACTGCGCTTGTCCTGTAATATGCGCTACATGCTCTTCAGGGCCGCAGCATGCTACGCGATGGTGTTAACATAATGCGCCGAATATAGCCCGCAAATCAGCACTGGTCCAAAGACTGGGATGCATTGAAATTTCAAGCGCAGCCGGCAACGGACGCCAAACGCAAAAGTGACAAAAAAAGTATTCATCTTTTTGTCACTTTTTTAGTGCGTTTTGCAATCATACATGGTATTATAAGGTGCATCGCTGGCTGTGCGCGGAGGCTGTTTGGTGGAAAACCCTCTGGGCATCATAAGACCAGCGGCAGTGTATCAAATAATGGATATGGCTTCACGGAAGACCCCTTGATCCGCAAGCTCATATCCTGGACCTTATCGACGGGGATCAGATGGTCAGTCACGCGGCACATCCTTACCCATCCGGTCCCCGCGCAAAAGCAATTTGTCCTTGGAAATCTCAGCAGGATCAGATCGCATCTGAAACGATCAGGGCCGTGGCTCGCTCAGGAGCCGGGACGCCCGCACGCATTACTGAGAAAGCCGGGTAACGGAGGACAATTATGGATACAGTACTTATTGCTTTTTTAGTAGGGCTCGTAACGCTAAGCGTTGGGTTCCTGCTAGGTTCCGCAAGGGGGCGAATGCTCAGGCGCGAGGCCAAACAGATAATGGATCGCTCGGACCAGCTTATGGCCGAGATGCAGACCCTGCGGGACAAAGTCCTGCACGGCCTGGAACTGGACAAGGACAAGGCCAAGAAGCCCGCAGAAACGAGGGATGGTCCTTGATTATTTTGTTGTCAATTGGGGACGGTCCCGAATAATCATTTTGGTAAAAAGAGGGAATTCTATCCCTCTTTTTTAGTTGAATTTCCGGCGCAAAAGTGCCACAATTAAGGAAATAAGATCACGTTGGAGGTCGGCTATGAAGCGTTTAGGTATAATAGCTTTGGTACTTTGTCTGCTGGGGGCGTTTGCGCTCCCGGTTTTAGCGTTCGCAGAGGAGGGCTTTACGCCCATCGCGAGCGCGGCGGACATGGAAAAGCTCAGGCAGGATCCGGCCGGCAGCTTCGTCCTTACCCAGGACATAGACATGAGCGGCGTGGACTGGATCCCGGCGGCGTTTTCCGGCCAGCTGAACGGCCAGGGCCACACCATCTACAACCTTAAAGTTACCAAGTTCGGCGATGCCCACGCGGACACCCTGGACGGCAACGCCAAGGTCTACGACACCGTCTTTGCGGGCCTGTTCTCCACCCTCACCGGAAGCGTGGACGGCCTTAACCTGCGCGGCCTGGACATAGACGTCTCCTCCGAGCAGCACTGCTTTGCGGGCGCCCTGGCCGGCTATATAAAAGGCGCGGTCATCACAAACTGCACCATAAAGGACGCCAGGGTCAGCATCACCCCGGCCATCAAGCCGGACGACAGCGGCCGAAAGAGCTGCAACTCCGGCGTCGGCGGCATAGCGGGCTTCGGCAGCGGCACCATCAGTGGCTGCACAGCGGACACCACCCTGGTGTTCATAGACCAGTGCGACCCCTCCCTTAAAGTGGAGGAGTTCCTCAGCGGCGCCGTGTCCTGCGGCAACCCCACCCTGGAGAGCTGCGACATCATCGTGGACGGCTACTGCTCCTGCAACGGCTACGTTCACAACGGCGGTTTGGTGGGCATGTACTACGTGTTCGATAAGTCCGAAGAGGTGGGCTACATCAACAACACCTACATCGGCGGGATGATAACTTTCTACGAAAACAACAAGGACCGCCGCGCGTACTGCAAGGACTACGTGGGCGAGATGATGAACTGGCCCCACATTACGGGCTGCGGCGAGAGCTTCACAAGAAACGAGATAAAAGACTACACCAGGGTGCTCCTGCCCGAGAAGTGCGATGCGCCGGCTGTTGCGGACAGCGTTGTAGCCGGCGACTGCGAGAACTGGGGCTATACCACCCATACCTGCAGCGGCTGCGGACGCACCTGGACCGATACATTTACGCCGAAAGTGCACGTGGTGAGCGACTGGGCTGTGATCTCCGAGCCTGCGGGCGGCGTGGACGGCCTTAAGCGCAAGACCTGCACGAACTGCGGCGAGCTTCTGGCTGAAGAGGCCATCCCGGCGCTTAAGAGCGTGGCGCTGGACAAGGCCGAGCTGGCTTTGAATTACAAGGATACTGCAGGGCTGGCGGCTGCGGTCAGCCCGGAGGATGCTGCCAACAGGGACCTGGTCTGGAGCTCTTCGGATGAGAGCGTTGCGGCCGTGGACCAGGCCGGCGTGGTTACCGCGACCGGCCGCGGCAGCGCCGTTATAACCTGCACCTCTGCGGACGGCTTTGCAAGCAGCAGCTGCAGCGTGTCCGTGGACTACACCGTAGGGCAGTGGCTCATAAAGATCCTGCTCTTCGGCTGGATCTGGTATTGATGCATCAGGGGGACGGTTCTTCCGATGCATGCATCAGGGGGACGGTTCTTCCGATGCATGTATCAAGGGGACCGTCCCCAATTGACTATTGAACGATGAGTTAGCATATGCTAAAATAAGGGCGGCAATTATATCATGGTTGCCGCTTTTTTAAGCTGCGCTGTTAGCGTATGCTAATTCAAAGGAGGAGAAAGCAATGGGTGCAATTGGAAAGATCGCTCTGTTCGTAGGCGGAACGCTGTTCGGTTCCGCAGGTTTCAAGCTTCTTGGCAGCAAGGACGCCAAGAAGGTCTACGTGCAGGCTACAGCAGCCGCGCTGCGCTGCAAGGACCAGGTAATGAAGGACGTCGAGACCGTTCAGGAGAACTGCTCCGACATCCTGGCAGAGGCCAAGGCCGTCAACGAGGCCCGCGCAAACAAGGAAGAAGCGCAGATCATAGAAGACAAAGCGCAGGATTAGCAAAATGAAGTTCCAGATACTTCATCAGACCCCCGGCAGAGTGCGCCTTAAGGCCGCGGTCCGCTCCATGAGCATGGACCAGGCGGACCTTCTTGAGGCCTGGGTGCTTGCGCTGCCCGGGGTGGAGCAGGTGACCGTCCACGAACGCACCTGCGGTCTTATAGTTACCTACAGCTGCGAAAAAGCCGTCCTTTTCGAAAGGCTGGCTGTGTTTTCGTACGAAAGGGCGCTGGAGGAAGTCCACGTCCTGAGCAGCAACAGCCGCGCCATAAACCGCGAATACAAGGAAAAGCTCGTAATGCGGGTGGCGTTCCACTATCTTAAAAAGCTCTTCCTGCCGACAGTCTTGCGCCGCGTTATAAACACAGTCTGCGCGCTGCCGCGCATCTGGCGCGCCGCAAGGGTGCTGCTTTCCGGCAGGCTCACCGTGGACGTGCTGGACGGCGTTGCGCTCGGAGTCTCCCTGCTGACGGGGGACTACACCACAGCCGGTTCCGTGCGTTTCCTGCTGAGCCTCGGCGAGACCATGGAAGAGTGGACCCACAAGCGCTCAGTGGACGATCTGGCCAAGAGCATGTCGCTGCAGGTGGACAAGGTCTGGCTGCTGGAAGAAGACGGCACGCAGACCATGGTGCCCCTGGCGAGCGTTCAGCCCGGCGATACCATAGTGGTCCACACGGGCCACGTTCTGCCGCTGGACGGCATTTTGGAGCAGGGCGATGTTATGCTCAACCAGGCGTCGCTCACCGGAGAATCCGTGCCTGTGGCCAAGCGCCCCGGAGCCGCCGTGTACGCGGGTTCCGTGGTGGAAGAAGGCAGCTGCTTCGTGAAGGTCAGCAGCGTGGCCGGCGGAAACCGCTACGACCGCATAGTCCGCATGATAGAAGAGTCCGAGCGCCTCAAGTCCGGCGCCGAAAGCCGCGCCTACGACCTGGCGGACAGGCTCGTTCCCTGGTGCCTTGGCGGGAGCGCGCTTACCTGGGCGCTTACCGGAAACACCACAAGGGCCGTGTCTGTCCTGATGGTGGACTTTTCCTGCGCGCTGAAGCTCTCCATGCCGCTTTCCGTGCTCTCTGCCATGCGCGAGGCCGGACGCCACAAGATAACTGTAAAGGGCGGCAAGTTCATGGAGCTGCTCAGCAAGGCGGACACCGTCATATTCGATAAGACCGGCACGCTGACCAATGCCTGCCCGTCTGTTACGGAGGTGGTGGCCTTTGCGGGTCAGGACCCGGACGAGATGCTCCGCACCGCAGCCTGCCTGGAGGAGCACTTCCCTCACTCCGTGGCCAACGCTGTGGTCCGCGCCGCGGAAGAGCGTGGCCTGGATCACACCGAGATGCACAGTCAGGTGGAGTACGTGGTGGCTCACGGGATCGCCACCAGGATAGGAAACAAGCGGGCCATAATCGGAAGCTACCATTTCGTCTTCGAGGACGAGGACGTAAAAATACTTAAAAAGGACCAGGCGAGGTTCGAACGGCTGGCCAAAGACCGCTCCTGGCTCTACCTTGCCATTGGCGGGAGGCTCTCGGCGGCCATAGAAGTCGGATCGTAGCCATG
>JAZQIH010000126.1:0-5044 GCA_045541015.1 Anaerovoracaceae bacterium | reverse complement strand
CAATCTCCAGTACGGCCTTGCGCAGCATACTGCGCAGCTCAGCAAAGCTTGCAGGACACAGCACCGTCATACCGGGGATCTGCGCGAGATAATTGGGGTCAAAACAGCCGTGGTGGGTCTCGCCGTCGGCACCCACAAGGCCGGCGCGGTCAACGGCCAGAACCACATGCAGGCCGCTCAGGGCCACGTCATGCAGCAGCATGTCAAAACCGCGCTGCAAGAAACTGGAATACACGGCAAACACGGGGATGCTTCCCTGCTTGGCCATGCCGGCAGCCATTGCCACGGCGTGACCTTCGGAAATACCCACATCAAAGAATCGGTCGGGGAACGCCTTGGTAAAGGGTGTCAGGCCGGTACCGTCCACCATGGCTGCGGAAATGGCGCAGATGCGCTCATCTTCCGCGGCAAGCTCCGTCAGCGCTTCACCGAATACAGAGGAATAGCTGGCGCCGCCGGACTTGAGCGGCTTACCGGTCTGCACATCAAAGGGCGAGACGCCGTGGAAGCGATTAGGCTCCTGTTCGGCAAAGGAATAGCCCTTGCCCTTGACGGTATTCACGTGAACCAAGACGGGAGAGCGCTGCTCCTTGGCCCACTGCAGCACGTTGGTCAGTTCCTCCACATCGTGCCCGTCCACGGGACCCATATAGTGGAAGCCCATGTCCTCGAACATGGTGCTCTCCGGCAGCAGCGACTTTTTCAAAAACTGCTTCACATCGCGGCTGGCGTTATAGAAGCGCGTACCCACGTTGGAGTGGGTCAATGCCTGACGGTAACGCTTTTTCAGCGCATTGTAGCTGGGCTTGGTGCGCAGATGGGACAGGTGGCTGGACATGCCGCCTACGTTGGCATCGATAGACATGCCGTTGTCGTTGAGGACCACGATCAGCGGCTCGCGGGATGCGCCGGCATCGTTCAGGCCTTCAAAGCTGAGACCGCCGGTCAGCGCACCGTCGCCGGTCAGTGCCAGCACATGGTAGTCCTCCTTCTGCTGCGTGCGGGCGCGGGCCATACCCAGCGCCACAGACACAGAGTTGGAGGCGTGTCCTGCGATAAAAGCGTCGTGTTCACTCTCATAAGGCTTCGGAAAGCCGGAAAGGCCCTGAAACTGGCGCAGCGTGTCAAACATAGCACGCCGGCCGGTCAGAGCCTTGTGGACATAGCATTGGTGACCCACCACATACACCAGTCTGTCGCGGGATGTATCAAAAACGCGGTGGATGGCCACCGTCAGTTCAACAACGCCCAAATTGGACGCAAGATGACCGCCGGTCCGGGAAACCTGGCCCAGCAGAAACTCACGCAGTTCAGCGCAAAGGCGCCGGTATGCGTAAAGCAGTCCAGTACACGCATACCGGCCGCCAGCTTGCTGGCGGCGGCGCGGTTGTACTTCTGATCCAGGAAGAACCCCGTTTTCTGACCGTTCACGAAGTCCACGTCGTAGAGAACTCCGTTCTCTGTTATCACGACATGTCCGTCTGCTGCGGGTGACGTGTAGGAGAGTCCCCTGCCCGAGGACGACAGACCGCAGGGGAGGGATTGCCTCACGGCAGGACCCGCTGCAGATGGTTCATCCTGATCAATAGCAAAAAGCGGAGCTCTGTACGCGCCCTTGCCCTGCTCCATGCCCTCCTTGAGCCTCAGCGCAGCCTCGTTCCGCTCGTAGATGCAGCGGACCTTGCAGCCGCCTGCCTCAAGGGTCTCCTTCAGCAGCCTGTAGATCAGGTCCTTGCGCTTTTCTATGCCAAGAGAGAGCACCTCGGTTATCAGGACGTCCTCAAACTTGTCCACTGTAAGCCCCGGGAAGCTGTCCGCCTCGCCGAAGATCAGCCTGCAACAGGCAAAGTCCGGCCCCATAACTACCTTGCGGTAGTCCACGGCATATTCCACGCGCCTTCTCCAGAAGGCCTCGTCGAACCTGTCGTTTGTGTTCCTGGATATGAGGCGCACCCTTATCTTGGAGTTGTCGTTTATAAAGCCGCTGCCCATCCAGCTGCCTTTCTCGGTGAAAACGTCTACTATGTCTCCGTTTTCGTAAGGCTCCGCCGGACCTTGGGTCTCTTCTCCGTACACCCAGGGGTGGCCGGATTTGAGCAGCTTTTCCGCCTTTTTATTGATTATTACTTTTGCGTATGGTCTTTCCACGTTTACTCTTCCGAATAAGGTCAAGGGCTGCCCGGCCGTCTAGCTGCGCAGCGCCTCTTCAACTATCTCTCTTACCTGAGCAAGGCTCAGCCCCTGCTCTTCTGCTATTTTTACGAGGTCGTCGTACTCGGCCTTGTGCTTTGCAAGGCCGCCCTCCCCGGAATACTTGACCCTTACCGCGCCGAGCTCTGTCTGCACAGTCTCCACGCTGCGCTTAAGGGTGTAGCGCCCCAGGTCCAGCCTTCTGACCCCAAGGGTCGTGGTGTGCCTGAGCATCAGCTCCGCCAGCCTGTCTGCCTTTTTTGCTGTGCAGATGACGGAAAGCATTATGCCCGGGCGGCTTTTTTTCATGGTGATCGGCTGGGTGTAGACGTCTCTGGCGCCTGCCTTGAAGAGCTGATCCATGGCAAAGCCCAGGTCCTCGCCTGTCATATCATCCAGGTTGCATTCCAGCTTTACGCAGGTTCCGGTCTCTATGCCGCCCGCTGCGTTTGCTGCCGCCTTGACTGCTGCGCTTTCTGCACTTGGCTCAGCCTTGACCGCCGCGCTCTCCCCAAGGAAGGCTCTTACGCAGTTTGCCCTGGCAAAGTCCTTACTTCCCATGCCGGAGCCAATCTTTTCGACCGTCATTGCAGGCATATCTCCGAAGCTTTTTGCAAAATATTTGAGCAAGGCTGCCCCTGTCGGAGTGCAGAGCTCGCCTTTCATATCGCTTGAATAGATGGGCACGCCTTTCAGCAGGTACGCAGCCGCCGGCACAGGCACAGGAAGTATGCCGTGAGCGCACTTAACGTTGCCGCTGCCTACGTGCACCGCGGACGCGGCTACCTTATCTGCGCCTATCTCGTTCATAAGAAGGCACACGCCTACCACGTCTGCCACGGCGTCCATGGCGCCCACTTCGTGGAAGTGGACCTGCTCCACAGGCTTTCCGTGCACAGCGCTTTCGGCCTCGGCTATCAAGCCGTAGACCGCCTTAGCATCCGCCTTTACCTTTTCCGGAACGTCCAGGCCATCAATCAGAGCCATTACATCCGCCACGCTGTGGTGCGCGTGATGATGGTGGTGATGCTCCTCATCATGATGGTGCTCCCCGTGATCATGCTCGTGCTCATGATGGTGCTCGTGGACATCCAGGGATCGCTCTTCCTCCCCGTCTATCCAGACCCTCATGTGAGTGCCCTTGATGCCGCATTTTTCAGCGTCCTCAGCCGCTACGCGCACGCCCGGAAGCCCCAGGGAGTTCATCTTTTCCACGAACTTTTCCCTGTCATCCGAAAGCTCCAGAAGAGCGGCCGTCAGCATGTCGCCCGCGGCGCCCATATTGCATTGTAAATAAAGTGTCTTCATCTAAGATCTCCGGTCATAGGTGAAAGTTTGGCTTTTTCCAGCGCCAGCACTACCGCCGGCACCAGTATCAGATGTATCAGAGCCCCGACCGCCGTCGAGACGAAATAGCTTGTAAAAAACGCCGCGAATGTGAACGGGCTCTTGCTCCCTATTATTCCTACCGCAAGCATCAGAGCTTTGGCCGCGCCTCCCACGAACCTGCCCAGTATCATCGCGCAGACGAGGGAGATCATCATGGCCGGAAGGTGGCTCTTCCACAGCCTTTTCTTAAGAAGTGCCTGGTAGAAGACTCCTGTAAAAAAGCCGTAGGCGGCAAGCTCAAAAGCCATGGGCAAAGCGCTGGTCGGGAACACAGGGATGCCTACGATAAGGCCTCTTAGCACCGGCATCACCGCGCCGAGCACCGCGCCCCAGGCCGGACCGCAGCAAAGGCCGCAGATCAGGGCGGGGATGTGCAGGGGGCTTATGACTTTAGCTATGGCCTGGATGTTGCCTGTTATGAAAGGCAGCACAAAGCCCACTGCCAGAAGCAGCGCGGAAATTACCAGCCTGTATGTTTTTCTGGATGTATCTGTGCTCATCGTTTTTTATACCTGATTCCGCAGCTCCTTACTTGCTGAGAAGATCCAGCATCAGCTGCGCCGCGTTGCCCTTAACATCTGTGCTGTAAAGCTTAAAACCATCGCTTCCTTCTATCCCATTCTGGAAATAGAGGCGGAGCGTTCCGTCAGAAGAAAGCGCGGGCATTATCACAAAGATCTGACGCGAATTCAGTTCTGCCTGGTACCAGTCCATGCCGTAAGTCTGAATGGTATACTCGGCCTCGGTCCAGTCCCTTCCACCGTAATTGATATACTCCATAAGAGTCTTTTTCTCTTCCGCGTTAAGGTTTGGATCCGGATACCCAGACTGCGATGAGTACACAGCCTTGCAGTGCTTTACTGTAATATCTGCGTATTCCTCCAGCGCCGGCATATCGGTCTTGGGCGCGAACTCTTTTTTTACCGCCGGTATTATAAAATTGATCAGAACAACGCCGATGATGACCAGTAATATTATGTCCCAATTCTTTCTTTTCATTTCTGTTAATTTCTCAAACTGTGTATGGGTGCAGGGATCCTGCCGCCTCTGTCCACGAGGGCTTTGCAGGACCTCTGGTTGACAGGCATTACGGGGCCGGAGCCAAGCAGGCCGCCGAACTCAACTACATCTCCTACCTTGCAGCCGGGAGCGGGAATGAGCCTGACCGCTGTGGTCTTGTTGTTTATCATGCCTATGGCTGCCTCGTCGGCTATGATGCCGGAAAGGGTCTCAGCGGTGGTGTCTCCGGGAACGGCTATCATGTCCAGTCCTACGGAGCAGACACAGGTCATGGCCTCCAGCTTTTCTATGGTAAGGGCTCCGCTCTTTGCGGCGCGTATCATGCCGGCGTCTTCGGACACGGGTATGAAGGCTCCGGACAGGCCGCCCACGTTGGAGGATGCCATTACGCCGCCCTTACTGCGTCGTTGAGCAGCGCCAGAGCCGCGGTGGTGCCGGGAGCGCC
>JAZQIH010000125.1:0-23136 GCA_045541015.1 Anaerovoracaceae bacterium | reverse complement strand
TGACGGCAGGAGCGGAGAGGTATTCGCAGACCCGGATCAGCAGACCCTGGATGCCTACAAGGAAAAGCTGGAGGCTCACATAAAGCGCCGCAAGCTGCTTGCAGAGCTCAAAGGCAAGCCCAGCGTTACCAAGGACGGCCGCAGCATAAAGATATGCTGCAACATAGGAAACCCGGACGACATCCAGTTCGTAAAGGAAAACGATGGAGAGGGCATAGGCCTGTTCCGCAGCGAGTTCCTCTACCTTGGCTGCTCGGATTACCCATCCGAAGACTACCAGTTCGAGGCCTACAAAAAGGTCCTGGAGGAGATGGCTCCCAAGGAAGTTATCATCAGGACCATGGATATAGGCGCGGATAAGCAGATAGACTATTTCAAAATGCCTCACGAGGAGAACCCTGCGCTTGGAATGAGGGCTCTTAGGATAAGCCTCACCAGGCCGGAGGTCTTCAGGACCCAGCTGAGAGCGCTGTTCAGGGCCTCCGCCTACGGAAAGCTCGGAATAATGTTCCCCATGGTTGCATCCGTCTGGGAGGTCCGCGAGGCCAAGGCCGCCTGCGAAAAGGTAAAGGAAGAGCTCAGGTCCGAAGGCATTCCTTTCGATGCGAACACTTCCATAGGCATAATGATAGAGACCCCGGCAGCTGCAGTTATGAGCGATCTTCTTGCAAAAGAAGTGGACTTCTTCTCCTGCGGCACCAACGATCTTACTCAGTACACGCTTGCAGTAGACAGGCAGAACAACGATCTTGGGCGTTTCTTCGACCCGCACCACCCGGCAGTTTTAAGGCTGCTTAAGATGGTAACGGACAACGCCCACAAAGAAGGCATTTGGGTAGGCATATGCGGAGAGCTTGGCGCAGATCCGGAGCTTACTCAGACCTTCCTCTCAATAGGTATAGATGAACTGAGCGTTTCTCCCAGGTCCGTTCTTCCACTGAGAGAAATAGTACGTTCAAGTTCAGTCGAAGAGCTCTAGCCACCATAAGAGCTCCGTATAAGATCCCCGGGGCGCGCAGTCCGGGGATCTTTTTTGTGGTATAATAGTATCAGATACTAAGAAAAGGGCTTTAAGACATGAATATTACAGTTTATTTAGGCGCAAACGACGGCACAGAGACGAGGCACAAGACCGCAGCGGCCGAGCTTGGCAGGTGGATAGGCAAAAACGGACACACTCTTATCTACGGAGGCTCCAAGTGCGGGCTTATGGGCGTGCTTGCCGAAAACGTGCTGCTGGCCGGAGGAAAGGTGATAGGCGTGGAGCCTGACTTTTTCGTGGACGCAGGCTATGTCTACGACGATATCAGCCAGCTTATAGTTACCAAGACCATGGCGGAGCGCAAGACCAAGATGATAGAGCTTGGAGATGCGTTCATAGCTTTCCCCGGCGGAACGGGCACCCTGGAGGAGATAACAGAGGTAATGTCCAAGGTCTACCTGGGGCATCTGAACGCGCCTTGCATTCTTTACGATCTGGACGGCTACTACGGAGGGCTGCGCCTGCAGCTGGAGCGCATGGTGGAAGCAGGTCTTTCAAATGTTATTGGCCAGAGCCGAATACAGTTTGCAAGGGACCTTGCAGACATCAGCAATATTATAGAAGGCTGGAAATAAACGCTTGTCTGAAGCATGCGTTTGTGATATCGTTATAACGTTATAATGGGGTCGAATGTGTCGGGCCCATTTGAGGAGGTATCATGACTTTTGTATTTGTAATACTTGGGCTGCTCCCGTACGTCTTCGGTTACTTTATACACCAGTGGACGGAGGCGGGCTCGTATGGTCTTTCCGAGATAACAACAGCGGTATTATTCCTGATCTTCTGGATGATACTTGGCGCGCTCGGCGGGCTTTGGTCCAGAAGGCCGCTGAAGGTAATGGCTAATCTCAACTTTTTCGGCTTTGCGAACCTGGTGTTCGTGGCCTTCCAGCTGCTGATATTCAAGGACTTTATGGATAATATCGTTGGAGATTTCTCCTGGTATTTCTTCCATCCGGCGTTTGGGCTCGGCGCGGAGCTGTCCACATTCGTTCCCGTAGAGCAGACTTATTTCATCCAGGCTGCAGGGGCCTACGTGCTGATGCTGCTGTTTGCACTCGTTGGCGCAATAATCGGAGCCATCGTTCGCATCAGGATGGATAAAAAGAACGAGGCCTTAAAGGACGAGGCTGCTGCAGAGCTTGCAGAAGAGCTGGCAGACGATACCGACGACGCAGCTGAAGAAGTTGCTGATGCCGTGGAAGACAAAGCCGAAGAGGTTAAGGACGCTGCAGAGGACATCAAGGACGCCGTGGAAGACAAAGCGGAAGAAGTTGTTGATGCTGTAGAAGACAAAGCCGAAGAGGTTAAGGACGCTGCAGAGGACATCAAGGACGCTGTAGAAGACAAGGCTGAAGAGATCGCTGATGCCGTGGCAGACAAGGCAGACGAAGTTGCTGATGCAGCAGAAGACAAAGCGGACGAGGCTTCAAGCAGACTGGCTCAGGCACTCGAGCAGTTCAGAGAAGGCATAGGCAAAGCAGAAGACGTTGCAGCTGAAGAGGTAAAGGAAGGTAAAGCAGAATGATCGATGATGTGAAAAAGCTTGCGGAAGAGAAGGCAGAAGAAGTTAAAAAGGCTGCAGAAAAGGCAGTAGAAGACGGCGCAAAGCTTGCTGAAAAAGCAGCATCCAAGGCAGAGGATATCATAGAGGAAAAACTCGAAGAAGCTGCAGAGCAGATAGAAGAAGGCGTTGGCAACTTCAGCGAATAGCTACAGTAAAAACTTAATATAAAGGCGCAAATAAACTCTTGCGCGGGTGCGCGCAGGGTGCTATAATACGCCTGCAACTGAATAGACATTAGCTCATACCGAAAACACATGTTTTTGTGGTATGGGCTTTTTTGCTGCCCGTAAAGTTTTCGGAAAAAGGCAAGGCCTTTCGCACCTTGAAAACTGAATACAGCCGTTATAGCAAAAGGCCGGGCCGGCAGGAAGCCAGGACTCCCGGCAGTATTTAAAAGGAGGACAGCATGTCATTCAGACCAACCATATCCGTCCGTTTCGGAGACGAGATCGCCGGCATCAGCTACTGCCGGAACTGGGAAGAGCACCATCTGCTTATAGAGGCAGTGGCGATCGCAGCCGCCTACAGGGACTGCCAAAGCGTGGCAGAATACCGCATCCGCCGCTACGGAGCAGTTGACTTCAACTACGTGCTGGAGCCCGAGCTCATCCCCAACACCCAGGAGAACCTCAGGGAGCTTGAGGACATATCCGAGTTTCCGGTAGTTGTGGACCTTAAGGCAAAAGCCATTTACTGCAGCTACGGAAGCATCCCGGAAAAGTGGCTCCGAAGAAAGCCTGCCCGCGCAGGGGAGGACAGGCCGAACAAGCCAAGGCTCAGCCCCAAAGGCATCTGGCAGACCAATTTCTACAGGGTCATGGAGCACGGCGTCTTCCTCTTTGAGGAGATGGACCTTCCGTGCATACGCGACATGATCGTATTCGATCCCGAAATGCAGGAGCTTGTAACAGAGCACACGCTCAGGGAGCTTAAGTGCGCGGCGTAGAGGCTGTCCTCTATGCCGCTGCATCTTAATTATTCTCTTGAAAACGCTCTGCGATGCTGTTATAATAACTGATTGTACGGATGCCTTGCGCATCTGCTCTGGTCTGTTAGCTCAGCTGGTAGAGCGCATGGGTCACAACCATGATGCCGCGGGTTCGAGTCCCTCACAGACCACCATAAGGTACGCAGGCTTTTTCTTAAAGCCTGCTTTTTTTACAGGCTCTGCAAAGTATGGAAACCGCAAGAAAAAAGACCGGTCTGATAAAACAGATAGCCTTCTTGTTTGCCCTTGGCGTACTGATCACGGGTCTTTTAACGTATTTTTCCCAGCGGGCAGTTGCGGACCGCACCATCAGGACCCAGACAGAATCCATATCCGAAAACGTTTCGGAAGAGGTGCGCCAGGCACTGCGGGAATATCCGGCCTCTGAGTGGCTCATAGAATACTGGAGAGACCACGCGGATGCCTTAGAGATCGAATACGATGTGGACTACAGCAGCGGCACTTTAACAGAGCATAAACTCTGGAAGCTTGTGGAGCGCCACCCGGATATACAGATAAAGTACGCAACAGCTCCGCAGGTGATCGCCTTCTCCGATGAAGACGAAAAACTCTTTGCGGAAGTCTGCTATTCGTGGCTCATAACCCGTATAAACCAGATAAAAGCAGCATACGGCATGGATTTCCTCTTTTGCGTTGCCACAGACGACAGTTTTGACACGCAGTTCTTCCTTTTCAGCGCGGCAGACCCGGGTGCTGTGCGCGGCAAGGAATACGAGCAGGTGTATACCCTTGGCGTTACGGTAAGCGTTGCCGGGAGCCAGCAGGAGAACATGCGCTACGCCTGCGAAAACTCCGCACACCTGGCAGACGCCGGCAGCTACGTGGATTATTACTCGTATTACGGCAAAGTTGCAGGCAGCCATATAATGATCGGCACCACCTATGATTATTCGGCCCTTAAGGCAGGAATATCAGCCCAGACCTGGAGGCAGGCCGGCATGGCCATGCTGCTGCAGCTGGTGCTTTCCCTTATGATACTTGCTATCATAAGCATAATAGTGCTGAATCCTCTAAAGAAGGTCCTGGCAAGCATACACAGCTACAAGGAAAAGAAGGACAGCACCCTGGTAAGGGACGAGCTTTCTTCGGTCAGTCCGAGCAACGAGATAGGCCAGCTTTCGGAGGATTTCTCCGGCCTTGCCATCGAAATGGACGACTACATGCAGCGCATAAAGACCAATGCTGCGGAAAAGGAGCGCATGGGGGCGGAACTGGAGCTTGCCACCCGCATACAGGAGTCCATGCTCCCCAGCAAGTTCCCGGCCTTCCCGGACAGAAAGGACTTTAAAGTCTACGCCCTTATGGATCCGGCCAGGGAGGTAGGAGGGGACTTCTACGATTTCTTCCTTATAGATGAAGACCACCTCTGCCTTGTAATAGCGGATGTTTCCGGCAAGGGCATACCGGCATCGCTGTTCATGATGGCATCTAAAATTGTTATTTCAAACAATGCCATGAGCGGCAAAACGCCTGCTCAGATCCTTACAGATACTAATTCAGCCATTTGCGCAAACAACCACGCGGAGATGTTCATTACCGTGTGGCTGGGCATACTGGAGCTTTCCACTGGCCACCTTACAGCAGCCAACGCAGGCCACGAATACCCTGTTATCAAGAAGCCTTCCGGGCAGTACGAACTGCTTAAGGATAAGCACGGCTTTGTTATCGGCGGCATCGAAGGTATTAAGTACAGCCAGTACGAGCTGGATCTGGAGCCCGGCACCAAGATTTTTGTGTACTCGGACGGACTTCCCGAAGCCACAGCGGCGGATGGCGCCATGTACGGCACGGAGCGCATAGTGGACGCGCTGAATGCAGCCCCCCAGCTGGATCCGGAGAACACTATTCTAAGCGTCGGAGAGTCTGTTGCAGCCTTTGTCGGAGGCGCGGAGCAGTTCGACGATCTTACCATGCTGGCGTTTGAGTATATAGGACAATAACAGAGCTGTAAGTTTTGCACTTTTCACAAACCGGTCTGGCCCCAAAGGCTTGACCGGTATTTAATTAAAATGATATAATAACCGTCAGTCAAGGTGCTCCCAAAAGGGAGATAATAGGGAAACAGGTGCAAGTCCTGTACGATCCCGTCACTGTAAGCGCGGAGCCTGCCGCTATTTACGTCACTGGCCACTTGGCCGGGAAGGCAGCGGAGGGCAAAGATGCGCAAGTCAGGAGACCTGCCTTGGCCAAAAGCATCAGCGCCTTTTGCAGGCGCAGGCCACGAGGAATTGGCTCTATGCGTACGGTCTGTTGATCATGCGGCCTTTTGCCTTGCGGCAAAAGGTCTTTTTATTTAGTTTACGGTTTTCAAAAGGAGGAGGTCCTTACATGAAAACAAAGAAGGTAGTATCGCTGCTGATGTGCATAGTGCTGGTACTTTCACTGCTTTCGGGCTGCGGAAGGAAGGCAAATAACAACACAGCAAACGATGTTCCGGGCAACAACTCCAACAATGTTCAGCCCGTTCCTGCCATCAGCGAGGAAGAGATGGCAAAGCTCATTGATATCGATGTCAAGGGGCTGGAGCCTGTGGACGCGGAAAAGCTCAAGGAGGGCAAGTACGATATCACAGTGCAGTCCGGCTCGGAGCAGTTCAAGATCAAGAGCAGCAAGCTTATGGTCGTGGGCAACGCTCTGCAGCTTGTAATAGATGTTGAGGGCACTGCATACAGCAAGATGTTTATGGGAAGCGCCAAGGACGCAGCTTCTGCAGCAGATCCCATAATCGGAGAGCAGAACGCGGACGGCACCACAACGTTCAGACTTCCTGTTGAGAGCCTCAACGAGGTGGTTGAGTGCGCAGCCTACGCGGACGAGTACGGCAAGTGGTTCGACCGCACCATAATGGCTGATGCTTCCACTCTGCCCAAAGACGCTTTTAAGGAAGACGCAGGCGAAGAGGGCAAGGAAGATGAGCAGAAGCAGGACGATCAGTCCGGCAAGATTGCAGACGGCGAATACACCATAGAGTTTACATTCACTGGCGGCACCGGCAAGGCAAGGCTCGTTTCCCCGGCTACTGTGTTCGTAAATAACGGCAAGTACACGCTTCTGGTAAGCTGGACCAGCCCCAACTACGACTACATGAAGGTCAAGGGCATCAAGTACTACCCGGTGAACACCTCCGGAAACTCCCAGTTCAAGTTCCCGGTAACATCTCTTAGCGGTTCTCTTCCTGTTATAGGCGATACGACCGCCATGAGCACGCCTCACGAGATCGATTATGTTATGACTTTCGTTGAGGGTTCTCTTAAGTATGTTGGCGGCCGCACAGACGACGGCAGGAACCAGCAGAAGCCGGCAGGCGGAAACACTCAGCCTGTGCAGCCCACTCAGCCGGAGACTCCGGTAACCCCGGACGAACCTGATACTCCGGAAGAGCCTGCAAAGATCGAAGATGGTACTTACAAGATCACTCTGGACAAGAGCAAGATGTACATGTTCGCGATGAAGGATCAGGACAAGGAGACAAATACTGCACCGGCTAAGCTGATCGTAAAAGACGGCAAGATGACCGCTGTAATTACTTACAACGGCACCGGCAAGATAGACAACATGTTCGTCGGAACTGCAGAGGCAGCTCAGACAGCAGATGCAGCTTCTTACATTCCTGCTGAAGTAAAGGCAGACGGAGAGAACGATACCTTCACACTGCCCGTAGAAGCTCTTGATACAGAGATCACCTACGCATCCCACTCCATCAAGACAGGTAATTGGAGCGATCAGGTAATAACCTTCAAGTCCGAAGGCATGGAGAAGATAGAGGACGAAACTCCGGAAGAACCTGCAAAGATCGAGGACGGCACATACAAGATCACTCTGGATAAGAGCAAGATGTACATGTTCGCGATCAAGGATCAGGATAAGGCCACTAACACCGCACCGGCCAAGCTGATAGTGAAAGACGGCAAGATGACCGCTGTGATCACTTACAACGGCACCGGCAAGGTCTCTGAGATGTATGTAGGTACTGCAGAGGCTGCTCAGACAGCAGTTGCTGAGGACCTGATCCCTGCAGCCGTAAAGGCAGACGGGGAGAACGATACCTTCACACTGCCCGTAGCAGAGCTGGATAAGGAACTAAATTATGCATCCCATTCCATAAGCTCCGGAAAATGGAACGACCAGATCATAACCTTCAAGTCCGAGGGCATGGAGAAGATAGAGGAGGAAACTCCGGAAGAACCTGCAAAGATCGAAGATGGTACTTACAAGATCACTCTGGATAAGAGCAAGATGTACATGTTTGCGATCAAGGACCAGGACAAGGCTACTAACACTGCACCTGCGAAGCTGATCGTAAAAGACGGCAAGATGACCGCTGTTATTACTTACAACGGCACCGGCAAGGTCTCCGAGATGTATGTCGGTACCGCAGAGGCTGCTCAGACAGCAGCTGCTGAGGACCTGATTCCTGCAGGCGTAAAGGCAGACGGAGAGAACGATACCTTCACACTGCCTGTAGCAGAGCTGGATAAGGAACTTAATTATGCATCCCATTCCATAAGCTCCGGAAAATGGAACGACCAGATCATAACCTTCAAGTCCGAGGGCATGGAGAAGATAACGGAAGAAACTCCGGCTGACCCAGTAGATCCTGTTGACCCTGCAGATCCGGCAGACCCAGTCGACCCGGCAGATCCGGCTGATCCTGCAATGCCTGCAGAAGAAAAGCTTCAGGATGGAGACTACAAGGCTAACATAGTGCTTGGCGGAGGTTCTGGAAAAACCACGATAACCAGTGCGACCCTTCATGTAAAGGACGGCGCCA
The DNA here is from genome assembly GCA_045541015.1 of Anaerovoracaceae bacterium. Lineage (GTDB taxonomy): Bacteria > Bacillota > Clostridia > Peptostreptococcales > Anaerovoracaceae > RUG13409. The sequence continues at coordinate 14,747 of JAZQIH010000125.1, read as the reverse complement.
TGACTGCTACGATAGTTTGGAGCAGTTCCGGTTATTCTTACATGAAGATGGGTGAGAGCGAGGAACAGATCCTGCCCACTACCACAGAAGGCGGCAGCACCTTTGAGATCCCAGTAGAGGCTTTCGATAAAGAGATCAGTGTAATTGCATATTCCGATAAAATGGCTAAAGAGATAGCATACACACTGACATTTGAATCTGCTACCCTGGAGAAGGTTCAGTAAGATCAATAAGTAAAGCTAAAACCGGCCGGTCTTAAGTGACCAGCCGGTTTTGTTATTGCTATTTATTTCCAAAATGTCAATTCGGGACCGTCCCCAATTTACAGTTTGGCGGCTATCTTGGCTGCGCAGCGGGCGTTGTTGAGGGCCAGCTGGATGTTGGTGGCAAGGGATTCGCCGCCGGTGAGCTCCACTATCTTTGCAAGCAGGAAGGGGGTTATGGCCTTGCCGCGGACGCCTGCTTCTTCCGCGTCTTTGAGCGCTACCTGGATGACCTTCTCCATCTCGTTAAAGTCCTGAGCGTATTCAACAGGGCAGGGGTTTCCTATCAGCATGCCGCCCTTAAGGCCAAGCTCATTGCTGGTCCTGATGATCCTTGCGATCTCTGCCTCGTCCCTGGCAGCGTAGTCCAGCTTGTAGCCGCTGTTTCTGCAGTAGAAGGCGGGGAACTCGTCTGTGCCGTTGCCTATAACAGGAACGCCCATGGTCTCAAGGTATTCGAGGGTGCGGCCTATGTCCAGGATCTGCTTTGCGCCTGCGCAGACGACAGCAACAGGTGTATGTCCAAGCTCCTGAAGGTCAGCGGAGATATCCATGGAATCCTCTCCGCCGCGGTGCACTCCGCCTATGCCGCCGGTAGCAAAGATCTTGATGCCTGCAGCTGCGGCGCACATCATGGTGGAAGCTACTGTGGTGGCTCCGGTCTTCTTCTCAGCGATGTAGATCGCAAAGTCTCTGCGGCTGACCTTGCCGACGTTCTCCGCGCGGCACATGGTCTCAAGGTCTTCCTTTTCAAGGCCCACCTTTATCTTTCCGCCTATGAGGGCGATGGTTGCGGGAACTGCGCCTTCAGCTCTGATAACGTCCTCTACCTTGGCTGCGAACTCCAGGTTCTGGGGGTAGGGCATGCCATGGCTGAGTATGGTGCTCTCCAGCGCTACTACAGGCTTTCCTTCTGCAAGAGCCTGCTTTACTTCTGCTTTGATGTCCAAATACTTTTCTATACTCATCATTTATCCTTTCTGTGTGGTAAGTGTTTTATCTGTTGTTTGAGTATCTGTCCAGGAACCTGAAAACGAATTCCTGAGTTATCCTTGGGTCTACCGTGTCTTTCGAGAGGGTGGTTATCTTTCCGCAGGCAAGGGCAAAGTCCGCTGCCATCTCCGGCTCTGAGCCCTCCAGCACCGCTGTTATAAAGCCTGCCACGAAAGAGTCTCCGGCGCCGGACACGTTTACTGCCGGAAGATCGCAGTCCAGCTTTCTGAAGAAGCTGCTGCCGTTTCTGTCCGCGTAGTAGCACCCTTGCGCGCCGAGCGATACCGCTATGCTCTCAAGGCCGCTTTCAAGAAGCTTTGCAGAGGCTGCCTGTATCTGATCGTGAGCATCGCAGGGCAGCCCGGTAAGCTCTGCCAGCTCCATGGCGTTGGGCTTTATGAAGCGCAGCTTTCCCATAAAGGGCAGCAGTCTTTTGCACTTGGCTGCCGAAACTGTGTCCGCAAAGACCGGAACGCCTTGCGCAAGCTCGAACACAGTCTGCAGCTGCTCTTCCGTAAGGTTAGCGTCCGTAACTATGGCATCTGCATCTGCTATAACGTCCGCATTTTCCTTGTAGTAGGATGCAGGCACGGTCTCGTGGATGCGCATGTCGTTGGCCGCAACGAACATCTCGCCGGAAGGGTCCAGCATGCTTACGTATGTGGAAGTGGGGAAATCTTCGCTTACCCAAAGCCTTGAGATATCAAGGCCTGCGTCCTCGCATTCCTGGCGTATGCTCGTGGCAAAACCGTCCATGCCTACAGCAGACAGCAGCACGCATTCGTGGTCCAGCCTTGCCAGGTTTTCCAGAATGTTTCTGGTAACGCCGCCTGCGGAGCAGTATATGCCGGCCGGGTTGGAATCGAAGGGCACAGGCTTGCCTAAAGTCTTTATATGTATGTCGTAGTTGAGTCCGCCTATACCTGTTATCATTATATCTCTGTGGCTTCCACAAGCTTGATGGCGGGGAAGCGCTCCGTAAAGAAGTTGAGTGTGAATACGTTGGGGAAGAGTATCAGCGGCCTGTCGAAGCGGTCGAACACCAGCATGGTGCGGCTGTCCACAGCGCGCTTAACAGCTTCCATATCCGGGTCTTTTACCCAGCGGGCTACGGAGTAGTCCAGGCTCTCCATGCGCAGCGGAGCGTTGTACTCGTTTTCCAGCCTGTACTGGAATACCTCGAACTGCAGCTGGCCTACGGCGCCTATCACTACCTCGTTGTACTCGTTGTGGTAGACCTGGATAGCGCCTTCCTGTGCAAGCTGGGCAACGCCTTTCTGGAACTGCTTTGCCTTCATGGTGTCCTTGGGGGCTACTCTTGCGAAAAGCTCCGGCGGGAAGGTTGGCAGTGGTTCGAAGAAGATCGGCTCCTTGGTGGTGCAGAGAGTATCGCCTATCTGGAAGTTGCCTGTGTCGTAGATACCGATTATGTCTCCGGTGTACGCGGTCTGGACGTTTTCTCTTTCGTTAGCCATAAGCTGGGTGGACTGCGCAAGCTTTATGGGTTTGCCTGTCCTGGAAAGGGTAACGGTCATGCCGTGGGTGTAGGTGCCGGAGCAGATTCGGAAGAAGGCCAGCCTGTCCCTGTGAGCAGGGTTCATGTTTGCCTGTATCTTGAACACGAATCCGGAGAAGTTGGGGTCCAGAGGATCCACCTCTCCGCCGCCTTCCAGCTTTCTGGGGCCGGGGGCAGGGGACATCTCAAGGAAGTGCTCCAGGAAGGCTGTTACGCCGAAATCCGCCAGAGCGGAGCCGAAGAACACAGGTGTGAGCTCTCCTGCTGCGATAAGCTCCTGGTCTACAGGGTATCCGGCACCCTCCAGAAGCTCTATTTGCTCCCTCAGAGCCTTCAAATTGTTGATGGTGAGTATTTCTTCCAGCTCGTCTCCAAACACGCCCAGATCGCCTAATTTCAGCGTTCTGCGCTCTCTGTAGAGGTAGACCTCGTTGCGCAGTATGTTGTATACGCCCTGGAAGTTGAGGCCGCAGCCTATGGGCCAGGTAGCGGCAGCCGCAGGCATGCCAAGTACCTCTTCCAGCTCGGATAAGAGCTCAAGAGGATCTTTGGCCTCGCGGTCCAGCTTGTTCATGAATGTAAAGATAGGAATGCCGCGCATCTTGCAGACAGCAAAGAGCTTTTTGGTCTGGGCCTCTATACCTTTGGCCGCATCTATTACCATTACGGCGCTGTCTACAGAAGTGAGTATTCTGTAAGTGTCTTCTCCGAAGTCGTTGTGGCCCGGGGTATCCATTATGGATATGACCTTGCCTTCGTACTCGAACTGCATTACGGAGCTTGTTACAGAAATTCCGCGCTGCTTTTCTATCTCCATCCAGTCGGAGGTGGCGAATTTGGCGTTCTTGCGCGCCTTTACCGTGCCGGCCTCCCTTATTGCGCCGCCGTGGAGCAGGAGCTTTTCCGTTAGTGTGGTCTTACCTGCGTCCGGGTGGCTTATTATTCCGAATATTCTTCTGCGGCTTATCTGAGCCGCCATTTCTTCTCTTGTCATTGTTGTTCTCCTTGAAAACTGCAGCAGATTTGTTTACCTGTTGAGTTTATCGGATCATGCACGCATACTGCGCCTCCTTAAGTTACTGAACTTTGCTGATCCTGCGAGCCGCTGAGCCTTCTTTTGCAGCAGGTTCAGACAGACTCCGCTGCGTACTGATCATGCCTACAGCTGCAGGGCAGATTATTCTGTGCGTAACTATAGTATTATATATTCAGGGCTGCAGTTAACGCAAGAAGAAAAACGATACAAAACGGAGCGAACTGAAACTTTGAATGCCGCTTAAAAAGATCAGATGTGCCAGATCTAAGCGTATCATACACTGCGCTGTGATCTTATGATCCGATTATTTGTCTCGCGCATCTTACAAAAAGATGATAAGGTCTTTTGTTGCAAAACAGCCTGGATTAAACGGTGTTTTGCAACAATTGGCCGGGCGTAATCAACATGGTTTTGCATCTGGTATCTGCGTATCGAAGAATATACTGTCTTTACATAATATGAATTACTAGAATATGGCAATGATGATCAATAAAAGTGCCTTGACCAGTGGATGTTGCGCTTCCTGATCAGTGGATCCTGCCAAGGATACAGTTTAACGCTGAACAGAACTAATTGCTCTATCCTTAAAATGGACTCAAATCGGGTCTTTTGTTGCAAATAGTACGGTCTATTGGGCCGGGTTGCAACAAACTGAGGCAACATCTTTCTGAGTAGTGAGAATTGTTGCAATTGAAAGCCTGCCAAGCGAATAATGTCAACAATTGATTGCAGTATTCGATCGACTGCGTGTTCACGCGACTGCAGCATTCATTTGACTGCAGTATTCAATCGGCTACAGTGTCCGGCCCAAAACAAATAATAGATCCGCTTTACTAATATTTGCCACTTGCTAAACCACAAGATATAGCGTACAATTATAGAAAACAATATATAGTGTTGTGCATTATGCAGGAGAAACATCATGAAGTGTCCATACTGTGACGAACCGGATACCAAAGTAATAGACTCCCGTCCCACGGAAGAGGGAAGAGCCATCAGGCGCAGAAGGGAATGCCCGGCCTGCGGAAAGCGTTTCACCACCTACGAAAAGGTAGAGGAGATGCTCTTTATGGTCGTTAAGAGAGACGGCCGCCGCGAATCCTTCGACCGCAACAAGATACTCAACGGCATCATAAGAGCCTGCGAAAAACGTCCCGTTACCCTTGCTCAGATGGAGGGCATAGTAGACGATGTGGAGCGCGGCCTCAACAATATGATGGAAAAGGAAGTCAGCACCCAGTTCATAGGGGAGGTCGTAATGGACCGCCTCAAGGACCTGGACGAAGTAGCCTACGTGCGCTTTGCTTCCGTGTACAGGCAGTTCAAGGACGTCAGCACCTTCATAGCCGAGATAGAAAAGCTGCTCGGATCTGATCCTGCAGACAGAAAAAAGCTGAAAAAACTCGCGGAGGCAGAAAAAAAGTGAGTATATACAGGATAGCGGTAGACGGGCCTGCAGGTGCCGGTAAAAGCACCCTTGCAAAGCTCGTTGCCAAAGAACTGGGCATAGACTACGTGGACACTGGCGCCATGTACAGGGCCATTGCGTTAAAGCTTATAAGGACAGGCACAGACTGCCACGATCCAAAGGCTCTGGCGGAGCTTCTTGCTAACACAGATGTAGATTTCGATGCCGGAAAGACCCTTCTGGATGGAGAGGACGTAAGCGGCCTTATACGCACCCAGGATGTTTCCGAAATGGCTTCGGTATCCAGCGCTGTGCAGGCAGTAAGGGATAAGCTTGTGGCTCTTCAGCAGGCCATGGGAAAGCGCAAGTCTCTGGTCATGGACGGCAGGGATATAGCAACAAAGGTGTTCCCGGATGCGGAGCTCAAGTTCTTCGTTACCGCGCGTTCAGATGTGCGCGCGCAGAGAAGGGCACTGGATCTTAAAGCAGCCGGCCAGCCCTGCGATGTTGCTCAGATACAAAAGGAAATAGAGGAAAGGGATTACCGGGATTCCCACAGGGCGGCAAGCCCGCTCGTAAGAGTGCCGGAGGCCATACTTGTGGATACATCGGACTGCGGAGCGCAGGAGAGCCTGGACTTTATGCTTAAGCACATAAGGCAGGTAACAGGGGAACAGGATGTATAAGAACGATAAAAAGAATATAGCGTTAACAGCGTTGCTGTTTGTGTGCTTTATAGTGTTCACGGCGCTTGTGTGCACTGTGGATGTTGCTGCTATAGGCCCGCAGGGAAGCAGCGTCGGCTTTGCAAAGGTGAACCAGGCTGTTTCGGAGGTATTCCCCTACAGCGATCCTTTCTACCTTATAAGCAAGTACCTTGGCTACCTGGCGCTTCTGATCTGCGCCGCGTTCGGCGTTCTTGGCGTGGCACAGCTGATATCAAGAAAGAGCCTGCGCAAGGTGGACCCGGAGCTGGTGCTTTTGGGCGCGTTTTACGTGGCTGTCATCATATTCTATGTGATGTTCATGGTTGTGGTAGTCAACTACCGTCCGGTGCTGGAGGACGGGGCTTTGGAAAGCTCTTACCCGTCTTCGCATACCATGCTGGCTGTCTGCGCGTTTCTGAGCGCATCCATGTATATAGCAAGGACAGGGCTTTCTGACGGTATAAAGAAGGCAATAAAGATAGTTATGATAGTGCTTACCGTTGCTATGGTGTATACGCGCATGGCAAGCGGTGTGCACTGGTTTACGGATATCGTGGGCGGCGTGCTGCTTTCAGCGGCGCTGCTTATGATGTACAAGGCTGCAGTATCCCACGTTACGCAGGCAAGGCTTGCAGCTGCTGAAGACGACGCTGTTCAGAATGCTGCGGCCGTTGAAGAAGAAGTTGCAGCTGCTGAAGAGGATGCTGCGCCGGCAGAAGAAGATGCCGCTAAGGAAGAAGCTCCTGCAGCAGACGCTGCGCAGGGCTCAGAAGAGGCTGTCTAGAACGCTTTCCAACTGCATAAGATCATTTACAGTCGCATCCTGGCCAACGTCCTGATGCGGCTTTTTTCTGTTTACCCAAATAGCGTGCATGCCAAGGGCAAGCGGGGTTTTTACGTCCTCGTTCAAAGAATCGCCGATAAAGACTGCTTCGGATGGCTCTGCTCCCTCGGCCTTGAGGATCGCACGGTAGAATTCCGGCTTTGGCTTGTAGCACTTAAGGCTTTCGGAGGTGTAATAGGCATCCGCTTCTATACCATCCTTTGCAAGGTGGTGGTACATAAGGAAGTCGTCCGTGTTGGAACCTATAACGACGCGGTATTTTTTGCGCAGAGCGTCTATGGCGGCGCGGCTTTCGGGGTAGGGGATGCGCTTTAAAGCCTCGGCAAGCGTTGCGTCGTAGGCCGGCGCCGGGTCTGCCATGCAGCCGTAGTGGCCGAACAGCCAGGCTATGCGGTCCCGGAACATCTGCTGCTCAAAGCGGAACCCATCCTCCAGCTCCGCGGCGCGGTAGTAGCGCCCCCACAGGGCGTGGAACTCCTCCTTGTCCGTCTCAAAACCGTGCTCAAGAAGGTGGGCCCGGACTATCTCTGCCGACCCGCCGCTTTTCACCTGTATTATCGTATCGTAAACATCGAATATAAGAGTCTTTATCATATGGCGCTGCCTTTCGGACTGACTCTAAATGTCTTTGCTGAGATAACGCCAAAGCGTTGTTCTTCCTATTCCAAGCTGTTTTGCTGTGGTCGTCTGGCTTCCGTTGTTTTCAGCGAGAACTCTTTTTATTATATCTATATTGATCTCTTCCAGAGTCCTGCTTAGATCTATGGGCTGCGCGTTCTCGTCAAGTTTCAGATTCGTGCTTCCTGTGTAGCGTTCCTTGCTGAGCACCTTTTTTACCATTTCCGGGTTTATGAACTGGTCTGTGCATTCCAGTTCCAGTTCTGTCATTACCCTGTTGAACTGAGTCATGTTATGAGGCCAGGGGAATTCCTTAAGAAGCTCCATGGCAGCGCTCTCCACACCGACTATGCGGTTTATAGAGTTGTTGCTCCTGTGTGAAAGATACTGGGAGATGAGCTCCGGGAAGTTGTCCTTCATCTCTCTTAGCGGTGTAAGGTATATGCTGGTGCAGCACAATCTGTCAGCAAAATTCCTTCCGGTCTCGGAAATACTCTCGCCGAAAGTGCATGTGCAGGAGAATATTACGCGGTTTCTCTTAGCTACATTCATTTCGAGTATGGACGACAGCAACTGCTGTTCCTGTTTTTTATCAAGAACATCTATATTTGAAAAGTATATCGTGTTTTTTCTGCCACTCAGAGGGGTAGTATCGCTTTCTGTTATCTGAGCCAGACTTTTTTCGTTCAAAAGCCTGCAGTCTATTGTTATGAGCGGGTTGTTTACGTGCCTGCTGTTCAGATAGATCAGATTCGCTACGGATTCTTTGCCCGTTCCGTCTTCACCGATTATCATTACCGGATTCTCGGACCTGTTGATCCTTTCTATATCTTTGCTTATAGGTCCAAGCATATTCGAATAGCTAAGCACGCTGTGGCTGAAAAGAGCTTCTGCCTCGGCCCTTTGCGAAAAATGGATACCCATTTTTCCTAAAGGAACAGGTGGTTTGCTTATGCTGAAGATATAGGCAACAAGAGCTCTTCCGTCCAGGGAAAATGCCTCAGCTTTTATGGAATAACGCAGGTCTTCCAGCTCTTTGAAAATCTTTCTTGGACCCTTGGTTTTTCTGGTTTCATAGTTTTCAGAGATCAGAAAACTCATCAGAGCATCAGAAGGGTTCGTCATAGAAGAGAATATGCAATTGTCGTCTTTGTCAAAAACGATAAAGTAGTTGGTGCCATCGTAAACAAGCTTGTTGAGGAGCTTGTTTTCTGCGTATATTTTTTTTGTGTTAGAAAACAGCATAGCAGATTGAGTGAATGCTCTTCGTATGCTTTTCTCGCCGGATGTTATAAGGTGGGAATTGATGCCTATGCGTCTTGCGATAGTGTCTGTTACCATGTCGCAGAGTATGGCTCTGTATTTTTTATTCTTAAGCTCCTCGAGCTGTTCTTCTATGGATCTTGACGGATCTACTGTGTAAATATCGGTGTCGTAGTCAAGGAGCCTTTTTATCTGATTTGCCGTAGATGTGATATCTGCGTAGGAGAATATTGCTGTGTGCCCCCGCATGCCATCAGCAAGCTTGAGCGCGCAAAGAATATCATAGCTGGATATTTCTATTTCTATCACAGGCATGCCGGCATTTGCTATAAGCTCTGCTGTTCCGCCACGGGATATGATTATGTCGTAGTTCTCTCTGAAAACTTTATTGGCTATGTCCAATCCTTTTTCAAGGTCTCCGACATATGTTTTGAGCTCGATCTCCGGATAGTCCGAAACTAGTGCGTTCATCATAGTTGCAAGGCCTTCGTAAGGAGCTATTCCAAGTATCCTGATCTTTTGTTCCATTTGTAAATCCTCCGTATCAGATATTGTACCATACGTTTCAAATCTAAACAATAACTAAAACAGAAATAGCTTGAAATGTTTCAATAAGGGAATTATTCTTAATTTGTAGCATCACTTTTTGAAACAATCGATATTTAAAAGTTCCAAAACGAAACGTTTACGAGGTTGTCGATGGGCAGTTATGTATTAAAGAGATTAGGACAGACTTTGATAGTCCTGTTTATCGCATCTATAGGGGTGTTCTTTCTTATGGACCTTCTTCCGGGAGATCCGGTCTACGCTATGCTTGGAGATGAAGCTACTCAGGAGCAGCACGATATGCTCTGGCATGAACTTGGCTATGATAAACCGGTCGTAGAGCGGTATTTTACCTGGCTGGGGAATTTCGTCAAAGGTGATTTCGGAACTTCAGTCAATTACAGGAGGTCTGTTACTGAAATAATAGGGCCCAGAGTTGCTGTTACTATCTACTTTTCAGTCATCTCATTTTTGATAAGCGTGCCGATAGGTATATTTCTTGGTGTTATAGCAGCTGTCCACAGAGGGCAGTGGAAAGATACAGTAGTTACGCTGATCGCTAATATCTGCGCATGTCTTCCTCAGTTCTGGGTAGCGATACTCTGCCTGTATATATTCGTTATGCAGCTGCACTGGTTCCCGGCAAGGGGCTTTACCTGGTTTTTCGAAGACTTCGGCCTTTCTTTCAGGCAGTCTGTGCTCCCGCTGTTCTGCCTTGTTGTGGGAAGCGTTGCAGGCCTTGCGCGCCAGACAAGATCCTCCATGCTTGAGGTAATTAGGCAGGACTATGTTGTTACCGCCAGATCCAAGGGACTTAAAGAGAGGAAGATAATCTACATCCACGCGCTTAAGAATGGCTTGATACCGGTCATTTCAAATCTTGGAATGAGGCTGGCGCATCTGGTCGGTGGATCCATGTTCGTGGAATCGGTGTTCAGTATACCTGGAATGGGCAGTTTGTTCGTTCTGGCGATAGGCGCTAAAGATATACCACTTATTCAGGCTTGTGTACTTCTTACCGCGTTGGTCTCTTGCGTTGCGTATATTATCACGGATATCGCATATGCTGCAGCAGACCCGCGCATCCAGTTCACAAAGGGGGCGTAGCCATGTCGGTTTATGAAGGAACTGCATCTGCAGCCAAGGTAAGTACTGCAAAAAGTGAAGCTCGCGAAAAGCGCCGTGATTTTATCAGAAGGCTTTTCAGCCGCAAGATAGTCCTGGTAGCAGCATTTATAGTTGCGTTTTTCATACTGATGGCTATCTTTGCACCGGTAATATCTCCGGCGGATCCGTACACGCAGGATCTGTACAACATACTTGCAAAGCCGTCCGCAGAGCACCTGCTTGGCACTGATAACTTTGGCAGAGATCTTCTGGCAAGGATCATCTACGGTTCCAGGGTGTCTATCATCATAGGAGTTCTTGCAGTGTCTATTGCATGCATCATAGGAACGTTTCTGGGCATGCTGGCTGCGTATTTCGGCGGTCCTGTAGATGCGCTCATTATGAGGACTGGTGAGGCTGTAAGGGCTGTCCCGCAGACTGTATTCGCCATGGCTCTTATAGCAGTGTTTGGTACAAGCATCCCTAAGATGGCGCTTATCCTTGGTGTTTCCAATATACCCGGCTATGCCAGGACCATGCGTGCTCAGGCGCTATCCATAAGAAATACAGATTATATCGTTGCAGCGGAGCTTCAGGGTAATAAACCCCTGCGGCTTATGTTTAAGCATATCCTTCCAAACTGTGTATCTCCGATAATCGTGCAGATGACTCAGCAGGTAGGCTCTACGATACTGGCTGAGGCAGGGCTCTCCTTCCTTGGAATCGGTATAAGCATTCCTCTTGCTTCCTGGGGAACTATGGTAAGCGATGGTAAGAGTTATCTTCTGACAAATCCGCTGTTTGCGATAATGCCCGGACTTTGCGTAGCTTTGCTCGTAATAGGTCTTAACATATTCGGTGACGGTATCAGAGATGCTCTCGATCCAAGGCTTCGCGGAGAACTGTAAGGGGATCTGGTATGGAAAATCTTCTTGAGATCAAAAACATAGAAACAGAATTTAAGAATAAGGGAAAGTACTTTAAGGCTGTCGGCCCGGTCTCCATGTATCTTAAAAGGGGTGAGATCATAGGTGTGGTAGGGGAGTCCGGAAGCGGAAAATCCGTTACCATGAAAAGCGTTCTGCAGATCATTCAATCGCCGGGCAGAGTAGTAGGCGGAGAAGTGTACCTGGACGGAGAACCCCTGGATAAGGACGGAAAACCTGTGAACTTACTTTCTTTTGGCGCGCAGTCCGAAGAGATGAGGCACGTCCGCGGCGGGAAGATAGGCATGATCTTCCAGGAGCCTATGACATCGCTCAACCCAGTGCTTACCATAGGGTATCAGATATCCGAGACCATAAAACTGCATCTCGGCCTGAACGATGAAGAAGCAAAGGCCCGCACTATAGAGATGCTCAAAAAGGTGCGCATCCCCGATGCGGAGAGCCGCTATAACCTCTATCCTCAGCAGTTTTCCGGAGGAATGCGCCAGAGGATCATGATAGCCATGGCTATGGCTGCCGAGCCCACGATACTGATAGCAGACGAGGCCACCACTGCTCTGGATGTTACCACTCAGTCTCAGATCCTTGAGCTTATGAGAGATATAGCAAGGGATACAAAGACTGCTATCATTCTTGTTACTCATAATCTTGGTGTAGTAGCGCGCTATGCTGAACGCATTTACGTAATGTACAGCGGCAAGATAGTAGAGACTGCCGGCGCGGAGGAGCTCTTTGCTCAGCCTGAGCACCCGTATACAAGGGCTCTTCTTTCTGCGATCCCAAGGCTCGATGATCCAAAAGACAGAAAACTGGTTCCGATAGAAGGCCTTCCGCCTAATCCCGCGCAAAGGCCTGCCTATTGTCCGTTTTATGACAGATGCGACTACCGGGAAGAGCGCTGCACTAAGCAGGCAGCTCCTGAACTCAAGGAAGTATCCGAAGGACATTTTTGTGCCTGCATCCTTTCCGAAGATGAAAAGGCTGCAAAGAAAGTCATCATAGAGGGCTCAAAAAAGGAGAAGTCTGTTGAAAAAAGCATAGGGGCCGAGGAAGTGCTTGTAGTCAAAGATGTTTACAAATACTTCCCGGTGACTAAGGGCATAATGCGTAAAAAGGTCGGAGAGGTCAAGGCTATAGAGGAGGTCTGCTTTACCCTTCATAAGGGAGAGACTCTTGGCATAGTTGGAGAGTCCGGCTGCGGAAAGACAACGCTCGCAAGATGTGTTATACGGGCTTATCAGCCTACGAAAGGCGAGATAATCTTCGATGGCACTGATATTGCATCCCTTTCCGACAAGGAGCTGCTTCCTATCAGACCGCAGATATCTATGATATTCCAGGATCCGTACTCTTCGCTGGATCCCAGACAGTCTGCAGCAGACATAATAGGCGAATCTCTGAAGCTGCATGGACTTGTAAAGAACGCCGATGAATATAACGCCAGAGTAGAAGAGCTTATGGAGCTCGTGGGACTTGATCCAGGGCAGAAGGACAAGTATCCGCATGAGTTCTCCGGCGGGCAGCGCCAGAGGATAGGTATAGCCAGGGCGTTGTCGTCCGATCCGAAAATGATACTCTGCGATGAGGCTATCTCCGCGCTGGACGTATCGATACAGGCTCAGATAATTAATCTTCTTGAAAACATACAGGCCAAGCTTGGCATATCTTACCTGTTCATAGCGCACGACCTTGCGGTAGTAAAGCATATCAGCGACAGGATACTGGTCATGTATCTGGGCAGAGTAGTGGAGATAGCTCCCTGCGATTCTATATACGAAAATCCGCTCCATCCCTATACGAAGACTCTTATAGCTGCTGTTCCTGTTGCGGATCCTGCAGTTGAAAAGAAGAGACCGCGTGTAGAAATCAAAGGTGAGGTGCCCTCGATAATGAACAGGCCGCAAGGCTGTCTGTTCTCGGACAGGTGTCCTAAGGCCATGGATATATGCCATAAACAAATACCGGCATTGGTAGAGAAGGAAGGCGGGCATATGGTAGCGTGCCATCTCTATTGATACATAAATGTGTGAGTTATTTTGATAAAGCTGTTTTAGGAGGATTCTATGAAAGCTAAAAGACTCATTGCAGTGTTGCTTGCGCTGGTCATGGTGCTGTCTCTTGCGGCATGCGGCGGCTCGAACAATGCTAACAATTCCAGCGGGAACACAGCCGATTCCAAGTACGGCGGAAAGCTTGTTGCTTACCACACCTCGTTCCCGACAACGATGTTTATGCCTCTTTCAACTAAAGACGGCGATATCCCGATGCTGCTCCCTGCACTTGAGCCTCTTTGCAGAGCTCAGGCTGACGGAACAGTAAAGCCTTTCCTGGCAGAGTCTGTCACTGCAGACGCGGACGCTCTTACGCTTACATTCAAGATCCGTCAGGGCGTTAAATTCCACGATGGATCCGACCTCACTGCAGAAGTCGTACGCTGGAACATTCAGATGTACCTGGACAAGGGCAGAGGCGCTTACCTCCTCAATCCTACAAAGGTAGAGGCAACAGATGCCAACACTGTAGTGGTCAGTTTTGATTCGTTCTCTGCAGGCTGGGAGCTTGCCTATGCCAACGTTCTTATCGTTTCAAAGGAAGCGTATGAGAAGAACGGCGAGGACTATGCTATTACTCATCCTGTAGGAACCGGCGCTTTTATCATGGATAAGTATGTTCTTGATGAGAGCATCAGCTTTAAGAAAAATGAGAAATACTGGCAGGAAGGTCTTCCTTATCTTGACGAGATAGAGTGCGTTCTTGTACATGACAGCAATACGCTGCTTGCATCGTTCCTTAATAAGGAGATAGACGAGGTCCAGAACGTTGAAGGCACTGCTCTTACTCAGATCCTTAACGCTGGATATGAAAACGCATCCTATACATCTCCTGCAAATTTCTCCACAACATATGCTATCCCCAACACTTGGGACCCTGCTTCTCCGTGGGCTAACGATGCCGTGCGTACTGCAGTCGTAAACTACGGTATTGACTGGGACGCTGTTGCAAAGGCACTTTCCGACGGACTCGGACAGTCGAGCGCACAATGGGTGCCGGAAGGCGCTCAGGCCTATAATCCCAACGTATCCAGAGGCACATACGATGTTGCTAAGTGCAAGAAGGCTCTCGAAGAAGCCGGATATCCGAATGGATTCACCACAGTCCTTTGGACCGGTAACGAGGAAGAGCACAGGCTCAGAGCTACTGTAATGCAGGACCAGCTCAAGAAGATAGGCATCGAGGCAACTATAGAGCTTCTTGATGACTCTGTTATCGCAGAGCGCAGAGTTGCCAACACGCCTGGTATCTACCTTGGCGCAGGTCCTTGCAAGATGGACATGGCCACCTACTGGAACTCCAACTTCTCTGCCACAAGTAATAAGTGGGGAAAGATAATCAGCTACCCGCAGCAGTATCTGGATGATCTTGCAACAGCTCTGTCTGCAAAGACTTACGAAGAGCGTACCAAGGCTATCCAGGATGCATCCGGCCTGCTGTTCGTTAC
>JAZQIH010000124.1:0-20601 GCA_045541015.1 Anaerovoracaceae bacterium | reverse complement strand
GATGGGCAGCCCGCTGGTCAGCAGCCCCCAGGTGTCGTAGATCGTGTCGTTCGCCACCGGGCCCGCAATAACGTCAATATGCTGCAGCGGATCCGGCTGCCCCGTCCGGTTGCTGAAAACGTATCCGAACCACTCTTCGCTGCGCTCAAAACGCTTGACCCGCAGGCCGTCCAGAGGCAGCTCGTACTTGTTCAGCCAGGTGATGCATCCACGGCGATCCCTTGCCCAGCGGCGGGAAAAGTCCTCGTTATCGGACAGGTAGAAGCCCTGCCCAAAGTCTGCGTTCTTACGGCCTCTGGTCAGATCCGGGATCTCTATTTTGTCAAAGCCAACGTGATAAAGTTTCATACATTAAAGCTGGCTATGTAGAAGGTGCCTTCCGGTGTGGCAAGGCCGGGGTCGCAGATCTCGAAGGATGTTGCCAGGCCGCCCTGCTGCGCGGCAAGCTCGAAGTGGCAGAGCGCGATGCCCATGTCCACCTTCTGAAGGTCCCAGCCCGTCTGTGAAACGTAGCCCTTGCTGCGCTTTTCGTAGAAATGCACCTTGCTGCCGCAGACCACGGCGCGCCAGGGCTGCTTGTTTACAGCGGACGGCGCCAGGCGAACGGCCTCCAAGGCATCGCGGAGCGCTCCTTTATTGGCAGCTTCATCTGCAGCGACTGCCTCTGCCTGCAGTTCAGCGGCCCTTTCCTCTGTCAGCGGGGCATCGAACGAGCCCGCAAAGAAGAGCTCCCCAAACGCCATGCGGCTGTCAGCTTTGACCCCCTTGCGCATCATGGCCTCGCGCACAGACATCTTTTTGGCCGGGTAACCCAGCGGGCTTACGCAGGGCATCACTTCCCCGTCCTTAAGCTCCATTGCGCGCTCGAACGCGGCGCGGTCCATGGTGCCGGCTATCCAGGTGGTGCCCACGCCCAGGGACTGCGCAAACAGGACAACCTTCTCGAACGCGTAACCGAACGCCTCCTCCGCATGCGGCACAGGCTGCATCTTGCCGGCCATGTAGCAATCCGTGCCCACGATGACCGGGCTGGACAGTCCCTTGGCCTTGGCATCCAGGATGCGCCAGGTGATCGGAATATCGTAGGGATCCTGCACTTTTTCCGCAAAATCCAATATCTTTTTGGCGTCTTCCGCGCTCGGGCCGTTACCGTCGAAGGTGCGGACGCTGCGGCGCTGCCTTATTAGTTCAATCACGTCTACCATATGTTTTTCCTCCTTGCCTGACACTGCGATTATGTATCCCGCGTGCCGGCAAGTAAAGTGCTAATAAAGATATGACAATTGGGGACGTGGGCAAGTACGGGTTGCGGTATATAGTCTCGGTAAAATGTATAGTATCCTCCTTACAGTTCGTGCACAAAGTCCTCGATCGGCTTGCGCTTGTAGTGCCAGCCGTTAGCCTTGGCGTGTTCGTTCGGGTAGCCGAGGCCCAGCATCATGACGGGTATCATGTAGTCCGGCAGGCCGAATGTGTCCACCACGGTCTTGGAATCGAAGCCGCGTATCCATATGGTGTGGACGCCTAGCTCCTCTGCCTCGTACATCATGGTGGTTGCGGCTATCGACGCGTCCTGCTCGCCGGAGTTGTAGTTGCGGTAGTAGCGGTCGGACGGGTTTGTCCAGACCTCCCTGGCGTCGTAGCACACCAGCACCATCAGCGGCACGTTGTAGTGGAACGGGGTGACCTGCCTGAGCTTTGCCAGCCCTTCCTTGCTGCGTATCAGGTAAAATTTCTGCGGCTGGTAGTTGCAGGCCGTGGGCACTATGCGGCCGGCCTCCAGGATGCGGTCCAGCTTGTCCTGCTCTATGGGGCGCTGTTCGAAGTAGCGCTCAGAATATCTGTTTTTTGCGAGTTCTAAAAAGTCCATGTTTTTTCTCCTTTGCGACCCTATTTTACCTGCAGGGCTTGCATTTTTCCACTTACATAAATATAATAATGTAAGTAATTTTAACATTAGTGCATTTTTATAAGAAGCGAGGCCCCGAAATGGCAGAGATCACAAAAAACTGGATAGCTGACAAGATGCGCGGAATAATGAAGCGCAAGCCGCTGGACAAGATCCGCGTGACGGAGATCTGTCAGGAAGCCGGCATAGAGCGCCCCACTTTCTACTACCATTTCCGCGACAAATACGACCTTGTAGCCTGGATGTTCTGCAGCAGGGCCTACACCACGGACGTAGTCTCGGTCAGCTCTTCCGCCGCAGCCATGAGCCAGATGAAGAACGACATGATCTTCTACCGCCGCGCCTACGAGGATTCCTCGCAGAACGCGCTGTGGAAGTACATGGTGGAGTACTTTACGCGCCGCTACACGGAGATCGCAAAACAAAAGCTCGGCACCAAGGAGCTTGATACCCAGCTGGCTTACAGTATTCGTTTTTATTGCATGGGCGCCGTTGGCATGACCCGCGAGTGGGTCCTCAACGACAACATCACTTCCGCCGAGACCATCGTCCGCATGATGTTCGCCTCCATGCCGTCAAACATGCGCTCTGTGACAATTGGGGACGGTCCTTTGCCTTCTTTCGTGTGATATATGCCAGGCAGGCGCCAGCGTATTGTTTAGGCTAAAATGGCACGATTTTCAGCGTTCGTCTGTAAATGCGCACTGAACAGAGCCGTAGATCTGCATCGTCTGTAAACAATTACTGAACAAACCGCCGATCTGCATTGTCTGTAAACGAGCTTTTGTCACAGATCTGGGGATTTCTGCAATTTGTGTATATTTTTTTGAGACAGATTTTTGCAAAATTCTCACAGAAACGGCCATTTCACGTTTTTGTGATACTTATAAAGCCTGTATACAGGCTGATCGCCCTCAGTTAGCATCAACTAATTATCACACAATCGCTAAAACACTGTTTTTTGTGATAAAAATCCTTGAAACAGGCCTGAAATAATTATCACAGAATTTGGGTTTTTCAAAATATGTGATATTGTTAAAATTTTCACCTTATGCTCATCTGTCAAAACCGCTTAAATGGAATAAAGGGCCAGCAACAGTGCCCATAGTTCTGCCCTTTAACACACATCACAGATTATGATATAATGCTCTGCAGAAAAGCTGGCACTTGCGGCTTCAAAACAAGGTGGCAAAATGGCTATTACAAAGATAGACCAGAGCTTTGTGGGCTCAAAAAGCATATTTTATATAGAGGGCGAGATCGTTGGAGAGCCGGACGCTCACCACATGAAGGACCAGATGTTCGTGGAGGCCTACTTCCCTAAGGAGCAGCTCCACCCCTGGCCTGTGGTAATGTTCCACGGCGCCGGCCAGACCAATATGAACTGGCTCATGACCCCGGACGGGCGCATGGGCTGGGCGGACTACTTCGTGTCCAAGGGCTTTGCCGTCTACCTCTGCGAGCAGCCTTCCCGCGGTCGTTCCGCCTACCACCCGGAGGACAACGGCCCAAGGAAGTATCACACGCTGGAATCCCTGCAGCGCTTTACATCGAACAATGGCAAATGGCCCCAGTCCGCGCTGCACACGCAGTGGCCCGGCAGCGGCGCCCCGGATTTTGCGGACGAGACAGACCGTCAGTTCTACGCTGCGCAGGTAGAGTTCCTGCAAAAAGACGCCGACATTCAGCGGCTCGTTAAGAAATGCGCTATCAAGCTTCTGGAGAAGATAGGCCCTGCCATACTGCTTACACATTCGCAGGCCGGGCCGTTCGGATGGATACTGGCAGACGCAGTCCCGGAGCTCGTTAAGGGCGTTGTTGCGCTTGAGCCCTCCGGCCCCGTCTTTTCAAATGATACTACAGTAGCAAAGGCCAAAAACTACGGCTTGACGGGACTTCCGCTGCACTTCGACCCGCCGGTAGAAAGCGCGGAAGACTTTAAACTGCAGCTTCTTCCGGCCCCTGCCCCCGGCCTCAACGACGGCTGGATACTGGCAGAGCCTGCGCCGCAGCTTCCGAACCTTGCGAAGGTGCCGGTCTGGATCATCACAAGTGAGGCATCGTACCACGCGGGCTACGACCACCTGATAAGCAAGGTGCTTAGCCAGTGCGGAGTGGCCAACACGTTTATACGCCTGGAAGAGCGCGGCATCCGCGGCAACGGCCACATGATGATGCTGGAGAAAAACAATCTGCAGATCGCAGACCTGATTATTCAGCTGATCTCATGACACGGAGGCCTTGACCAAGTTCCAACTCTACATCAAAGAAAAAACAGAGAGGCGATTCCTCTCTGTTTTCTTAATTTGGTTGCGGAGGAAGGATTTGAACCAACGACCTCCGGGTTATGAGCCCGACGAGCTACCAGCTGCTCTACTCCGCGATGATATATGTGAACGCCCCATTAAGGTGCGGCGTTACCTGTTTGGTGCCGAGAACCGGGGTCGAACCGGTACGATATTGCTACCGGGGGATTTTAAGTCCCCTGCGTCTGCCAATTCCGCCATCCCGGCGTGCTCCCGAACTAGTGTTTAGTATGTTCAGGCGGGGCACATGGCTCCGCCTGAGAAAATGGCTCCGGAGGTCGGGCTCGAACCGACAGCCTACCGGTTAACAGCCGGTTGCTCCGCCATTGAGCTACTCCGGAACGGATATCGTTTTCAACGACCCTGTTATTATACTGCTGAGGTATCTGAATGTCAACAAGATAATTGGCCGAAGAGCAACTTTTTTATCAGTCTTCGAATGTAATATTAATCTGCATTCCCAGAGCATCAGCTATACGTTCCAAAGTTCCGATGGTAGGGTTTGTTATGCCCCGTTCTATCTTAGACAGATCAGATTGATCGATCCCTGTTTTCTCAGCCAAAGCCTTTTGTGTTATTCCGACATTGTTTCGTGCAGCAGCTATTTCTGCACCGACCCGTATACTCACTGGGACTGTCGCTTCTCCTACAGTAAGACCTTCCAGGTAAACAGTTTCAGCCTCTATATCCAGCTCATCGTTCCATATAACACCATATCCACCGGTCAGTTTTCCGGAAAGAAACAGCTTGCGATCCCTAAGTGCCTCAAGCTGCGGATATTTCTCAAAAAGGCATGACATATCAAAGCTTTTTACTTTTCCGTCAGCAAAAGTCAGCTTAAGGATCGTTCCTTCTCTGAAAGACAGATCTATGGCTCTGTGAAACATTAGTCTATAGGCGGGAGTTTTCTGTACTTTTCAGTCTCCCACATTTCCTCCAATTCAGCCTGATATTTTAGTATAAATTCTTTTACCATGCCCGCTGCTTTACGGGGGAATTCCCCTTCAATCAATTCTCCTGTGGATATCAAAAACGGCGCAGCATATTCCTGTGTTATAGCATGTATGTGCGGGGGATCGTGTTCTTTATCACGCAAATACATTACGATTATGATCCCATAAAAATGACAGATCGTTGGCATCACTTTTCCTCCTAAATTATAGGGTATATATCCCCTATTGTCAACGAGTTAGTGATCGATCCGTCGTTTTAATAATAGCACTTGCATGAAACAATGTAAAGCCATATTTTACCAGTGAAGACATTTTCGAACATTAAAAAATCCCTCAGATGAGGGACTTTTAATGTATGTCTGATTCCTGTTCTGTTATGAATTACAGCGAAACCTTAGTCTTTCTTCCTTACCAGCGCGGCCTTATTTCTGTACTTTTCGGACTTCTCGGCATCGCCGGCGCGGGCGTAGAGTTCGGCGAGTGCGTCCATGGCCTCCGCGTTGGATGGCGAGAGCTTCAGAACGTTGAGGAAGCCCTCTATGGCCTCCGCGTCGCAGTCCAGCTCCCTGTAAGCGCTGCCTAAATAGAAGTGCAGCGGCCACCACTTGTTGTAGTCCGTGTTTACATAGGGCTCCAGTATCTTAAGAGCCTCCATGGTGTGGCCGGCTTCCAGAAGGCCGACTCCGTGCTCTATCTTTACAGGATCCTCCAGCTCCTCCAGGCGGTCCTTTATCTCCTTGATGTCCTCTTCCGGCTCCGCGGCAAAGAGGTTTGCGGCTCCGTTTCCGGCAGCGCCGTCCGCAGTCTGCCCTGCCCCGGCCGCCTTAATATAATGCTTCCAGGCGATCTGGGCCTTAAGGTACTGGCCCGCGTTAATATAAGAATACCCGAGGTAATACCAGCCCTTGGGGAACTCCGGATAGAGCGTGGTAAGGCCGTCGAAATACATAAAGGCCTCGTTCTTAAGCACCTTAATAAGTTCCTGGTCCTCGTCCGAACCTTCCATGGACAGGTACCAGTAGCGGCAGCCGCAGGCGTAGGCGTAGATAGCCGTAAGGTCTTCCTCGCGGAACATCATGCCGGCGCGCAGATAAGCCATGGCCTTGCGGTAGTTGCCTATCTTAAAGGCCTCCTCAGCCTTGCCCGCAAAGACCTTCACCAGGTCCGCACTGAACAGCTTGTTCAGATAGCGCAGGTACTTTTCCGCGTACTTGAAATGAGTATCGGAGCCAATGACTATAGCCATGTTGTCCGCGATCCTGGTCGTGGAGACTCCGCCGCTTACAAAGCCCTTAAGGTCTTCCTGCGTAAGCGGCACAGGAACGTTCTCCAAAAAGTCCAGATCCGCAGCGCGCAAAAACTCCGCGGAAAGCTCGCTGAATATAAATCCGTTCAGCTGGTTGCTGAAATACTGTTTTAAATTATCTTCTCTTGTTCTGAAAATAGGGAGCATATCTGCCCTTTCCTTACCGCGCCAAATGCCGGCGCAGCCTTACATCCTCTCGGGAGCCTTTATTCCCAGCAGAGCCAGTCCGTTCCTGATGGTCTGCATTGCAGCCCTTGTAAGCAGCAGCTTGGCTGTGCGCTCCTTTTCGTCCGCAACGAGTATGTGCTCGTCGTGGTAGAACTTGTTGTACCCCTGGGCCACGTCCACTATGTGCCTTGTGATAACTGAAGGCTCGTACTTGGCAGCAGCCTCCTTAACAACGGCCGGGAACTCGTAGATATCCTTTACCAGCTCGTAAGCAGCCTCGGAACCCAGCACGGAAAGATCCGCGCCTGCAAGAAGCTCCGCAGCGCCGGTGTTTTCAGCTATCTGCTTAGCAGCTCCGCCGAACTGCTCCGCCGCGTTCCTAAGAACGGAAGCGCAGCGCGCGTGGGTGTACTGCACGTAGGGGCCGGTCTCGCCGTCGAAGTTCAGGACCTCGTTCCAGTCGAAGGTGTAGTCCTTGATGCGGCTTGCGGAAAGCTCGTTGAACATTACCGCGCCGATACCTACGGTCTTTGCGGTCTGGTCTATTATCTCCGCGTTTACGCCCTTCTCCAGGACTATCTCGCGGGTCTTTTCAACAGCGGTGTTGAGCACGTCCTCCAGGAAGACCACGCGGCCTGCCCTTGTGGAGAGAGTGCCCTCCGGAAGGCTTACCATGCCGAAGTTCACGTGCACCATATCCTTGGACCACTCGTAGCCCATAAGCTCCAGCACCTTGAACAGCTGCTTAAAGTGCAGATCCTGCTGACTTGCAACCACGTAGATGCACTTGGAGAAATCGTAGGTCTTCTTGCGGTAGATGGCAGCGGCAAGGTCCCTTGTAAGGTAGATGGATGTGCCGTCGCTCTTTGTAACTATTGCAGGCGTTAAGCCGTACTTTTCCAGGTCCACTATCTGGGCTCCGCGGGATTCCACCAGCAGGCCCTTGTCCTTAAGCTCCTGAACGACAGCGGGCATCTTATCCGAATAGAAGGACTCGCCCGCCCAGGAATCGAAGTCTATGTCCAGCATGTCGTAGACGCGGCGGAACTCCTTGAGGCTCTCGTCCCTGATCCACTGCCAGAGCTCTGTCTCTTCCTTATCTCCGCGCTCAAGTGCAGCAAAAGCCTCCCTGGCCTCCTCTGTAAGGCTGGGATCCTTCTTTTCCTCGTCGTGGAACTTTACGTAGTAAGCAAGCAGGGTCTTGATTGGGTCTGCCTCAACCTCTGCCTTGCTGCCCCAGTGCCTGTAGGCGGTTATCATCTTGCCGAACTGGGTGCCGTAGTCTCCAAGGTGGTTGATGCGCACCACGTTGTAGCCCAGGAAATCGAAGATCTTGTACAGCGAATTTCCTATGACTGTGGTCCTGATGTGGCCTATATGGAAAGGCTTTGCAATGTTAGGGGAGCTGAACTCCACGATAACTGTCCTGCCCTCGCCAAGGTCTGTGCTTCCGAAGCGGTCTGCCTTTTCGAAGACCTCCGTAAGCGCCGAACCGGTAAAGTGAGCCTTGTTTATGAACATGTTGAGGAAGGCATTGACCGGCTCCACCTTCTCAAAAAGCTCGGATGCGCTGATCTTCTCCGCAAGCTCTGCTGCAATAAGAGGCGGTGCTTTGCGGAGCACCTTTGCCAGCCTGAAGCAAGGGAAGGCGTAGTCTCCGTGGGTGTTGTCCGCGGGGACCTCGATCAGAGGATAAATGTCCTCCGCGCTCATGCTCTCGATATGCTGCGCAAGCAGCTGCGCAATTTCCTGTTTGAAATCTGTCATTTCTCTATCCTGTTCTGTGAAGTTGGCACCTGAGAACCGTCCCCGGGTGCTAGCGTTTGAATGTTGCGATGGTGACGCCGTCCCCGCCTTCTGCGGGGGCACCGCGCCTGTAGGACGCTATGCGCTTGTCCTTTTTGAGCAGCTTTGCAATGCCGTCCCTAAGGATGCCTGCCCCGCGTCCGTGTATTATAGTAACCGTCTCCAGGTTGGCAAGGAAAGCATCGTCCAGATACTTTTCCACGTCTATCTCCGCGTCCGCAAGGGTCTGCCCCACCACGTTTATGGACATGGGCACGGACATTGCCTTGGCGCCTGCCAGCCTCGAATACTTGGTCTTTTCCCTCTGCTTATCCGTAACGTTCTCCCTCACCAGAGTGATACCGGAGATGTTTACCTTAAGCTTAAGAGCGCCTATCTGCACCTGCATATCGCCCTTGTCGTCCGGAGCATCCAGCACTGTGCCCTTCTGCCCTACGGAAAGGACGTTTACGCGTATGCCGGGCTTTACGTCCGCGGCAGACGGCTGCTCGTAGTTTACCACATGTTCAGCTTTTGGTATATAGCCCTTTCGTAGTTCAGTAAGCTTTCTGCGTCCTTCGTCTGCTGCTCGGCGGGCGTTGTCGGAAGCGGCGGCATCCTCTATGCTCTTCTGGACCGCTGCTATCTGCTCCCTGGCGTCGTCTATTATCTCGCGAGCCTCCTGGCGTGCCTCCTCCAGGTACTTTTCCTTCTGTGCCTTGAGCTTGGCCTCCTGGCCGTCCATGCGCTCTTTCTGCTTTTCCAGCTCCAGGCGCAGCTGGGCGCTTACGCGGGCATCTTCCTCTATCTTTTTGCGGCTCTCTTCTATGGTGGAGATGACGTCCTCGAAGGCAACATCCCCCTCCTCCACGAAGCGCTTTGCGTGCTCTATGATCTTTGGCGCAAGGCCAAGCTTCTGGCTTATCTCAAAGGCGTTGGACTTGCCCGGGATGCCTATGATAAGCCTGTAAGTCGGAGACAAAGTCTCAACATCGAACTCCATGGAAGCGTTCTGAACGCCCCTGGTGGTAAGTGCAAACTTCTTGAGCTCTGTGTAGTGCGTTGTTGCAATGGTCCTGGCACCCTTGTTGTAGAGGTGGTTGAGCACGGAAATAGCAAGAGCGGCGCCCTCGGTGGGATCCGTTCCAGCTCCAAGCTCGTCCGCGAGGACCAGGGTATCCCTGCCGCACTCCTTTGTTATGCGGACTATGTTGCTCATGTGGGAGCTGAAGGTGGACAGACTTTGCTCTATGCTCTGCTCGTCCCCTATGTCCGCAAAAATATCCCTGAATATAGCCACTCTTGAACCGTCAGCCGCCGGTATAAATAGCCCGGACTGAGCCATAAGCTGCAGCAGGCCTACGGTCTTTAAAGTAACGGTCTTTCCGCCGGTGTTGGGTCCTGTTATAACAAGGGTGCTGTAGCCCTCGCCCACGCCAACGTCTATAGGCACCACCTTTTTGGGGTCTATCAGCGGGTGCCTTGCTTTCTTAAGAGACACTATGCCCTGGGTATTGATCTCCGGGCAGGAAGCCCTCATGTTGCAGGCAAGTCTGCCCTTTGCGAACATGAAGTCCAGCTTGGTGAGTATCTCCTGGTTTCCCTTTATCTGAAGCTCGCAGAGGCCTACTCTTTCCGAAAGATCGCGGAGTATGCGCAGCACCTCCTGCTGTTCGGCAAGTTCAAGCTCGCGGAGCTCGTTGTTCATGTTTACTATAGCCTGAGGCTCCACAAAAAGCGTGGCGCCGGAGGCGGACTGGTCGTGCACTATACCGGCCAGCTTGCTCTTGTGCTCCAGTTTTACAGGTATAACGTACCTGCCCTGGCGCATGGTAACTATGGCGTCCTGCAAAAACAGCTTGTTTTCGGAGGAGCCAACTATCTGCTGTATCTTGCTGCGTATAGCCTCATTCTGGCGCAGTATAGCCTTGCGTAGGCGCCTTAGTTCCGGGGACGCGAAGTCTGCCATCTCGTCTTCTGAGATTATGCAGCGCTCTATCTCCTCTTCGAGGCTCCTTAGGACAGATATAGCCGAAACCAGCCCGTCTATGCGGGGAAGCTCCGGCAGATCTGATGATAGATATTCAGCTGTGCGCCTTGCGGCTGCCATATTGTAGGCAAGTTCAAGCAGCTGTTTCATGGTAAGAGCCGCGCCCCTTGCCGCAAGATGTGCCTGGCCTGCGACATCGTAAAAGCTGCCGAAAGGCGGCGTGCCCTTCTTCATAAGGACAGTCACCGCCTCACCGGTATCCGCCAGGGCTTCCTTTATCCACACCGAGTCTGTCTGCGGGGTGAGCTCGGAAGCCTGCCTGGCGGTAAGCTTACTTGCGCATTCCAAGGCCAGCTTTTCGATTATTTTGTTGTACTCTAAAACCCTGATCGCCTTGGGATCCATTTAAAATCCTTTATCTGTTGCCCTTCTTGTATGCCTCAAGATCGTTCTTGAGGTGGATGTTCTCCATCTGGATGTCGAAGAAGCTGCTCTCGATATCTCTGCAGCGGGTCTCCAATTCCTCGATCTTCTTCTGAGCCTCAAGAGGCGCGTTGTCGCTCTTCTGGACCTTGGCAAGAAGCTCGTCTACCCTTCCTCTGAGCTCCTCGTTGTAGCGCTTTTCTTCTTCCAGCTCTGCGCTTATGGAAGAAAGCTGCTGATCCTTTTCGGCAATATAACGCTGGAGAGTCTCGCGGTTGGACTGCATGCTGGCAACCTCTTCCTTGTAGGAAGCGTAGTTGGCCTTAAGCTCTTCCCACATGCGTTCGTAGCTCTGAGCGTTCTCGGAAAGCTTCTTGTTCTGCTCCAGCAGGGAGCTGATATCACCATCCTGAGAATAATACTCATCAGCTATAAGCATCGCGGCAAGAACAGCTACAGCTGATATCGGCTGAGCACCGGCTCCGCCATCCACTTCCCTCATCTTGGCGTCCACGTGGTCCGCAAGCTTAAGGACGTAGTCTCTTGGCATATCTCCGGCGAGAGTATACTCCTGACCGAATACCAGAACGGTCACTTTGTTGATGTCTGCCATGGTATCTCCTTTTATAATTCTCTTAAAACAGCGTTGAACTTATCCTTAAGTGCACTGAGCACCTTTGTATTGATATCATTCACCTCTGCGTCTGTAAGAGTGCGGTCTTTGGCTCTGTATGTGAGCGAGAACGCAAGGCTCTTGCAATGCGGCGGTACCGGGACCCCTCTGTATACGTCGAAGAGCTTGACGCTTTCAAGAAGGACTCCTGCAGTCTGAGCTATTGTGTCTTCCAGGTCCCCTGCCTTTACAGGCTCTGCAACTACAAGGGCGAAATCCCTTACCATTGCCGGGTACTTGGGAAGCGGTATGTATTTCTTTTCAGTATCGGAGAGCTCGAATATGGTGTTGAACTCCAGTTCGGCTGCGTAGACTTCCGCGTCTATGCCGTAGCCTTCGGATACGTCCGGGTGAACCTGGCCTACAACGCCTATGAGCCTTCCGTCCTTGGTTATCTTAGCGCAGCGTCCGGGGTGGAAGCTTGGATCTGCGGTCTCTGTGGTGATCTTGTAACCCTTAATTCCAAGCAGAACAAGCAGTTCCTCCACGCGGCCCTTCATAAGGTAAAAGTCCTCTCCGGGTCCGTATGCAGCTATGCAAAGAGCGTCCTTTTCCTCCGGCAGGCCGTCTGCGCCCTTGCCGTTGTTGAAGAAGGTGTTGCCGAGCTCAAAGATCTTGGCAGCCGGGATGCTCCTGGAATAGTTGGTGAGCAGCACTTCCATAGCATTGGGCAGCAGCATGGTGCGCATTACGGAAGTGTCTTCTCCGAGCGGGTTGATCAGCTTTATGAACTGCCTTCTGTAGGAGTCCTCCGGGATGCGGACCTTGTCGGAAGCCTTGGGGCTTACGAAGCTGTAGGTCTGGATCTCGTCCACGCCGAGCGCTGTGAGTATGTCCTTGGCGCGGTTGCGGAGCTCCTGCTTGGGTGTGAGCCTTGCCTCTGTGGTGTGGGCAGGGATCCTTACGGGCAGCTTGTCGTAGCCGTACATGCGGGAGATCTCTTCCACATAGTCTTCTTCTATGAGGAGGTCCTGCCTGATGGTGGGCGGTGTTACTGTTATTATATCACCTTTTACCTCTGTCTTGATCTCAAGTGCGTTGAGGTATTTGGTCATCTGCTCTGTGGAGATCTCTATGCCCATGAGCTTGTTCATCCTGCTTGCGCGGATGTCTATGACTACAGGCTTTTCCACGTTGGGGTAAACGTCCACATCTCCGGTGAGGACTGTGCCGGCACCAAGAGACTCTACCAGGTAGCAGAAGCGGTCGCAGGCATCCTTGGCGAGGTTGGGGTCTATGCCCTTCTCGAACCTGCCGGAAGCCTCGGTCCTAAGGCCAAGAGCCTTGGATGTGCGCCTTACGGAATCTCCGTAGAAGTTTGCGGACTCTACAAGGACCATCTCCGTGCCGTCTTCGATCTCGGACATGAGGCCGCCCATAACGCCTGCAACAGCGGTGGGGCCTTCTGCGTCCTTGATCATGAGCATGGAGCTGGTAAGGGTGCGCTCGTTTCCGTCCAGTGTGGTAAACTTTTCTCCGTCCTGTGCGGTATCAACTATGATGTGAGAGCCGCGGACTGTGCGTATATCGAATGCGTGGAGCGGCTGGCCGTATTCCAGCATTACGAAGTTGGTAATGTCTACGATGTTGTTGATAGGACGCTGGCCGGAGTACATAAGGCAGCGCTGCAGCCACCAGGGGCTCTGCTCCACCTTTATGTCCTTGATAACTCTGCAGCAGTAACGCTTGCAGAGGTCCGGGCGATTGATGGTGACCTTTATGTAGTCCTCGCTCTTTTCCGGAGCCACGTGCTTGCACTGAGTTTCAGGGTAGCGCAGCGGTGTTCCGAAGGTAGCGGAAGCCTCGCGTGCCATGCCTATCATGGAGAGACAGTCCGGGCGGTTGGGTGTTATCTCGAAGTCTACGACCGCATCGTCCAGGCCGAGAGCCTCTACCAGGTCTTGTCCGGGCTGGAACTCGTCCGGAAGTATCCAGATGCCGTCCTTGCTTGCAACAGGAACTACCTTATCGTCGAAACCGAGCTCGGAGCAGCTGCAGAGCATGCCGAAGGATTCCACGCCGCGCAGTGCGCCGTTATGGATGGTAACGCCTTCCTCTGTTTTGGGCTGTCCGTGGAGCGGTCCGGGAATGTGGGATCCGTCCAGGCATACAGGAACAAGAGCGCCTTCAAAAATATTGTGAGCGCCTGTAACTATCTGCACCGGAGCGTCCTTGCCCACATTGATCTGGCAGACCAGAAGCTTGTCCGCGTTGGGGTGCTTTTCTATCTTTTCTATGCGTCCTATAACTACGCCGCTGATGCCCTGGCCGAAATACTCCACTGTTTCCAGGTTGGAGCCGGAAAGGACCATCCTGTCCACGAATTCGTGGACATCTACGTTAACGTCTGTATAATTCTTTATCCATCTGATAGGTACTAACATTTTTCTGCCTCCTTACTTGAACTGCTCTATGAAGCGTATGTCGTTCTCGTAGAGAAGACGGATGTCGTCCAGCTCGTACTTGAGCATTGCAATGCGCTCTACGCCCATGCCGAAGGCAAAACCTGTGTACTTTTCTGTGTCAAGACCGCCAACTTTAAGGACGTTTGGGTGCACCATGCCGCAGCCGAGTATTTCTATCCAGCCGGAGCCCTTGCAGACTCTGCAGCCCTTGCCGCCGCACTTGAAGCAGCTTACATCCATCTCTGCGGAAGGCTCGGTGAACGGGAAGTGGTGAGGCCTGAAGTTAGTCTTTGTGGAAGATCCGAACATCTGCTTTGCAAAGCTGTCCAGAACGCCCTTAAGATCTGCCATGGTTATGCCCTCGTCTACCACAAGGCCCTCTATCTGGTGGAACATCGGGGAGTGTGTGGCGTCCGGGGTATCGCAGCGGAAGCACCTGCCCGGAGCTATAACAGCAATAGGCGGCTTCTGTGCCATAAGTGTGCGCACCTGTACCGGGGAGGTCTGGGTGCGGAGCAGGACCTTATCATCGATATAGAAGGTGTCTGTCATATCCCTTGCAGGGTGGTTGGGACCTGCGTTAAGGGCATCGAAGTTATTGAAAACAGTCTCCACTTCCGGACCTTCCGCAAGGGAAAAGCCCATGGACATGAAGATCCTTGTTACTTCGTCTATGGTCTGGGTTATAAGATGCCTGGTGCCAAGGGGGATGGAAGTTCCCGGCTCAGTTACGTCTATGGTCTGGGAAAGGAGCTGGGCCTGCCTGGCAGCTGCCTTAAGGCTGCTCATCTTTTCCGTGATCATCTTTTCTATCTGGGCCTTGGTCTCGTTGGCCACCTGTCCGAAGGACTTTCTCTCTTCCGGAGCCATGTCCTTCATGGACTTGAGCATGTCTGTGATCTTGCCTTTTTTGCCAAGGAACTCTACCCTTAAGGCATCGGCCTGCTGAACACTCTCGGCCTTAGCAATCTTTTCCTGGGCAAGAGC
The DNA here is from genome assembly GCA_045541015.1 of Anaerovoracaceae bacterium. Classification (GTDB taxonomy): domain Bacteria; phylum Bacillota; class Clostridia; order Peptostreptococcales; family Anaerovoracaceae; genus RUG13409. Next base: position 5,696 of record JAZQIH010000124.1, on the reverse strand, counting down.
CCTAAGCTCTGCTAACTTATCATTCATTTCCTGTTATATTCCGTCCTTTCGCTGACGTTTGGATTCGTACATTATGATGGAACCTGCCACTGCGGCGTTGAGAGATTCCGTGCTGCCCTCCATCGGGATGGCAAGGCGTGTTGCCGCGCTGAGGAACTCCTCTGACGCGCCTGCGCCCTCGTTTCCTATAACTACCGCGGCGTTTTTTGAAAGGTCTGCATCGTAGACCTTTACATCCGCATTCATTGCGGCAGTATATACGGTTTTGCCTGCTTTTGCAAGAAGAGCAAGAGCCTGGGCTGAGTCTTCGCAGACCAGCACGGGCAGCCGCAGCAGGCTTCCTGCAGCAGATCTTACAACTTTAGGCTGCCAGAGATCTGCTGTTCCCTTTATTACAACGACGCCTCCAAAGCCCATGGCCTCCGCCGTCCTGAGGAGCGTTCCTACGTTCCCAGGATCCTGGAGCCTGTCTAAGACAAGAAGGCATCTGTCCTTTACTTCTTCAAAAAACCCGCCGGCACTGATCTGCCTCTTCTCCGCTGCCGCTGCAACTGCCTGCGGCGTCTGGGTCTGAGTCACCTTTGCAAATAGGCTTTCCGCGAGTTCGTATACGGCCAGGCCGCTGGCTTCCGCCTGCTGCACTATCTGCGCAGTTTCCGCGTCTGCCGCCCCGGCCCGGGTAAAGATGAACCGCACCCGGTTCCCCTGCTGCATCGCCTCCCTTACTATGTTGGGGCCTTCCAGCAGGAAAAGTCCGTATTTATCCCGGTACTTCTTTTCCGAAAGCGAAGCTGCCTGCTTTACTATTTTGTTTTCAGGCGAACTTACCTGTATCAATCACAAGATGGCCCGGCACGCCGGACCCCTCCTTAATAATCTTAAAAAACGGGCGGGCTTTAGGCCCGCCCCTCAGGTTGCTTATTTAAAGGTTGAGACTGCCTGTTCCCATGTTCTTGAGGAAATCAGGAATGGGGAAATCGTTCTTGGGATCGTAGCCTGTTTCAGACTTGATCTCCTCTACTGTTTCCTCCAGTTCTACGTTGTTTGTCTCTTCCTTTTTATCTCCGTCCAGGCCCTTGCCGGGAATCTTGACCTTATCCAGGTCGTCCTCGAAGCCTGTAGCTATGACAGTTACGCGGACCTCGTTCTCCATGTTCTCCTTGACAGAAGTACCGAAGATAATGATGGCGTCTTCGTCTGCTTCCTTGGCAACAAGATCAGCAGCATCGTTGACTTCCAGCATTCCGAGATCGTATCCACCCATAACGTTGAGCAGTACTGCCTTGGCGCCCTTGATGGTGGTCTCGAGCAGCGGGCTTTCCACAGCGTTCTTGATAGCGTCTTCCACTCTCTTTTCGCCGGTGGCTACGCCAACGCCCATGTGAGCTATGCCGCGGTCTGTCATTACTGTCTTTACGTCTGCAAAGTCCAGGTTGATGAGGCCGTCGTCGGAGATGAGGGAGGATATACCTTCCACGCCGTCCTTGAGGACTTCGTCTGCCCTCTTGAAGGCATCGATTATAGTTGTATTCTTCTCTGAGATGGTGAGCAGCTTGTCGTTAGGAACTACTACGAGGGAGTCTACGTAGTTCTTAAGGAACTTGATACCAAGATCTGCGTGCTCTTTGCGCTTTTTGCCCTCGAAGGTGAACGGCTTTGTAACGACGCCAACTGTAAGCGCGCCGGAAAGCTTTGCAGCCTTTGCGATAATGGGAGCTGCGCCTGTTCCGGTGCCGCCGCCCATACCTGCGGTGATGAATACCATATCAGCACCTGCAAGCTGCTTTTCGAGGTTCTCCAGGCTCTCCTCTGCGGACTTCTGGCCGATCTCAGGATTTCCGCCTGCGCCAAGACCCTTGGTGAGCTTCTCTCCTATCTGAACTTTTGTTTCCGCCTTGGACTTGTTGAGTGCCTGCTTATCTGTATTAACTGCAATAAAGGATATTCCCTGCAGGTTGGCATCTATCATTCGGTTGACGGCGTTGCATCCTGCGCCGCCTATCCCCACGACCTTGATGTTTGCCGGGGACTCTGCCGGAGCTTCGAATTGTAACATGGGCATATTTGTGGCCTCCATAATCAACAAATACTAGTTGTTATTAATAATATCACAAACAATATGTAGTATCAATCGATTTTGAAAATGTTTTTCAGCGCTTTTTGTAGTGCTTGTTCTTTCCCGGAAGCAGGAAAATGATCAGTACTGCGATCGCAGCTACCGCCAGAACAGCACCACCTATAAGCAGCCATTTCTTCAGATTTCCGCCGTTTTTGGGCACTACTGCGGGGTCCGGAGTCTTTTTATCATCTTCCGGAGCCTTGTAAGGTCTTTCGGCCAGGGCTATCTGTCCGCCGTCGTCCAGCTTTACGGTTATGATGCTTGTATCGTTAGCGTAGCCTACGAGTTCCCAGCCTCTTTCCGGATCCAGCCTGTAGGCAAGCAGCTGCTTTCCTATGCCGGAGCCGCTTACGGTAAAGCTCACTTCCGTTCCGCCTGTTCCGAACGGTATCTCAACGCCTCTCTGCCAGAGAACGTTTACGTCCTTTGCCTCTCCGCCCTTAAGGATCTCGTGCTGCACAAGGACTGCCTTTTCGGGAGTCATTATGTCCTCGTCCGTGGTGTCTGTGATCTCTACTTTTACAGTCTTGCCTTCCGGATCCTTAGCGCTTGTGAGGCTTACGGAGTGGCCCGGGGCGTCTATGTATTTATAGCCTTTGTATTCGGTCTCTTCTATTTTGGCTGTTGCTACGCGCATGTTGCCGTTCTTGGTTATCTGGCCGTCAGCCTCGAACTCTTCGTTGCAGCGCTCGCAGACAAGCTTTACGCTTGCAAACCCGAAGTCTTCGCTCCAGGTCCATACCGGCTCCTTGAACTTGTGGCCTACGGCCTCTACTGTGAGGTCTTCCGGCTTGAGCTCTGTAGCTGCGTCCTTGTCAGCAAAGTACTTGCCGCATACGGAGCAGTACCAGTACTCTCTGCGTCCGGGCTCGCCGCAGCCTACGTCCTCTGAATCGTAGTGGACAAGGGTGTGCGGGGTAACAGCGGTCTTTATCTCTTTGGTCTGCTTTGTGAACAGAGCGTTGGAGAAGCTTGCTGTGTAGACTGTCCTTCCGGGCTGTCCGCAGACTGCCAGATCATCTCTCTTTTCTGTAGGAACGGTCTCGGTAACTGTGTGGCCGCAGCCGCTCCTTGAGCATGTTACGCTGGCGGATACCTTGCTGAAGTCCCTGCTCCAGGTGTACCTGGGTGCCGGGTAATCGTGGCCGAGAGGCCCTACTTCTTCTGTCTTAGTCTCGCTGCAGCGTGTGCAGGTGGTTACTTTTGTTCCGCCTTCGGTGCAGGTAGGCTCTTTCGAGTACTTTCCGCCATCCCAGTCGTGGCCGAGAGCCGCCATGTCCTCGTATTCCTCTGCCTGGCAGCGGGTGCAGGTATGTACTCTGCCGCCGCCCTCTGTGCAGGTGGGCTCCTTTGTTACTTTGTATTCGCCCCAGCTGTGGCCGATAGCATCAACGATGGTCTGAGCTTCGGTTATCTGGGTCTTTCCCTCAGCATCGCTGAAGATGGCTCCGCACTGGCTGCAGGTCCAGTACTCTATGCGTCCTGCAAGAATGCAGCCCGGCTCGACTGCTTCCGTCTTGACGAGGGTGTGCACATGGACCTCTGTCCACTTGGCGTAAACAATAGTGTCTTCTGTGATCTGCGCAGGGAAGCTGAACGCATTTACACATTCAGGCTCTCTGTACCATCCACCAAACACCCATCCGTCTGCGCTCAGGCTGCCAGGGTCCGATACCGTAGTTCCGCTTTGAACACGTTGATTCCATTCCGCCGGAACGGTGCCATGACCATTAGCATAAAACTGAATGCTGTAGGTTGGTACGCTTACAGAAACACTTCTAGGTGAAAGATTGGAACCCTTAAAACCAGATGTACCGGCAGAATCCTCGTAAAGGCTGAACGATGCGCTTCCTGCCGCCTTAGCTCTGAATGTTGCAACTATCAGCGCAGAAAACTTCTGTCTAACTGTTCTGTTCTCGCCTCCGGGAACTATGAAGGAAAAGCCAACATGGCCGTTTCCGTTAGCCTCGCTGACTGTTGAAGATATACCTGCAAGCGGAGTCCACTGGCTGAGATCCGGATCATACACATCCATGTACAGCTTTCCTCCGCCGTTACCATTGGAGATCCCTGTGCACTCAAAAACGGACGTATTGAAGCTGATGCCTCCCTGGAAGTTCTGAAGCTCTGGAGTTCCGTTTACCAATACAGTAACAGTTATAGTGTCCCCGACTTCAACGCTTCCTGGATTGCTGCCAAAACTTAAGTTGGAACCTGCTGCGTGCGCTGGCACAAAGCAGCTCAGGCATATGCATAGTATCAATATCAGCGATATTGTTTTTCTCAGCGTTTTCATATCATCACCTCTCAGGATGCGGATATCAGTCTATCTTCGGATTGAAGGAAAGGTAGCCGTTGGTGCCGACCTTTATGACGCCCTTGTTTATGTTCTGGGCGTAGTGCTGTTCGGCAAGTTCTTTTATAGCAGGAAGGCTCTTGAAAATGTTCTCCGGAGCGCCTTCGCAGTAGTACTGATCTCCAAGGTAGGCCCTTACAACGGCTGCGGAGAAATAGACCCTCTTAAAGTAGAGGTCCATGTTATCTGTAGCAGAAAGCAGCCTTAAGGTCTCGGTAAACAGGTAGGTCTGCTTTACTTTTATAGCCTTGCCTTCTTCGGACTCACCAAGATCTATGCCCTCCATGATGGTAACTTCGGGAGCCTCCTCGGCTATCCTGAGCACCATTCCGTCTTTGTCTATTACCCAGTACTGGCCTTCAGCGGCAGCTATGGCCGCGTATTCAAGCCTTTCCTCTACGGTTATCTTAACAGTGCCGGTGGGTATACGCTCTATCTTGGCGGACTTAATGTAAGGGGTCTTCAGCAGGTTGTTTCTGGCCGCCCTTGGCTTGAGCTCAAAAAACAGGTTCTTGCCGCTCTCTATGCCGGACATGTCTATTATCTGCGCCGGAGTATAGTAGCGGTTGCCCTCCACCTCTATGTTTCTTATGGCAAAAATATCGGAATTGAGTATCATGAACATTCCGACCAGAATGAGTATTATCACAAAAAGCACAAAGAAAGGATTGGCTTTCCTGCGCCTTCTGCGTTTTTTGGGCTTATCGCTGCTGCGGCTGTTCTTTAAAGCAAGTTTCAGCGCGCTCAAAGTCTGGACAGCCTTGTTTGCTGCCTTCTGAACGTCCTCCGGGATATCCTCTTCCGGAGCGCCTTCTTCGTAGGCTTCGTAGTCTTCTTCCAAGACTTCGTCAGCTTCGCCGTCTGCGGTCTGATCTGCCCACACCCTGTTTTCGAGATCTTCTTCGAAACCCATATTACAGTTCCAGGTTCTTGTATATTACCTCTGCCGCATCCACGCGCCCTATCCTGGCGGCGTCTGCGGACATTTGCTGCAGCTTTGCGCTGTCCTTTGCAAGCTCAAGGACCTTTTTGGCAAGAACGTTGCCGCCTTCCGGCAGATCCTTTTCCTCTATCAGAAGAGCTGCGCCTGCGTCTGCAACAGCTTTAGCGTTGTGATACTGATGGTTGTTTGTGACATTTGGAGAAGGCACCAGCACGCTGGGCTTTCCGCTGGCTGTTATCTCGGAAACTGCTATGGCTCCGGCGCGGCTTACCAAGTCG
>JAZQIH010000123.1:0-1732 GCA_045541015.1 Anaerovoracaceae bacterium | reverse complement strand
TATTGCTATAAAGAAGGGCTGCCGCAAGGCTTCCGAGGCTGCTGCCGCAATAGGCGAGGGGCTTCAGAGCTTCTGCATCCCCGGATCTGTTGCAGACCGCCGCAAGGTAGGCCTCGGCCACGGAAACCTTGGCAAGATGCTGCTGGAAGAAGACACAGAATGCTTTGCTTTCCTTGCAGGCCACGAATCCTTTGCTGCCGCTGAAGGCGCAATAGGTATTGCAGAAAAGGCAAACAGAGTCCGCACCAAGCCGCTGCGCGTTATACTCAACGGACTTGGAAAGGATGCTGCCCAGATAATCTCCAGGATCAACGGATTCACCTACGTGGAGACCGAGTACGATTACTTTACCGGAGAGCTCAAGGAAGTCTTCCGCAAGTGCTACTCCAAGGACCCGAACAGCTCCAGAGCTAAGGTAAACTGCTACGGCGCCAACGATGTACAGGAAGGCGTTGCTATCATGTGGAAGGAGAATGTAGACGTGTCCATTACCGGAAATTCCACCAACCCCACAAGGTTCCAGCACCCTGTAGCAGGCACCTACAAGAAGGAACGCACTGAGGCCGGAAAGAAGTACTTCTCCGTAGCTTCCGGCGGCGGCACAGGACGTACACTGCACCCGGACAATATGGCTGCTGGTCCTGCTTCCTACGGTATGACAGACACCATGGGCCGCATGCACTCCGATGCGCAGTTCGCAGGTTCTTCCTCCGTACCGGCTCACGTTGAGATGATGGGTCTTATAGGCGCAGGAAACAACCCCATGGTTGGAATGACTGTATCAGTAGCCGTTTCCGTAGAGGAAGCTGCAAAGGCAGGCAAGTTCTGATCTGAAAGGAAAGACCATGATACGCCACATAGTAATGTTTAAGATCAAGAACGAATACAAGTCCGAGATCCCTCAGCTGGTAGAGGCATTCTACGGTATGAAGGGCAAAATAGAAGGCATGACAGATCTTGAAGCCGGCGCGGATATACTGCACAGCGAAAGATCCTACGACCTTGCTCTGATAACTGTTTTCGAAAACAGGGAAGCCTTTGATGCTTACCAGACTCACCCTGTGCATATGCCTGTTAAAAAGCATATGCACCAGGTGCGCAGCGCGTCTGTTGCCTGCGATTTCGAGTTTTAAGCCAGTTCACCTGCTTCCGGCGCGCCCGGGGGCAGGTGTTTGTAAATTGAAACCAGGAAAGCACTTTATTTTGACGGAAAAAAGGCTGTTTATAAAGAGGACGCCCCTATGCCGCAAAGAAGGCCGGGGGACAGCCTTGTTAGGGTAGTTGTTGCAGATATCTGCAGCACGGACAAGGAGATACTGAAAGGTTACAGGCCGGACTTCAAAGGCGTAATGGGCCACGAATTCTGCGGCATAGTAGAAGAGAGCCCGGATCCTGCGCTTATAGGAAAGCTTGTGGTAGGTGAGATCAACGAGGGCTGCGGAGACTGCCTTTACTGCAGAACGGGCAGGGAAAAGCACTGCCTTTCAAGGCAGACGTTGGGCATGTCCAGGGACGGCTGCTTCGCTGAGTACCTTGCTATGCCGACCAGGCTGCTGCATGTAGTTCCGAAGGGTCTAAGCCCGGAAAAGGCAGTGTTTACAGAGCCTCTTGCCGCAGCATTTGAGATAACAGAGCAGGTCAGGATAGAGTCAGGCATGGATGTCTGCGTTGTTGGAGACGGCAGGCTTGCCCTTATGATAGCACAGGTGCTGGCGCTTACCGGTGCCAGGCA